>QBMS01000033.1 GCA_003249095.1 Snowella sp.
GTTAAGTCCTTGTCTTGTAAGGATTTCATTCTAATAATTAGACTGAACCAGTGCCGCTAAGATGAACTAAATGATAAAAAGCAAGATCCAATCCTGCGATCGCTTTTTAGATTCGGGGTTAAGAAGCGATCGTCAAAACATTTCCAACTGACCAACCTTTCAGGCTAAAAATTAATACATACTCCACTTTTTCCACACCTTGTTTTTTGCCAGAATTGCCTATTCAGTTAATTCCACCAGGTCAATTTGATAAACTTCATTGACAACCCGCACTTTAGCCGCCGTTAAATGTTCTGCGATCGCGTCGATGGCTTCAGTGGGATCATGTTTTGCGATCGCGTCATAAATACGACGATGTTCTACCCGCACCTCTAGCACTTGGGGATTCCGTTTCATCGTTTGAATCCGCAGTAATAACATTTTGTCAAAAACCTGTTCTAATAGGCTGACTAACCAAGGATTTCCTGAACTTTGGGCTAATAGACGGTGAAATTGATAATCCAAATCCAAAAGCTCTAAATGAGGGCGATCGCCGTTTGACTGAAAAACTTCTTCCGCTTTGACAACTAGGGAATTTAATTCTTCCAATTGTTCTGGGGTTACATTCAGGGCCGCACCTTGTACTGATAATTTTTCTAGGGCAAGCCGACAATCATAGAGTTGGGCCACATCCTTGGCGGAAATTTTCGTAACCCGCAAAACACCATTAGCATCGACTTGGGCCAGATTTTCATGTTCCAGTAAGGCAATCGCCTCTCGAATGGGAGTACGACTTACTTGAAAACGTTGAGCCAATTGGGTTTCGATTAATCTTTCGCCCGATTCCATTTCTCCCGACAAAATAGCAGTCCTGATCGCGTGATAGGCCAATTGCTGAAGGTTTTGCTGACGGGGAAGCGATCGCGAAGAAGGGGACAAAACACAACTCCTGAAAATTAAAATCGACTTAAGTCGTAAAAACAAACTTGTAACTGAATACAGTATACCGACTGAATGGAAATTTTTCGCACCCTTCATGAAATTTGTATCACAAAACACAGAATATTGGGCCATTATTGTATACAGTATACATTCGTTAATGGGGTTAAGAGTTTAACTTCACGATTTTCCCTAAACTATTGCTAAACTATTGGTATTTTTAGTCAACCATCAATAATTGGATTGATTCAAAACAATATGTTTAAAAAGTCTTAATTATTAAAAATATTAGAAAATTTCCCCCATTCATTTCCCCCATTTAAAGATGATCTCAACGGCTAATGGCTCCTTAGAAATCCAATTAAACGGAAAAAAACTGCGGATTAACGATTCACCGCCGACTACGACCCTCTTGGAATATTTACGTCAACACGGTTATGTTGGAACCAAAGAAGGCTGTGGCGACGGAGATTGTGGAGCCTGCACGGTGGTGGTGGTCGGTCAAGGAGCCGATGGTAAAGCCCATTATCAAGCCATGAATAGTTGTCTGATTCCCCTGGGTTCCCTCGCAGACAGAGAAGTGATCACGGTGGAAGGCATCGCCAATGGAAAACTTCATCCCGTCCAGTCCGCAATGATTGCCACAGGCGGTTCCCAGTGTGGTTATTGTACGCCTGGGTTTATTATGAGTATGTTTGCGGGCTATTACGATGGAAAAGTCGATGATATTTCGATTGAGGGTAATCTTTGTCGCTGTACAGGATATCTCCCCATTCGTGAGGCGGCCCAAAGGGTGACCAATGCCAAGGCTGATGATGATTTTAGTCAAAAATTGGCGATCGCGGCTCCTGAGCTGCTGGCGTTTTCCTATCAAGATGACAATTACCAGTTTTATCGCCCAACCAGTTTGAATGAAGTTTTAAGTTTATTACAGGATCATTCTGATGCAACCTTCATTGCAGGAGGGACAGATTTAGGATTAGAACTCAGTCACCATCGCCGCGAGTTTCCTGTCTTAATTTCTCTAGAAGCGGTTCACGAATTAAAAATATTTAATATTACGGATGAATGGCTTGAAATAGGGGCAGGCGTTCCCCTCAGTCAGATTGAAGAGCGATCACGGGGAATTTTTCCTAGTATGGATGAAATGATCCATTGGTTTGCGGCCCGTCAGATTCGCAATCGCGCCACCCTGGGAGGAAATATTGCAGTCGGCTCTCCCATTGGAGATTTACCCCCTGTTTTGCTTTCTTTGGATGCCCAGTTAAAGATTGCAGGACAAAATGGGACTCGGATGATCGCCCTAGCCGACTTTTTTCATGGCTATCGTCAAACGGATTTACAGAAAGGGGAAGTCATTGTTTCGGTTCATATTCCCCGAACCTTGCCTTCAGGGACAGTCACACGCCTCAGTCAATCCTACAAAATTGGCAAACGGGGAACCGATGATATCAGTATTGTGGCGGCGGCTTTTTGTATTGATCTCGATTCTGCCAAAAAAGTTGTCCAGGCGAGACTGGCCTATGGAGGAGTGGCGGCTATTCCCATTCGGGCGAAAAATGTAGAAGAAATGCTAGTCGGACAGCCTTGGAATACGGTCGTCATACAACAGGCGAAAGCGGCTCTCAAAGAAACCTTTACGCCCTTGTCCGATTTTAGAGGCAGTGCGGAATACCGCAAATCCCTGATTGCTAACCTTTTTGAAAAGTTTTTCGTTGAATTCGGCGGCATTGAAACCTATCCTTTGGAGGTCAAATAGATTATGAGTGTACATCACAAATTAAAAAGCCATGAAAGTGCCAAACAGCACGTCACAGGGAAAGCGGTTTACACTGATGATCAACGCCTTCCAAGCGATATGCTCCACATTTGCCCCGTTCTTTCAACCCAGGCTAGGGCAAAATTTAGTCTAGATTTGACGATCGCCTCCCAGGTAGAGGGCGTAGTGACAATTATTACGGCTGACGATGTGACGGGAGAAAATGAAACGGGGCCAATTTTTCACGATGAAATTCTTTTGCCCCAGGATGAAGTGAGCTACTACGGTCAGGCGATCGTCTGGGTTGCAGGGGAAACGGAAGATGCCGCCCGACGAGGAGCGGAAAAGGTGATAGTAAACTACGAACCCCTACCGCCGATTTTGACCATTAAGGAGGCGATCGCGGCCAATAGTTATATGATGGAACCCCTCATCATGGGCAGAGGAGATCCCCTCTGTCACCTCAATGAGTCGGATTATCAGCTAGAGGGTGAATTGGAAATGGGAGGACAAGATCACTTTTATCTCGAAACCCAGGCGACTTGGACGATTCCCGATGGTGAAGGAAATTATCAAGTCTATTGTTCCACTCAACATCCCAGTGAAACCCAACTGATTATGGGACGAGTGTTGGGTATTCCTCGCAATCGAGTCGTCGTCACCTGTTTACGCATGGGGGGCGGTTTTGGGGGAAAAGAAAGTCAAGCCAATATTGGAGCCGCGATCGCTACTTTAACTGCTCAGAAAACAGGGCGATCGGCACGAGTGCGTCTCAAACGAAGCCAGGATATGCAAATGACAGGCAAACGTCATGGCTTTTTAGGAAAATATAAAGTCGGCTTCGGTACCGATGGCAAAATTACCGCCCTAGATGTGGATTTATACGCTAACGGGGGTTGGAGCATGGATTTATCTCTCCCTGTGTTGCAACGCGCCCTTTTTCACATTGATAATGCCTATTACATCCCCAATCTCGCCATACGGGGGCATATTGTCCGAACCCATACCGTTTCTAATACCGCCTTTCGGGGATTTGGTGGCCCCCAAGGGATTCTGGTTATTGAAGAAATTATGGACTGCATTGCTCGTCAATTGAATTTACCTGCCGATATCGTCCGAGAGCGCAATTTTTATCACGGTCGGGGAGAAACCAACACCACTCACTATGGTCAGGAAATCCTCGATAATCGCACCTTCAAGGTGTGGGATCAGGTCAAAATTGATGCGGACTTTAAAAAACGAAAAGAAGAGATCAAAGCTTTTAATCGGTCTAATGCCTTTAAAAAACGAGGGATTGCTATTACCCCCGTCAAATTTGGGATTTCTTTTACCAAAACCGAATATAACCAAGCAGGGGCTTTTTTGGTGATTTATCTGGATGGTAGCATTCAACTTAATCATGGTGGAACCGAGATGGGTCAGGGTTTACATACCAAAATGATCCAGGTTGCCGCTAAATCCTTGGGCGTGGACTATGACCGTTTTCGCATGATGCCCACCAGTACGGATAAGGTTCCCAACACCTCTGCCACTGCCGCTTCTACGGGGTCGGATCTCAATGGACAAGCGGTTAAAAATGCCTGTGAAGTGATCAAAGAACGCCTAGCTCCCGTTGCGGCTAAATTACTGAATCTTTACGCCCCCGAAGAATTAATTTTTGAAGATGACTGGATTTATTGTGCAGGCCATCCCTGGGATCGGATTTCCTTTGATGAAGTCATTAAACAAGCCTATTTGGATCGCATTAGTTTGTCAGCGACGGGCTATTATCGCACTCCTAATATTTACTACGATACGCAAACGGGCAAAGGCCGACCCTTTTATTATTTTTGTTATGGGGCATCCGTTAGTGAAGTGGAAGTTGATGGTTTCACGGGAACTTTTAAGCTACGAGCGATTGATATTGTCCAAGATGCGGGGGAATCGATCAATCCCATTGTCGATAAAGGACAAATTGAGGGTGGGTTTGTACAGGGGATGGGTTGGCTAACGATGGAAGAATTGTTCTGGGATGCCCAGGGTCGATTACGGACAGATGCCCCTAGTACCTATAAGATTCCGACGGTTAGTGAAATTCCTGAACATTTTGAAGTTCATCTCCTAGAACGGGCGGCCCAAAATGGCGTGATTTTTGGCTCCAAGGCGGTGGGGGAACCTCCCTTTGTGTTAGCGATTTCTGTACGGGAAGCTATTCGGGATGCGATCGCGTCTTTTGGGAATACTCAGTCTGTCCCTCTCAGTTCCCCTGCGACCCCAGAAGCGATTTTGAAGGCGATCGATTGGGTTAAACAAAATAGCGTTTCGGCTCCTTCTTCCTCCGCCATTTGGGAAGGAGTAAAAAATAAAAGCCAATCAATGATCAAAAATACCAATTTATCAATGATTCATGAACCGTTAGATGATTAATCCTCAATCAAATAGGCTTTGATAGTACGTCATTTTAAAAATAGCCTATAAAAAAACTCCTACACTCAAGCAAAGAGTATAGGAGTTCATTGAGTTCAGACTTAGAACAAGCCCAAAGTTAAAGAAGTACTAATGGGGAAAATCGCTCCTGCACCTAACCAAAGCGTTACTGCTGTTCCAAACAGAAAAACAGTCATCGCGATGGGGCGACGGAAAGGATTTTGAAACTTATTGATGCTTTCAATAAAAGGAACCAACATTAACCCCAAAGGAATGGCCGCCATGCCCGCAATTCCTAACAGCTTATTCGGTAAAACTCGAAGCATTTGGAAAGTGGGATATAAATACCATTCAGGTAAAATTTCTAAGGGAGTGGCAAAGGGATTAGCAGGTTCCCCGATGAGAGCGGGGTCTAAAATCGCTAAACCAGTGATTAATCCGATCGCACCCATGATACAAATCGGGAACATATAGAGAATGTCATTGGGCCAAGCGGGTTCGCCGTAATAATTGTGGCCCATACCTTTGGCAAGTTTGGCGCGTAAATCCGGATCACTGAGATCGGGTTTTTTCAGAATTGTCATCAGGAAGTTCTCCTAATCAGGTGGAATTTGGGGGAAATTTTGAAGAACCAGAAGATAGCAATGATTAACTTATGTCAAGATAGCTGAATCATTAATTATCCATTACCGTCTAATAGTCAGTATCGATTACAAGGGGCCAGAAATGCCTTGTTTACGAATCATTAAGAAGTGAGTTAATAACAACACTGCAATGACCCAAGGTAAAACAAATGTATGCAGACTGTAGAAACGGGTTAAGGTCGCTTGACCCACACTAGGGCTACCCCGCATGAGTTCAACCAGTTGATCGCCCACCACAGGAATGGCCGCAGGGACACCAGAAACGATATTAACCGCCCAGTAACCCACCTGATCCCAAGGTAAGGAATAACCCGTTACGCCAAAACTAACGGTCGTAACCGCTAACATTACGCCCACAACCCAGGTCAATTCACGGGGTTTTTTGAATCCACCCGTTAAATAAACACGGAAAACGTGCAGGATCATCATCAACACCATCATGCTGGCAGACCAACGATGGATAGAACGGATCAACCAACCAAAGTTAACTTCGTTCATGATGTATTGAACGGAAGTAAAAGCTTCAGCAACGGTGGGCTTGTAATAAAAGGTCATCGCAAACCCAGTCGCGAACTGGATCAAGAAGCAAGTTAGGGTAATTCCGCCCAGGCAGTAAAAAATATTGACATGGGGGGGAACGTACTTGCTGGCAATGTCATCGGAAATCGCTTGGACTTCTAGACGATCATTGAACCATTGGAATAATTTTGATTCGGTGACTTCTTTAGAAAACATTGAAGCTATACTTCTCTAAGGATTGTGGGTAATTTGGGGAATGACTCTATCTAGAGTCGGAATTGCCATATATATTAAGCGTACTATGCCAGGCTCACATAGAGAATAGACGGGTCTATCTGTAGGTGAGTTGAAAGATACTATTAAAAAATGTAACACAGCTTTAAGGTTCAAAGCTAGGCTGTCTAAGCTTTGTTTTATTTTCGAGTGAATGGAGAAATAGGCGGCAAAGTTGCGATCGCTTTTTGCTTGATCGATTTTTATGATTCTCGGAATGGCTTCAACTATTATTTACTTAGATTCAGACAGCAATTTAGGTTGAAATAATTGGGAAGGGACAAAACGAAAACCACCTTAATCTTCTTGACGAATTAATAATCCTTGTTCTTCCATAGATTTAAGTTGAAGCAAGAGGGCGACAAAGGTTACAGCATCGAGTTTATCTATACTCTCAAAATAAACTGCTCGTTTCCCTCTTGACTACGGAGTTTGGTTGCAATCGCATTTTTAATAGATACTTACAACTATTCATTATCCCCGTTTGCCCATAGCATTTTTTTCCCAATAATTAGAAGAAATCATTTTTGCCTCTTTTTCATCTAAATAAAAATCGTAAATCGTTTCTCCCGAAAATTCACAACGTAACGGCTCAATGATTTTAGTAAACGGATTCCAAATTGCCGTAATCATTCGTTTTGCTTTTTTTCTAGTTAATTCGCACTGTATATGAACGGTTGGCAGATAAATAACCATCGCACTATATAAATTTGCTTCTATTTGCATTGTATAGCGTTGTTCTAAATCCGCTAATTTTCTTTCTAATTCTCCCTCTGTTGCCGCTAAACGAAGTTCTTCTTTTTCCTTTGCCTCATCCACTAATTGTTTTGCATTCATCTTATGGCGAATTTCACTGCTAATCGTTCCATAATAGGCTCTCAATCTTTCCTCATCTCTTACCTTGGCTCTGGCTAACTTGGCTGACCAATTTTGCAAATTTTCTGCAATTCTATTTTCAGAAATTTTTTCAATGATAGGAGTCAATTCTTCTAAAGCAATAATCTGAGGTTGAGTTTGAGGATCAACGGCAATGCGATCGCTTTGCCACAGTAGCGCGTCTCCGATATCCACAGGTGCAACGCCTGTTAAACCATTAAGAAAAAAAGAAATCATCCCAATCCTCTTTTCATCGGCTTCTGCGGAATAGGCGATATGACACCAAAGATAGGGCGTATTTTCCCGTTTAGCTTCTACGAATCGAATTAAACCATTGTGGGGAATAAGGGTTTGAATCACCATTTTCTCAAAACCACTGGTTTTAAAGTGTCCCGTAAACTGAACCCCTAAACTGGCGACTAAGCCTTTTGTACCCAACAAATCGGAAAACTTTTGCAATAAATCCGAATGATAGGTGACAAACAAACTTTTAGAATTATCAATTTGAGTAGAAAGGGAAACTTCTTCTGGTAACTCTAGGGCTTTTGCAATATTTTCTGTTAGCAAAACATTCAAGGTTTGTTGCTCTTCTAATTCAGCAATGCCTCCCTCTAGGGAAACTAAATTGGTGATCGCGGCTAAAATCGGATCTGTACTCATGTTTACAATCTTATTTAAATTAATTTAACCGAAAATATAATAGAGAAAAATCTCTATTAAGCTTCAAAGTCTTCCCCAAAAATTTGCTCTTCTAATTCTTGGGTTTCTTTATAACTGTCTTTAGCTTTTAATAAATCACTTGCTAACTGATTAAAAGCCAAATCTAGCTCTGCTTTAGCCTGATTTTTTAACCACAAATCTCGCACAATTTCACTAAAATCTAGGTCTTCATCCATATTACCCAAAATCGTCTCAATTTCTCCCACCACTAATTCAAACATATTAATCTTGTCGTGGAGAACGCTTAAAATATATTCTTCAATACTATCTTTCAAACAAAAATTAAAAATGAATACATCCTGGGCTTGTCCGATCCGATGAATCCGTCCGATCCGTTGCTCAATTTTCATCGGATTCCAAGGCAAATCATAATTAACGATCGCGTTAGCAAATTGGATATTGCGACCTTCTCCCCCCGTTTCCGAAGCCAAGAGAACGGGAACCTGATCCCGAAACGCTTCTATCGCCGCATCCTTTTCTTTGAGAGACATATCACCGCGAAAGGTAACAAAGACAATACCCGCTTCCTGGAGCATGGTTTGTAAATAGTCACTGGTCGCTTTAAAGGTCGCAAAAACTAAGGTTTTCTGGTGAGATTGTTGCAATAGTTCAATTAATGCCTTGGCTTTTTCTGCTTTTTTGATTTGGGCAGAACGTTTGACTAAACTTTTAAGAACATCGCTTTCGATTCGTTTACTTAATTGCTTCAAAGAATCCGTCAAAGCATTGGGAGAAGAACCCGCTCGCATTAATAAATTAGTCGTTGAAAGTTTATCGAGGGGAACATCAGGATGGCGGAGAAATTCGGTCACATCTTCGTATAGTTTTTTCTCGGCACTCGAAGGAATGACAGAAATCGTCGTCGCAAATCGCTTGGGTAATTTAACATCTACTAAAGCGCGGGTATTGCGTACCATCACTTCTCGCATTAATTGACGAAGCTTTTCGGGATTTTTCGGAACGCGACCGTTTTTAGAATTTACATATTCTTTTTTGAAGGCGGCTTCTGTTTTTAATAATCCTGGTTTAAGCAATGTTAAAAGGTTGAATAATTCGATTAAGGAATTCTGAACAGGTGTGGCAGTGAGCATTAAAATAAAACGCTTATTTAACGCATTTACCAATTTCCAGGAAAGGGTGTTTCTATTTTTGAGATGGTGGGCTTCATCGACAATTACTAAATCCCAATTGCGTCCAGTGGCAAAGGGAAAATGTTTAGCGGATTTGGCAGTTGGCAAGGAGGCAACAATTCTTTGATTACTCGTCCAAAATTCTTCGGGGTTTTGTTGTAGTAATTTGGAGTCGGTGGTGATACTATCTATATTAAATTTTTCGCTTAATTCTTGTTGCCATTGGGAGACTAAGGAGGCAGGACTAAGGATTAATAAGGATTGAATTTGTCCTCTGGCTAAATATTCTTTACAAATTAAACCCGCTTCAATGGTTTTACCGAGTCCGACTTCATCGGCTAACAAGGCCCTTCCGCCTAATTGACGCATCACTTTTCGGGCGGTTTCGATTTGATACCAATATTTATCAATGGCCGTTAATGTGGGCAAACAAAGGAGTTGATCGTAGTCTGCCATGATGGATAGGTTGAACAGGTCTAAACGCACTTGATAGTGGTCTAGATCGTCAAATTTTTGGGATTTTAGGGCTTCTAGGGCGAGGGAAGGGGTAAATTTAAAGGTGCGGGAGATGTTGGGGAGAGAAGGCATTATGAGGGGAAGAAACTTTTGATAAAATTATAGCAGTTTTGGCTTTGTTGATTGCGATTAATCAAAATATTGTAAGTGAGTTTCTAAGCAAAACTTGAGATTTCAACTTAGGATAAGTACAGCCCGATGTGCAGTGAAATAGTCAAGATTAGTTTAGTTATGCTATAGTACGCCTATTGTTGCCTGAGAGATTCCTTAGCTTCACAACGCATCCAAGGTAATTTTTCTATTATGCAGTACGCATTTGTTGATGGAAAAAGGCAAAAAGCATTCAAGGATGGCAGAGGTATTTGTCCTAAATGTCAAAGAACCGTGATTGCTAGTTGTGGAGAAATATATATTTGGCATTGGAAACATAAAAATAGTTGTGATTCATGGTTTGAACCAGAAACAGAGTGGCATCTTGACTGGAAAGAGCAATTTCCCGAAGATTGGCAGGAGTTTATTATCGAAGACAATGCAACAGGGATAAAACATATTGCTGATATTAAAACTGCTGAGGGAATGGTGATAGAATTCCAAAACTCACCTATTTCAAGTGCCGAAATTAAGGAAAGGGAGGAGTTTTATAAAAATATGATTTGGGTAGTAAATGCTGTAAAATTTAAAGATAATTTTTCACGTAGGAGTGTCGTAACAGATCAGCTCAGAGTTCTTGAGCAGAATATAAACAATCAAAAAAAAGCAATTAAAGAGCAACTTGAAGAAGATTTAAATAAGGCGAAAAAAAATCTTGAATCACTTGAGAGTGACTATTTAAGTATCAAAAATGATAATACAAAACTCGAAGATAAATTTTCTGAATATGTGGAATATTTAAGTCAATTACAATGTTTTTCAGAAGCAATCGTTACACAATTAAAAAAAGCAAATTCTATCAAAGATGTAGAGTCTTTAACTCAAGCATACGTTATTGCCAAAATGGTTGTCACACAATTAGACAAGACCATAATAAATCAAGAAACAAAGATCAATTATTTAACCTCAACAAAATCAATACATGATATTTCATATAAAATTGATTGTTTATTAGAAGAAGTTCAAAAAAATGTGGGCAAAAAATTTATAATAACTAATCAATCTATACAATCATTAAGAACGAGTTGGTTTAATTTAGAAGAACGAAATAAGTATCTAATTGGTTTGCCCAATTCTGATTTTTTACAAAACTATAAAATAATTGAGTTTAGTCAAATCGAAAAAGCTAATTTAGTAAATATAAAAGCTATTGAAACTATTAGTAAGCCTACCTTATTTCCCGTTATCTATGATATGAATGAAGAAAAATTATCTGATTTCTTGATTAATTCTGGATATAAAGGCTATGAATTTTTATTGAATATTCAGCCAGAACTAGAATATATTAGGGATTAAAAATGAAATAAGAAAACAGTCGTTTCAATATATTACGCTGTATAATCAAGTTCATGATTTGATTGAAATGTGGATAACAGATAAAATCAAAGATATTGAAAATAAATTCAATGAATCTGTTTGCGAATTAAATAGAAAGGAACAGCTCATTGAGCAAGAAAAATATAAATTTGAGAAATTAGAATCAGAAATGCAAGAACACTCAAAACAAAGTTTGGCTAATTTAGAAATCAACTTAAAAAATGAAGGTATTTTGATTAAAAAGAAATATAAAGGATTATATTTTTATACATGGAAGTATGAACGAAAAACCTGGCAATATGCAAAGAAAATTGTCTATTTTGATTTTGGCAATGGAGTATTATTTAAACGTGTTAGATCTGACTTATTTCGCAAAATACTAAAGCAAGATTTTATTAAGAAATACAGGCTGTAAATTACACTATTTTTCCTAGTGAGTTATTCTGAGTCCTCTAATCATTAATCATTAATTTCAGGTGTAAAATTTTTATTTGATCTTGCGATCGCCGCTTTTAATCTCCTTAAAGAAAGATTGCGATCGCCGACTTTTTCGTAATGGGATTAGAGAAAGTAAACAATTATTAGGAAAATAGACTATAATAACAAACAATTAGTCTTCAAAATAACACTGTAACAGAGCTAAAAGATGACAACATTAAACATTAAACAACAAGCTCATAGTCTCATTGAACAATTACCCGATAACTGTACTTGGGATGATATTATGCACCAGGTTTATTTGATTTTAACAGTCGAAGCAGGTTTAGCAGACAGCCAAGCAGGACGGGTCAAATCCGTAGAAGAAGTGCGATCGCAATTTGGTCTGCAACCATGAACGTATTTTGGACAAATAAAGCAATTGAGCAGCTAAAAGCAATCCATGACTATCATGCTCAAATTTCGCCTGAATATGCCACTCGGCTAGTTGATCTCATTACAAAACGTTCAGAGCAAATTGCCAACTTTCCTAATTCAGGTCGAATGTTACCCGAAATTAATCTAGAACAAACTCGTGAAATTATTGAAGCAAATTATCGAATTATTTACTACGTTGGAGTTGATAGAATTGATGTCTTAGGGGTTGTACATGGTCAACAAAAATTGTCTTCATTTTAATAGCGATCGCTACTTTTCGTCAGTTTAAAGAATGATTGCGATCGCAGTCCTTAATCCCTTCAAAGAATGATTACGATCACCAACTTTACCGTAACAACATTAAAAAGGTGATCGCCGCCCTTAGTCCCTTTAAAGAATGATTGCGATCGCTTATAAATATAATCTGTTGCTCACAGAAATTGTCTGATATAATTCGAGATGAAAGATATTCCGAGTAAAAAATATGAAATGGCAAGAAAGAATTACCAGTGATCCTTCCATCTGTCATGGCAAAGTCTGCATTAAAGGAACTCGCATTATGGTATCTGTTGTCCTAGATAACTTGGCGGCTGGAGTCAGTAACGCAGAAATATTAAAAAGCTATCCATCTCTTAGTGAACTTGATCTAAAAGCAGCGATTTCCTATGCCGCAGAATTGGCTCGTGAAAGAATTATATCGGCTTAATGGGATAATATGAAATTTAAAATTGATGAAAATTTGCCAACAGAATTTGCGGAAATACTTCAAGAAGCTGGCTATGATGCAATGACTGTACATCAGCAAAAACTAAAAGGAGAAAAAGACCCAATTCTTTTAGAGATTTGTCAACAAGAAAGTAGAACATTAATCACACTTGATTTAGATTTTACTAATCTTAAAAATTATCCTCCCGAACAATTTTTAGGAATCATTGTATTTCGGGTCAATCGTCAAGACAAGCTCTATTTGCTTTCTATTCTTCAAAACATAATCCCGTTATTTGAGCAGGAAACAATTATTCATCACTTGTGGATTGTCGAAGAAAACCGCATCAGAATACGCGGAGAAAGCTAAAGGTGCGATGACAATATAAAAACATGATCACCGATTTTTCCGTAAAGAGATTAAAGATTGATTTCCTCACGGTTTTATCTTTTCAACAGAAACTATTTTCCAGATAAAAACTCACGAACATCCGCAACTTCTCCTTTAATTGCGGCAGTGACAACCATTGCAGGACTCATTAACAACGTCCGACCAGTGGAAGAACCCTGACGACCTTTGAAATTGCGATTGGAAGAAGAAGCACTAATCTGATCGCCTTGTAACTTATCGGGATTCATGGCTAAACACATAGAACAACCCGCTTCTCGCCATTCAAAACCCGCCGCTTCAAAGATTTTATCTAACCCTTCCGCTTCAGCTTCTTTTTTGACTCGTTCTGACCCTGGCACAATAAAAGCTGTCACACCGGCGGCAACTTGATTTCCTGCTGCAAATTTGGCCGCTTCCCTGAGATCACTAATCCGTCCATTAGTGCAACTGCCGACAAAACAGACATCTACCTTGGTTCCTTTGATGGGTTGACCAGGGGCAAGTTTCATATATTGATAGGCTTCTTCGGCGATCGCGCGATCGCTTTCCTCCAGACTTTCGGGAACAGGTAACACTTCACTAATACCCATACCTTGACCAGGGGTAATGCCCCAAGTAACGGTCGGTTCAATCTCTTTGGCATCAAAAACCACAATATCATCGTATTCCGCATCAGCATCACTAGCCATACTGCGCCACCAGGCAACGGCTTTTTCCCAATCTTCTTCCTTGGGGCTAAAATCCAATCCCTTCAAGTAATCAAAAGTAACATCATCGGGATTGATATAACCGCATCGTGCGCCACCTTCGATCGCCATATTACAGACTGTCATCCGTTCTTCCATTGACATGTCCGCAAAAGTAGAACCCGCGTATTCATAGGCATAGCCCACGCCGCCTTTTACACCTAATTTGCGAATGAGATGTAAAACCACGTCTTTGGCATAGACTCCTGGAGAAAGCTTTCCATTGACTTCAACTTTTCTGACTTTTAATTTTGCTAAAGCCAAGGATTGAGAAGCCAACACATCCCGCACTTGAGATGTCCCAATCCCAAAGGCGATCGCGCCAAAGGCTCCGTGAGTAGAGGTGTGGGAATCGCCACAAGCAATGGTCATCCCAGGTTGAGTTAATCCCTGTTCGGGAGCGATTACGTGAACGATACCCTGATTTCCTGAACCAATGTTATAAAATTTAATGCCATTAGTTTGGGTATTTTTTTCCAAAGATTGCATCATCTCTTCGGCTAAGTCATCGACAAAGGGACGGGATTGGTTATCCGTCGGCACGATATGATCCACTGTCGCAACGGTTCGTTCGGGATAAAGCACTTTTAGTCCGCGATCGCGTAACATGGCAAAGGCTTGGGGGCTAGTAACTTCGTGAATTAGGTGCAAACCAATGAAGAGTTGGGTTTGGCCAGAGGGTAAGGTTTTAACGGTGTGTAAGTCCCAAACTTTGTCAAACAGGGTTCTCGCGCTCATAGGATTTTTGTGGGGAATACGTTCTCTCAAGCTCATTATTATAGCAGTTTCGACTCAATTTCTTACGCCAAATAGAGCGTGTTTTTTCTTGCATTGCTTGAATCAAAGTTTCATCGGGTTACCTTGGTTGATGAATTTCTGTTTGCTAATCGTGATAGTAGTCCAGCGCGGCATAGGCATCCACTAGAGTCATGGTAGGGTAGTAATAAAGAATTTCATCGGGAGACATTACCCATTTGTTAATTATTATTCCAAATTTTTGGAAAAAATAGTCTTTTTCGTCCCAATCGAGGAAGTCTTGGTTGATCGTTATTGTTTAATTTTTCAATATGATTAGGATCTGTTGAACTCAGAGTTACAGGTTAGGCTAATCATTAGGTAAATTAAGGAATTGGCCAAAATTCGCCTTTATCAGGCTATTTCTAAGTCTAGCGTCTTTTTTGTATCATGTTCCCTTGAGGTTCAATTACTCCAAATTTATGCTTCCTCTCTCCGTTATTACAGTGACTCACAATCACGCCACTTATATTGGACGCTGTTTAGAATCCTTAATACCAGAAATTCAAAAAATCGACGGTGAAGCCATTGTTATTGACAATCGCTCAGATGACAACAGTGTTGAAATAGTAGGTAAATACCCCCAAATAAAGCTTTATGTGAATGAACAACGCAGAGGCTTTAGTGCTAACAATAACTACGGTATGGCCCTAGCTAAAGGCAAATACTTATTATTACTAAACCCTGATACAGAGGTTTTGCCAGGGGCATTAGAAAAACTGATTGCTTTTATGGATGAATCCCCTCAAGTCGGATTGTGTGGCGCACAACTTTTATTTCCAGAGGGCAGTATTCAGCCTTCACCTCGTCGTTTCCCTACGTTGGGAGCAACCATTGCCAGAAGAACTCCCCTGCGTATTTTTCTGCGGAACTCCCGATTTAACCGACATCATCTAATGTTTGATTTAGATCATTCTCAACCCCAGCCTGTTGATTGGCTGCTCGGTGCTTGTTTATTTATCCGACGAGAGATATTGGAAACAGTCGGGCCTTTAGATGAGGGTTTCTTTCTTTATGTTGAAGATATTGACTGGGCCAAACGAATACATCTAGCGGGTTGGCAAGTTTACTATGTCCCCACCGCCCAAATTATTCACCATCATCTTGCTGTCAGTGATAAACATTTCTTAAGTCGTTATATGTGGCTACATCTACAGAGTATGACTCGCTACATTCGCAAGTATTTATTACCACCAATTCCTGGTTTAGTAATAAGGGAAAATAAGTTGGATATTTGGGAGTCTATGTCTGTGGGGAACAAGTAAATTCAAATTAGGCAATATTAAGGAGTAACTTAAACAATAATCACAATTTTTAAATAAAAGTGAGTATAAAACTCTATTTTATAACATTTATTGGGAGTTTAAGTTTTTTGACGCGCTTTTTGACAGCAGATTTCATACCAGAAACCCTAGACAAAAAAAACTCTTGGGCGTCTTTCCGTGTTTCGACTCCAAGAGTTTTAATTACTCCTCACACACAAATATACTATAACCCCAATGTTGCCCTATTGGATCGGACGCACTAGACAATTTTTGAATTGGCACTTTTTCAATCTACCATCAGAAAACGGGAATTGCTATTGATTCTGAATCTTGAGATGTTTTTGAACGGGCGGGGATCACTTTTACAGACTTATTATCAAGAAACCCTGACAATAGACTCCCGAAAGACTAGGAAAATCGTGGACAAGGGGATCTTGATCTCGAAAAGCCTTGACGAATCGGGGATGCGTCATGTTACATAAGGTTAAGCAAATGATCCCCGACTTCGGCGATCGCCTAGCCCCTGAAATTACATCGGGAAAGCTAACAGACAGTTTAATAAAATTACCCTTGCGGTATTGACTCTGTTTAACCTGTCTTCAGTTCGACTAGGAGCAGTTCTCAACCATTGGAGAGTTTATCTCATGACCCAAGAACGTCCCCCTCTAGATGAGATGACCCTGCGACAATTACGAAGAGTTGCAAGCGGATATAACATCTCTCGATATAGCCGTATGCGAAAAACGCAATTACTGGACTCTATTGAACAAGCCATTAAAGAAAACACTCAAAATAAAAAACCTTTTAGTATGACTAGTCCCCAGGAGGAACAATCTGTGGAAGCATCCAAATTTGAACTTGGTCAAGATGACAAAACTGGTGGCCCTATTACGTTCATTGATGAAGCGTTAGGAGATCTTCCTGGGGGGTATGGAGTCAGCCGAATCGTACTTTTACCCCGCGATCCCCAATGGGCTTACGCTTACTGGGATCTGCCTAATGAGCATAAGGAAGAACTTCGTCGCCAAGGTGGTCAACAATTGGCCCTACGCCTTTATGATGTGACCGATCTCGGTGAAGGTCAGAGTCCCCACAGTGTTCAGGAATATCTCTGTGATGAATTGGCCCGTGAGTGGTATTTACCCATTCCCGTCAGCGATCGCGACTACGCCGTAGATATCGGCTACCGAACCTTTGATGGACGCTGGTTAGAATTAGCCCGTTCCGTTCCTGTCCGCATTCCCCCCGTTTACCCTTCTGATTGGGTAGAAGACGTTTTTGTTACCGTCAATTGGGATCAGGAATTAGCAGGTAAGACCGTTTATGAACTCATTCCTCCCAGCAAAAAAGCCTTGGGTGTATCCAATGCCATCTATGACCAAATCTTTGGTTTAGCCGAAGGTGCAGAAGCGCAACGGGTTGCAGGCTCTCTTTACGGTTCCATGCAACAAGTTCCCACCTCAGTTGGCCCCGAACAGGCAATTAGTTCCTATATCTTCCCCTCTGGAGTTGGTATGTGGGCAGTTCCCACTGCTTCTGGTTTAACGGGTAGTTTAACGTCTGCCTTGACTATGTCGGGAGCGGGTTTAATGGCCTCTGGTTCGGGGGTAGGATTTGGTGGTGCTTCAGAATCCTTGGGTATTCGTCCCCGTCAATTCTGGTTAGTTGCTGATGCGGAATTGATTGTCTATGGTGCAACGGAGCCTGATGCAACCGTGACCATTGGTGGTCGTCCCATTAAGCTCAACGAAGATGGAACTTTCCGTTTCCAAATGTCTTTCCAAGATGGCTTGATTGACTATCCCATCATGGCGGTGGCAGTGGATGGGGAACAAACCCGCAATATCCACATGAAGTTTACCCGTGAAACTCCTTCTCGTAATACCAACACGAAAGCAGAAGCGGTTTTAGAGTGGCCCGTGAGCTTACTCTAATCATCGGTTGACTGAATTTAAGTTTGCCAACTCAATGGCTCTCGACACGCGATCGGGAGCTTTTTTATTGAGCAAAAGATAATGAACTAATTTTGAGCCAGATCTGCGACTACCTTTAATAACTCGGTTGGATTATGCACTAAAAAATCGGGTTTATGTAAAGCAAGAATTGTCGGGGAATTGAATCCCCAGGCCACAGAAACCATCCTAATTTTACTCTGTTGGGCCGCCCTAATATCCCTAGTTTCATCCCCTACATAGATAACTTCTTCTACGTTTAATTGATGATCTTTCATCGCTCGATTAATAATTTTATCCTTGCCAAAAAGGGTAGTTCCTGAATAGACACAATCAAAAAACTGATCGAGTTCATTTTTTTCTAGGAAACTCATGACATTTTCTTTGAGATTAGAAGTGACAATGCCAATCAAATAGCCTTGTTCTTTTAGGGTTTTTAGCGCACAACTAATGGATTGGTAGGGTTCTAGGTGAGATATTTTTTTGCCCAGTTCTTTTTTGACTCGTTTGAGAAGAAACGGAATTTTAAGAGGAGGTATGGAGGATTCTTTAATGACTTCTAGAGAACTTAAATTTTTTAATCTTTCCAGTTGAATATAATCAATTTGAGGATAGCCAAATTCATCGGCTAAATCATTAACAATTTCTAAAAACGCATCCTGGGTATTAGCGATCGTGCCATCAAAATCAAATAAAACTGCTTTAATTGTCATTATTAAGTTAGGGCTAATCAGATTGGAAAGTAAGAAGAAGCAATCGCAAGAAAATAAACAAGAGACTAAAACTGAGGATGCTAGATTTTTAGTTCTAGTTCCTGATTAATCATCGCTATCGTAAAGGTAATTCAAATTCTTCGATGTATCTGTATCTAGATTAGCATGAGCGTTCCGTCGCCACATCATTGGTTTAATTCTTCGTAATGCGGAGGCGGGAAAGCGTCGCTCCCATTCTGTTTCCGTTATTTTGACAAAATCTGTTAGTTTTGAGTCAATATTGCCTTCATAGGGTTGAAAGTCGGCAATATCTGTTGCCTGGGCAAAGCGTTGATTCCAGGGACAAACATCCTGACAAATATCACAGCCTGCCACCCATCCTTCTAGATGAGGAGTGATTTCTGGTGGTAGGGTTTCGGCGCGATTTTCAATGGTATGGTAGGCAATACAGCGATCGCTATTGATGACAAAGGGTTGGGCGATCGCCTTGGTGGGGCAGGCATCCAGGCAACGGGTACAGGTTCCGCAATGCTCGCTATGGGGTTGGTCAGGAGTCAGGGAAAGATTGGTTAATAGTTCACCCAGAAACACCCAACTGCCATATTGACGGGTGATCAAGTTCCCGTTTTTACCAATCCAACCCAGACCAGACCGTTGGGCCCAAACCTTATCCTGTATAGGGCCTGTGTCTGCATAGTAACGGGTTTGGATAGTTGCATCCTGGGATTCTAGCCATTGACCGAGGGCTTTTAATTTTTTTCCCAGGACTTTGTGGTAGTCCCGACCCCAGGCATAGCGGGCAATTTTGGCGTATTCTTTGCCTTGCGGTCGTTGGTGAGGGGTGTAATAGTTGAGAGCAACGGAAATCACTGATCGCCCTTCGGGAAAACAGCTACGAATATCCAATCGTTTCGGGTTATTCATCCATTGCATCTTGGCTTGATACCCCAACTCTAACCAAGCTTTGAGATGTTCTACGGCAGAATCGGGTTCAACTTCGGCGATCGCGGCAATACCGACTAAATGAAAACCCAAGTCAATGGCTTTTTGTTTTATCTCTTCACTGGTAACGGTCATGGTGATTGTGCTAGAAAAATACGGGGTTTTGTTGGAGCTGAGGCAGAAAAAGCGGCTTATCCAGGATATCAATGTTCAGAATTAAATAAATTCCAAACTAAAACATTGTTTTAATACACAACAATTAAATGATTATCCTTAGCTGCTTGTTGAATCGCAGGGCGTAATTGCGGATCATTCAAAGCCATAACCTCAGTATCAGGACAACTTAAACCACAACTTGCCCGTTCATAAAGCGCGATCGCCTCCTCGTCATTGTGGGCATTATAAAAAATCAGACCATCCAGTTTGTCATAAATATCAACGTGTTCATAGAAAAAACGTGACCATTCCTGACTTAATCGGCGATCAGAAACTTTCGCTAAAGCAGAAACAGAACCCGCTCTCATTGCCCCTGAATCTCGTAAATCCAAAAGTTTAAGAGGACGAATCACCTCGACAAAAGCCACCTGTTGTCCCTTAATTTCAATGATGCCCGTATCTCCAAAACACTCCACTAAACAGCTAGACAAAGTAAATGCTGCATAATAAACCCCTCTTTCTTGATCTACCCCAGGTTTATTACCGCGATGATGATCAAAACGATGAAGTGGCCCATAATCTCGGAATGTTAAGGCTTGAGTGCCATAGGAATTGGGGTCAAAAATCCGAATTAAATAGGCTCCTTTTTCCAAATCGTAAAAAATAGGACTAGGATTACGTTGAGGCGGAGGCAGTAAAATTTGAACCATGAGAACTTAAAGAACTCCTACCCCAAGAGCTTCCTGAATAACTCTCTCCTTCAATCCTTGCTTAAGGGCGGCGATCGGAGTCAAACCGTCTAAAATTGGATTAGAGCGCACTAACCAGTTTAATTTGGCAAAATCTGACATATTAAGAGCGCGTAACACCTCTGGGAAACCTTCAATCACGCCATCGGGGCCTTCAGCGTCAAATTGCCAGCTCGGAAACCGATAAGCTCCTCGATCTAATACTCCCAATAACGTTTTATTTTTTAGACGATCATGGGAAGTCTGCCGAGAAGTCCCTAGCAAAGCCGCTACCTCAGAAGCCGTTAAGGAATCGTCTAATAACTCTCGACGACGCTCAAAGTAGCCCAATAGAGAATGTAACTCCAGCTTTATTTTCTCCGCACGAGAAAAACTGCGCCCTGTCAACCGACGGACTAAAGACGATTCGACCTCTGTTTGATCGGGATGGACAAATGATTTGAGGATATCAACAATTTGTTGGCATTCATCAGGAGCTAAATCATTGAGAACAGTCTCAAAAATTTGGGTTGATTCTTGGAGAGCGACCATAACACACTGTAAGAGATGTCAATTCCATCCTAACTTAAAATATACCTGTAAGGAATGTCAAGCTGTAGGAGCCTCATTACAAAAATTGCCAATGCTGATAAAAAGCGGCTTGTCCATAGTACTGATTTTCAGCATTGAATAAATTCCACACTAAAACGTCTTGAATTTGAAATCGGCGTTGATTTTTAGAAATCCGAATCCCTGCATAGTTGTCAATAAATCCTTGGGTTGTTACTACTTTTAATAACTTTGCTCTTTCTTCTTGGTTAGGGACTTCCGCCGAGAGACGAGAAGGTAATAAAGTAAATTCTGCCCAATTCATTTCAAAAAGTTTTTGGGCAGTCAGATTGGCGTAATTAAAAATGGGATCGGGGTCTGTGTTATGGGAAACAATGACAAAGGGAGCATGATACAAATTCTTGGCTAAATTGTTTCTATTAAGACCAAAATCAGTGAATTGTTTCCCCGTTAATCGTTGCAAACTATCATCCATGAGGGTGATGTGTTCAACTAAATAGGAATTATTGTTACTAGGTTCGGACAGTGCCATGATTCTCGGATTAAGAATTAGTATCTAAAGGATTAGTTTTGACTAAATAAGAGTATTGACTGGCAATCACGGCAACTAAAAACCACCAGAGGGTACTGATCTGCGGACGATACCAAACCGTATCTACAAAACCATGTACTAATAATCCGCTCATTCCTGCGATCGCGGCCATTACCCAAAATCCTTGGAGGTTAAGGCTTTTACGCAGAGCAATAATTTCACGCACACCCTGACTGACGGTGACAATTAAAAACCAAAGAAAGGTAAAAAAGCCAATTAATCCCGTTTCTACACAAATTTCTAGATAAATGGAATAGGCACTCAAGGCACTATATTTGGGACTCATGTAGAGGGGATAAATCTTATTAAAGGCACTATTGCCAGGGCCAATACCGATAATCGGGCGATCGCGGATCATTTTTTTGACCCCTTCCCACACATTAATCCGAAAATTATTACTACTATCTTCTCGACCTGCAAAAATACTCATCACCCGAATGCGTAAGGGTTCAACCAAGAGAAAACCCAAGATAAACAATAATCCTGCTCCGCCCAAGAGCAGGGGCAATAACCAACGTTTCCAGAAATTCGGTAGGGTTTCTCGCCACCAGAGATAGGAGAGTAATAAAAAAACTACACAAGTTCCGACGAGTCCTAACCAACCGCCCCGACTCTGGGTGAAATAAAGGCAGGCAAAATTGATTCCCGTCATGGTTATGGCTAAGATTTTGGGCATTCCCTTTCGCCAGACAAAAATGGCCGCGACACTCAGGGCAATCATGGGCAAGAGATAAGCCGCCAAGAGATTGGGATTGCCTAGATAGCTATAAACCCTGGTCGCACCCGCGAGATCCGAGGTGGGATCGTTCCAGGTGGCTAATTGTTCTACCCCATCGATTTGCTGTTTAATGCCGTAACTACTGACGACTAACCCGACAAGCAAGATGGCGGTGATGATTCGATTGAGTAAGATCGGCGATCGCAATATTCTCGCAGAAGCCAGAAAAAAGAATAAATTTAAGCTTAATTTACCAAAACCTACTAAAGCGGCCATTTTCACGGGAGAAAATCCCACAGCAACGGCTGAGATTCCCCAATAGAGAAGGACAATTAGGTGAATGGGGGTAATTCCACTGTTGATTCTGGAATCAGCTAGGGTTAATAGTCCCCAATACAATCCAAGAAGGGCTAATAAAAATCCGATCAGACTGGTTGCCACAAACGGCCCAAGCAAAAAGACCAAGCTAATCATCAAAGCCGCGATCGCTTCTGACCACTGCATCAGCCAACTACTTTCTCGCCAGCCTGCGAAAAGACCAACCCATTGATAGAGAAAACTACTGTTCCGCCATTGGGAAGGAGAAAAATTAGTCAGCATTATCTGCTTTAAAACAGCGACCATAGGGATGAACTCGTAATTAGCGGTTTGTATTATAGCCCGTTTGGGTTTGGGACTCTTCGTTTCTGCCGAGAGTCTAGGGGAAGTTTGGGGAGAACCGAAGATTAAATTTGAATATTAAAGAATTTCAAGCCAATGCCGACTAATGCACCCAGTACCAAGCCCAGTCCACTCAAGGTACTAATAGCAAATCCTGCGACCCTTTTTTCGGCCGCTTGATAGTAACCCCAGGCAAAAATGATTCTTCCCACTAGCCATACGGCTCCTAAAACCGCGCCCCACAGAGGACTGACATAAACAGAGAATAACCACAGAGCAGGCAGAAAAAAGACCAGTTGTTCTAGGGTATTTTGTTGGACTCGGACAACTCGCTCAAAATTTTCATCTCCCGACATGGCAGGGGGCATAATTTTATATTTCATTCTGGCTCGACCCACATTGACCGTTAAAACTTGGTAAACGATCAGAGTTAAAGCGGTGACAAGACTGGGATAAAGGTACATGGGGAAAGCTTCCTTTTTTATATTCTGGATAAACTTTATTTATGCTGACATACATTAGGCGATCGCGCTTGACTAGAGTTTAGACAAAATGCGATCGCAAACTGAGTGATTTGGGTTTAGGGATTGAGGATTACAGCCAAATCAAGCACAAAACCAGGTAAAACTTCTTCTCCTGAAAGAAGAGGCGGATTATTGACCGAAAAATTCAGGATTTCCGTAGCTTTTCCCTGACGATAAATCTCTACCAAGGGCGTTTGAGGATCAATTAACCAGGCCAGACTCACACCATTATTTTGATATTCAATCATTTTTTTGCGTAATTTAGCCAAGGAATCACTCTCAGAATGCAATTCAATAATAAAATCAGGACAAATCGGCGGAAAATGTACCCTCTGCTCTTGGGTTAAAGCTTGCCAACGTTCTAACTGAATCCAAGCCACATCAGGACAACGATACGCGCCGCTCGGCAACTTAAACTCCGTAGAAGAATCAAAAACTTTCCCTAATTTCGTTTGTCGATTCCAGAGATTTAAATCCGTCGTTAAATTTGCATTTCTGATGCCACTTTCTCCGCCAGTAGGAGACATAATGATTAATTTTCCTTCTTGACTCAGTTCTAATCGTTTGGGTTCATTGGCAATACAGAGTTGATAAAATTGTTCATCGGTTAAACCCACCACTGGCGGGAGGTTGAGAGTAAAAGTTTCCATGATTAGCTCTCCAAACAGGATTAAAGGGGCGTTTGGGTGGGAATTCCAACAGCACGCGGATAATAAGCAAGGGTTTTATCGATTTTTCGTAAATAGATAAAGTGGCGAGTTCCTTCTGTCCAAGGCGTTTTAACGGTTTTAATGGCTTCAATTTTACCGCCTAACTTTAGAATACCTTGGGTGAGCTTGGCCGTATCTTCTTCGTTCCAATGACCCCGATAAAGGACAGCTAATCCACCAATTTTCAGTAAAGGTAGGGCATATTCCGCACAAACGGACGGTTCTCCTACGGCTCGAATAAGGGCAAGGTCATAGATGGCTCGATATTGCTTATCTTGCCCGATCACCTCTGAACGTCCTAATAGGGTCTTGGCATTGGATAGGCTCAAATGTTCTAAAAGTTCATCTAAAAACTGAATTTTTTTTCGGGTAGAATCCAGTAGTGTGATCTGCCATTGGGGAAACGCGATCGCGACGGGAAGCCCAGGAAAGCCCGCACCCGTTCCAATATCAATCACTTGATAGGATTCATCTTGATTGAGATTATTGGTTAAAAGAATCCCCGCCAAAGAATCCCAAAGATGTTTTTCCACAAAATCCAACGGTTCGGTAATGCGGGTTAAATTTAACCGATGATTACCCTCTAAAATCTGTTCATAGAGCTGCTGAAATTGTTGCCATTCGTCAGAATTCGGTTGCCATTTTAGGGTATTTTGCCAAATATCAAGATTTTGGGGCAGGGATACGGATGCTGTCATGTTCTGTCTTTGCTCAATTCGTTTAGTTAATTCCATCTTAATTTTTATAGTTACTATCCTGCGATCCAAGATGCGATCGCGGAATTAGGAAATATCACCACAATTCGGAAAAGCTTTATTAGGTTGCAGGGATATCTCTACTCGGAAGATCAAGTTGCTTAGTTTTTAAAATAGAAAATCAGCAGTTTAATCTGTGGAATAGAAAATTAAGCGGCAAACTAAGATCGCTAAAATATAACAATAATTCAGTATTATCAAAGCCTATGGCCCCCAAATTACCGCGACAACGTTGGAAAATCAAAGAAGCCGATCGCGTCCAGATTCAAGAATTAGTTGAAAAAACGGGATTATCGCCTCTGTTAGCCCAGGTTCTGATCCATCGCGATATTACGAATGCTGAATTAGCTCAGGTTTATCTAGACCCTGAAAGCCAGACTTTACCTGCGCCTCTCACGGAATTTGCTGATTTAGCCATTAGTGTGGAATTACTCAAGGACGCGATCGCGAATCAGGATAAGATTGCCATTTGTGGGGATTACGATGCAGATGGAATGACCAGCACGGCCCTGTTACTGCGAGCATTACGCCATTTAGGGGCAAATGTGGATTATGCCATTCCGAGCCGCATGAAGGATGGTTACGGCATTAATCAACGTATTGTTCAGGAATTTGCTGATACTAATGTGCGATTAATTCTGACTGTTGATAATGGGATTTCTGCCTACGATGCGATCGCTTTGGCAGTGGAATTAGGCTTAAAAGTGATTATTACCGACCACCATGATTTACCCGAAAAATTGCCGCCTGCCCAAGCCATTTTAAACCCTAAATTATTAGCTAAAAATTCTCCCTACGCAGGGTTAGCAGGGGTAGGTGTTGCCTATGTTCTCGCCATTTGTACGGCCCAAAGTTTAGGGAAAATAACGGGTTTAACGGAACAGTTATTAGAGCTTTATACCCTGGGAACCATTGCCGATTTAGCTCCTTTAACGGGTGTCAATAGACGCTGGTTAAAACGGGGATTACGCAAATTACCCCAATCCAAATTAATGGGGATTCAAGCCTTAATGCAAATGGCGGGGGTAAGTGAGGAACAAAAACAATTAAAACCCGATGATATTGGTTTTCGCTTAGGCCCCAGAATTAACGCGATCGGACGCATTGGTGATCCTCAAATTATCATTGAATTATTAACCACAGAAGAAGACGGAATTGCTTTAGAAAAGGCGATGCAGTGCGAACAAGTGAATCGTCAGCGTCAAGAGCTTTGTGAACAAATTGAAACCGAAGCGATCGCCTATATTGAAACAACACAAATTCCTTGGCAAGAAAACCGAGTGTTAGTGATTGTGCAACCCCATTGGCATCATGGTGTAATTGGGATTGTGGCTTCTCGATTGTTAGAACGTTACGGAGTTCCTGTGTTTATTGGAACCTTTGAAGAAGCGGAAGAAAAAATCAGGGGATCGGCGAGGGGAATTGAAGAATTTAATATTTTTGAAGCGTTAGATTTTTGTCGGGATTTACTCGGAAAATATGGGGGACATCGGGCCGCAGGGGGTTTTAGTTTAGAGGCAAAAAATCTAGAGGCTTTTCAACAACGTTTACGAAAATTTGCCCATCAATGTTTAGAGCCTGAACAGTTAAAACCGTTGATTAAAATCGATGCCCAAGCCGAGTTAAGGGAGTTAAATTTAGAATTATATCATCAAATTGATGGACTCCAACCCTGGGGAATGGGCAATCCTTTTCCGATTTTCTGGACACCGAATGTGCGGATTTTAGAGCAAAATAAAATGGGAAAAAATCATCTGCGTTTAACCATTGCGAATGCTGATCGTTCCCATCCCATTTCAGCGATCGCCTGGCGTTGGGGAGAATATTGTCCGTTACCAACCTTTGTGGATGTTGCCTATAAAGTTCAGGAAAACAATTATAAGGGTCATCGGATTCTTCAATTAGAACTGGTAGGAGTCAGATTACCTGAAGAGACTTCTAATAAAACTACTCAATTTAATCATCAAGGAAGGGTTTATTCCTGTGGTTTTGGAAAAACAAAAAATGAGTTACAAATTAAAAATGATCAGGGTAAGGTTTTAGCCATTCAGAAAGGACAAAAAATGGGATGGTTAGGAACGAATCAAGCAAGTTCAAAACCTGTTGATGTGACCCAACCCCATTATTTCCAACTGATTAAAACGGCGATCGCGACTCTGGAATCTGATTAATTTCAGCTCGGATTAAAACAAAAAGTAACGTTGAGCCATCGGTAAAATGGTGGCTGGTTCACAGATTAATAATTCACCATTGGCGCGGACTTGATAGGTTTCAGGATCAACTTCAATTTTGGGTAGGGCATCATTTAATTTCATACTCGCCTTACTTAAATTGCGGGTGTTACTGACGGCGATCGCGGATTTTTGTAAGCCTAATTTTTCGGCCACATTATTTTTGATCGCAATTTGGGACATAAAGGTAAAGGAAGTTGCTGAAATAGCCCCACCAAAACTACCAAACATCGGTCTCATGTGGACGGGCTGGGGAGTGGGAATACTGGCGTTAGCATCGCCCATTTGCGCCCAGGCAATCATGCCGCCCTTGATCACAATTTCGGGTTTCACGCCAAAAAAAGCAGGCCGCCATAGACAAAGATCGGCTAATTTTCCTTTTTCGATTGAGCCAACTTGATCGGCAATACCGTGAGTGATCGCAGGATTAATCGTATATTTGGCGATATAACGCTTGGCGCGGAGGTTGTCGTTATCCCCTGTTTCCCCACTTAGTTTTCCCCGTTGGACTTTCATTTTGTGGGCGGTTTGCCAACTACGGATAATCACTTCTCCGACTCGTCCCATTGCCTGGGAATCAGAAGAAATCATACTAAATGCGCCTAGATCATGCAAAATATCCTCAGCCGCGATGGTTTCTCGGCGGATACGAGATTCCGCAAAGGCCACATCTTCGGGAATACTGCGATCGAGGTGATGACAAACCATCAACATATCCAGATGTTCTTCTAGGGTATTGAGGGTATAGGGACGAGTGGGATTGGTAGAAGAGGGCAAAACGTTGGCTTCCCCACAGACTTTAATGATATCGGGAGCATGACCGCCGCCCGCC
Organism: Snowella sp.; assembly: GCA_003249095.1. Lineage (GTDB taxonomy): Bacteria > Cyanobacteriota > Cyanobacteriia > Cyanobacteriales > Microcystaceae > Snowella. The sequence goes on from QBMS01000033.1 coordinate 28,069, forward strand.
CCTTCGGTATGGTAGGTATGAATAACGCGATTTTTGAAAGCATTAACCGTTGCTTCCACAAATCCCGCTTCATTAAGAGTGTCGGTATGGATCGCAACTTGCACATCGTACTTATCAGCAACATCTAGACAGGTATCAATGGTTGCAGGAGTGGTTCCCCAATCTTCGTGGAGTTTGAGACCGATCGCCCCTGCTTTGACTTGTTCGATTAAGCCTTCGGGCTGACTACTGTTTCCTTTACCGCAAAAGCCTAAATTGACGGGAAACGCATCAGCCGCTTGCAACATTCGGTACATATTCCATTCGCCTGGGGTACAGGTTGTAGCATTACTTCCCGTTGCTGGCCCCGTTCCGCCCCCGATCATGGTGGTCACTCCTGATGCGATCGCGGTTTCAATTTGTTGGGGACAAATAAAGTGGATATGGGTATCGATTCCCCCCGCCGTGAGGATCATGCCCTCGCCCGCGACAACTTCTGTGGAAGGGCCAATAATAATTGTCACGTTGTCCTGGGTATAGGGATTACCCGCTTTCCCGATTTGGTCAATTCTGCCGTCTTTGATGCCCACATCGGCTTTGACAATTCCCCACCAATCTAAAATCAGGGCGTTGGTGATGACTAAATCCACTGCTCGTTTTGCACGGGAAATGGGAGATTGACCCATACCATCGCGAATCACTTTACCTCCGCCGAATTTGACCTCATCTCCGTAGGTCGTAAAATCCTGTTCGACTTCAATAAATAGTTCGGTATCAGCCAAACGAACTTTATCTCCGACTGTTGGCCCATAGGTTTCGGCATAGGCGCGGCGATCCATGCGATAGCTCATGATTAATCTCTTATATTTCAACGGAACTTATAGTATTCTACTGAAATTTGCAGATAAAATTGTTTCTTCTAGAATCTTTTCAGCAAAACAAAAATTAAGAAGTTCAATGTTCCGAGTTTCAAAATTAATTATTCAGTTTGGCGACAACGGTTGCAAGTTTATTTCCCAGTTGGTGAATTTCTTGTTGCTGTTGTTCATCTTTTAACTGGCCATTTTCATCAAAAGCTTCCTGGGCTTTCGCAATTCCTTTCTGGTTAGGCAACATTAAAACGCCGATATTTCCCAGAATAGCGCGGACATGGACTAATCCTCTCAATCCGCCCAAGGCACCAGGAGACGTACTCATGATAACGGCAACTTTATCTCGAAAACAGATTAAACCAGGCTCCCCAGGTTCGGGACGGGATGCCCAATCGATCGCATTTTTAAGGAGGGGAGTAATGGAGCTATTGTATTCAGGGCAAGCAATCAGTAATCCTTGATGGGCTTTCATTAGGGCTTTAAAGGTTTTGACATTTTCTGGGATGCCTTGTTCGGCCTCTAGGTCTTCATCAAATAGGGGCATGGGCAAGTCCTTGAAATCTAAATAGGTGACTTCTGCCCCTGCTAACCTGGCACCTTCCGCCGCAATTTTAACTAATTTTTTATTAAAGGAATCTCGACGACTGCTACCTGCAAAAGCCAGAATTTTAGGGATACTCATTGCTCACTCCTGAATGTCTAAAAATGTTTACCAATCCCTTTAATACTAAGGCGATAATCGCTCTTTACTTGATTTAAAATCCATTGGGCATAGGTATTGCTATTGGGGCCTGGGAAATAGCGATAAAGGTATTTGTGGGGGTAGGTTTCGGGACTATTTTCGAGGATTTCCGCTAATTGGTGGGCGAATTCTCCTGTCCAGACGGTTTCTAGCCAACTGGCTCCGTTCCCGACTCCTGAGTTAACGGGCATTAAATTTTTGTGTAAATGTCCCCAACTATGGGCAGATAAATGGGGTTTTTGCCAGATTTCCCAGCGTGTTGCTTGGTTGTCTTGCAGGATAACATACCAATAATGAATCGCGATCGCGCCAATAAAAGGAATTTTAGCGGCTCTTAATTGGACAATGGGTTCCATAATGAAACGAGAAACAGACGGTTTTTGATTTTCAGGCTAAGACTTAATTTCTATTATGAACTTTTTGATCGATGAATCGAGTCGTTATTATTTTTGGCAATCGGCTTTTCGGCGGTTTTGTCGCGATCGCCTAGCCTTATTCGGAAGCGTCGTTTTATTAATCATTATTTTGGGTGTGACTATCGGCCCTTGGGTTTACCAGACTCCTATTGATAAAATTGATTTTAGTCAAATGGCGGCCCTACCGAGTTGGCAACATCCCCTGGGAACCAATGATTTGGGACAAGACCAGTTAGCGCGTCTATTGGTCGGGGGTAGAATTTCCCTCGCGGTCGGCATTGCGGCGATGGCAGTCGCGATGGTTTTAGGAACGGTTATTGGCGCGATCGCGGGCTTTTATGGTGGTCTGATTGACACAATTTTGATGCGTTTGACGGATTTATTTCTATCTTTGCCCCAGTTACCGTTGTTATTATTAGTGGTTTATCTGTTTCGAGACTCGATTAAGGCGATCGCGGCGAACATTCCCTTAGTGACGGCTCCTTCTGAGGTAGGAATTTTTCTGTTAGTCGTATTAATGATCGGCGGATTGAATTGGATGTCCTTGGCTCGCTTGGTGAGAGGCGATATTTTAAAATTGCGAGAAATGGAATTTGTGAGTGCCGCAACAGCAATGGGAGCAAGACCGAGACGAATTATCTGGACGCATCTTTTTCCCAATGTTTTCAATGTGATTATTGTGGCCGCAACGTTGGCCGTTGGAAATGCGATTATTACCGAGTCAACCCTAAGTTTTTTAGGATTAGGATTTCCGCCCGATGTGCCGACCTGGGGGCAAATGCTCTACAGTGCCAAGGATTATCTCACTTCCGCGCCGCAAATGGTCTTTTTCCCTGGATTGGCGATTTTTCTGACGGTTTTAAGTATTAACTACATCGGTGATGGGCTGAGGGATGCCTTTGATCCCAAACGGTAGGGGAGCTTGGGTGGTTAAACTAAACTAAACTAAAATAATGTTAATCTTAGACAAAATCCTCCTCTAGAATTCAGCCAAAACTACAACCTTTATTTATTTTAGAATCTAGTTTCCTATGGAAGAAATTTTGCTCGCTGATTTATCATTACCTTCTCATGGAGAAACTCTTATTTATCTTCTGAATGAGTATGCTAAAGATGAAATGGGAGGAGGTACGGAATTATCCGTTTTTGTTAAAAATAACCTAGTTTCTGAACTTAAAAAACGACAAGGAGTTCATATTATTCTAGCTTTCATAGATGATCATCCTGCGGGTTTGGTGAACTGTTTTGAAGGCTTTTCAACCTTTGCTTGTAAACCATTATTGAATATTCATGATGTCATCGTTATTGAAAAATACAGAGGACGGGGCATTTCCAAAAAATTGTTAAACAAAGCAGAAGAGATTGCCATTGATCTGGGTTGTTGTAAACTTACCCTAGAAGTTTTAGAAGGCAATACTATTGCCCAGATGGCCTACAAATCCTGTGGATATTCAGGATATGAATTGAATCCCAAAACAGGAAGAGCGATGTTCTGGCAAAAAAAGCTGATTCATTAAGATAAATGGTATGGGGCGCAAATTTGGCTAGGCGATCGCGACTAGATTGAAGAGAAAATAGGGATAGGCGGTTGCCTTGGGATGTAAAGATTTGTAATCGCAAACGAGGGTGAGTCATCGACAACGAGGGGAAAACTGGTAAAATTTGGCATTAAGTAAACTGGACAAACCCTGTTAATTGTCTTCCTTCGGGAATACAGAAAATCAGGTTTTTTTGAAATACGGACTTATCAAGGAATAAAAATCTATGGCTATCAAACGTGGAGACACCGTTAAAATCAAGCGTCCCGAATCCTATTGGTACGGCGACGTTGGAACGGTTGCAACGGTAGAAAAAAGCGGTATTCTCTATCCCGTAATCGTCCGTTTTGATCGCGTCAATTACGCGGGTTATAGCGGTAGTGCTTCGGGCATCAACACCAACAACTTTGCCGAAAGCGAATTAGAATTGGTGAAATCTGCTCCAGCAAAAGGTTAAGATCATCAGGGAGATTCTCCTTGTCGATTTTTTTAAATTAACTGATTGTGCCAGAGTTACCAGAAGTTGAAACGGTTTGTCGGGGTCTTAATCAATTGACCTCGAATCAAGTAATTAAAGGGGGAGAGGTGTTGCTACTCAGCACGCTGGCTTACCCCTTTTCTGTTGACCAGTTTTGGCAGCAGTTGCGGAATGTCAGGATTCAAACCTGGCAAAGACGGGGCAAATATTTATTGGCTGTCTTGGAAAACGCTGCGGGGAAATCGGCGGGTTACCTGGGGGTTCATCTCCGCATGACGGGACAATTGCTCTGGGTCAAGGCAACTGAGGAGCGATCGCGTCATACCCGAATTTACTTTGAATGTGACAATGGTCAGGAATTGCGATTTGTGGATATTCGCACCTTTGGCAAAATTTGGGCTATTCCACCCGATATAAATCCAGAAACGATTATGACGGGTTTACAAAAGTTAGGGCCAGAACCATTTTCAACGGATTTTTCCGTCAGTTATCTCCAACAAAAATTAAGTAAAAGTCAGCGATCGCTTAAAACGACCTTGTTAGATCAAAGATTAGTGGCAGGATTAGGCAATATTTACGCCGATGAGGTTTTATTTCGGTCAGGCATTCGGCCAACAGTTTTTGGGAATACCTTAAGGCTGAATCAAATTGAAAAATTACACCAAATGATTATCGAAGTCCTAGAAACTGCGATCGCATCAGGGGGGACAACTTTCAGCGATTTTCGGGACGTGACGGGAATCAATGGCAACTATGGCGGTGTTGCTTGGGTTTATGGTCGCAAGGATGAACCCTGTCGCGTCTGTGGAACGCTGATTGAACGCATTAAATTGGGGGGAAGATCGAGTCATTTTTGTCCCCAATGCCAGGGGGAACGTGATTCAAATTTTAGGAATAATAGTAATTTAAACTGAAAACAAGAAAAGCCTTTAGGGGCGTAAGGCTTACGCCCAATGACCTAAATAACTAAAATCCATTGAATTTGGTAAAATTTATATAATCCGATGAATTTAAAATTAACTAAGCTTGATGATGAAGGCGTAAAACGTCTTTTTATTGGTGCAATTGTTATTACCCTAGCTATTTTTTTAGTAAAATTTTGTTTAACAGGATTTGGCGTTTTTGGTGATGGTATTGGTTATTATGGTCCCCTGCGATCGCTGTTATTCGACGGTGATTTAAGGGTCTTAAATGAGCATGAATTTTATTCTCAATCGGCTTCTATTTTTGGTGGTGCAGTGCGTTCGACGGGGCCAGGTGTGGAATATAGTAAATACACCATTGGCATGGGTCTTATTCTTTTGCCTTTTTTTGCGATCGGGCATTTAGTTGCCTTAGCTCTCGGTTTAATCGGGGTAAATGTCGAAGCCAATGGCCTAACCTGGCCCTACGAATTATTTTATTGTTTGGGCAGTATCGGCTTAGGCATTACGGGTTTATGGTTGAGTTACCGCACGGCACGACACTATTTTAGTCCAACGGCTTGCGCGATCGCGGTGGGAGGAATTTGGTTTGCCTCTCCTCTGACCTATTATTTGTTAATTGAAGTCTCAATGTCCCATGCAGTTTCCCAATTTTTAATTTCTCTATTTTTATATTTTTGTATTACAAAATCTTGGAAAAAAGAACGGCGATTACAAATAGTATTAGGGGGGATTTTAGGCATAGCGGCCTTGGTTCGTCCCCAGGATATTTTATTTATTATTGTTCCTATTTTAATCGGTTGGTTAGGAATAGAAGAAAATTCAAATCCTCAAGTTAAAAAAATAAATTTTCGAGACCTATTCCGATTTCAGTATTTAAACGCGATCGCCTTAATTTTAGTCGTAACAGTTTTAATGCAATTACCCCAACTTATTATTTATATCTGGCAATACGGAGGGTTGAATCGTATTCCCTACCTAGAAGAAGGAAAAGCGAGGGGCTATGGACAAAGTTTTCATTGGTTACAACCCGAAATGTTTAAAGTGTTATTTTCAGGTTATCGAGGATTATTTACTTGGCATCCTTTAACGCTATTAGCTGTCATAGGCTTAGGACTTTTAGCAAAAAAAATGACTCGTCTAGCTTGTATTTTATTAATAGCAGTGGGTTTACAAG
>QBMS01000034.1:0-6175 GCA_003249095.1 Snowella sp.
GTATTATACGTTTCTGAATATAGTGACTCACATTTTTGACAGATAAATATTTTTCTCTCTCCATTATTTTTCGTTTTGTAATGAGAATGAATTTTCACTTCCTCGCTGTGACAATGAGGACAGTCTCGTTTAAATAATTCTTTTTCTTTCCCATTGCAAAATATAGAATCATTAAACTCTTGGATTGGCTTTATCTTTTGGATTGACATACTCTCTCTCCTTTTTTTACCGATTTATTTATAGTATTATTACCCTTAACACCCCTGTAAAGTTATAACCATTACTTCCAAGCTTATATTTGCTTCTTTGTTTCTCTAATCCTTTGCCCAGTAATCCTTTCTGCCTTTAATCAGGCTGAACCATTGCCATTGCAGTAGGTTGTTTATTTATTAGCTCATCATAAATGATGTCGCTATTTTTTTGATATTTTTTACCCAAAAGTCTAGTCATTTTTTTACAATAATCATCTCTAGGAATGCCAGTATTTAAAAATTCAAAATGTAGAACATACCACAATTCAAAAGCTTCATTAGAATAGGCCACTTTTAAGTTGTGACTCTCAGCTTTATAAATAGCATTATTAAAGTCTTGAGGCGGCCAATCATCTCGATCAAAAACACACCAAATCTGATCATATTCCTCATCTGCTTCAGCCTTTAACTTTATAGCACTTTGAACTAACCGACTGGGATTTTCTCCTACACCTTTAACGTCAATTACTGTTTTAGGAACTCGAAAATTTTTAAAATAGTTCGGCTCTGTTTTTGCACCTTCACAAACAATCAAGAATCTCTGTTTAACTTCTTTGATATTAACTTTTCTAGACGAATATCCCCTAAAATTTTTCTCTTTTTTAGCCATGAATATCCACCAAATTACTCAAATCACCGAGATAGGGAATAGCACCATAACGACCTTTAATGTAGTCACTTTCAAAGGAAGCATCGTTACGAACATTATATTCAGCAAGAGAATATAAGTCTGTTGCACCATAACGGTTTTTTTCGGTAAACCAAATTTGATCCCGTCGAAAAAGTTTATTACTCAATAAATTAGTATCATGGGTCATGAAAATTAACTGAGCATTATTAGGATTTGTCTCATTAGAGTTAAATAATTTAACAATTGCTTGAGTAATTAAAGGATGAAGTTGAGATTCTAATTCATCTATAACTAAAATCTTAGCTTCTTTGAGTGCTGTTACTAGATATCCTGCTAATACAAAAAGCTTCTGAGTTCCTTCTGATTCATGACGTTCTAAATTAAATTTTTCCATCGATTGATAATTACCACTTGAATCAAATTTTTTGTGTAATGTAGTAACGAATGTTTCTTTTCCATTAGCCTCTTTAATAACCATTTCCCAAATGTTTCTCATCCCTTCTTTACTTATCTCTGGAGTTTCAAAAGGAATAATAGAATCAATAGAATCCATTGTCAAATCGATTGATTTAATGTTTATTTCACTGATACCAAGATCAAGATTTTTAATTAATTTAATAATTTCAAGTCTATCTTGATCGTCTGCTAAACAATTAGTTGTGTATCCAATATATACGTCATCTAGTGAAACGGAAACAAGATTAAGTGTATGTGATAACCACTCTAAAATTTTTTCAGCAATCCCAACATTAAATTGAGCAGAAACAGATAAAAAAAGAGAATTATTTCTAGTTTTATCTTGAAGACCTTCTGCTTTGTATTGTTTGGAAATACTAATAGTATTAAGTTTGCGCTCAAATAGCTTAGTTTCTCGTGATTTAGGGACATAAAAAAGCCACTCGGAAATGACTCGATCTTGGTTGGCTTCAAAACCATATCGATATTGTAAATTATCTACTCGAAAAATAAGCTCGAAAAAAGAGGGTTCTTTTTCTGTTTCAGTACTTAATCTAAAGGGTTCTACTTTAATTTTATCTACACTTTGAGTTTCCCTTGATGAGTCAATCATAAATTTCTTCATGAAAACCAATGCCTTCGCTAGATTGCTTTTGCCACTGGCATTTGCCCCGTAAATAGCAGCACTCTTAAGTAATTTTAAATCTTTGTTGACTGCAAACACATTATTTTCATCCAGTTTTCTATCCTTGGCAACTAAATTCGCCGCTACCATACTGAAAGTGACTTTTTCTTTAAAAGATCGATAGTTACCAACGCTAAATTCAATCAGCATAGCTTTTGCCTAAAACTAAATATTTGTGAAAAATACACAAATCTACTAAATAAGCATAACACTCATGCAGAAATTTTACAAAATTAATTTTTGGCTAGAATTAAGAATTTTAGTCTATATAATCGCGTATTTGAGCAGATTAAAGCAATCGCGAGATAAAAAACTTACCCTCTAGCCGATCGCCCTTTTCTCCCCTTCTATTCTCAAACAAGCACGAATTTTCTAAATAGATTTGCGATTAAAATCTATACAATTTATACAAATCAATCTTCATATTTATTCACACTTTTTAATATTAATTAAAGCTTAGTTTACAAGAGATTGCAAAGTTAGTGATTGCCTACTCAAAACGCGGTAAGCTCGGAGTTAAAAGAAAAAAAAGAATAATTTTATGATGAACCCAGATATATTAGAAAATATTCGTAACGTCGCGATCGCAGGCCCCTATGGTAGCGGTAAAACCAGCCTACTAGAAAGCTTATTATTCGTCACAGGAACCACAACTCGCAAAGGAACTATCAAAGACGGCAACACCGTGAGCGATTATTCCCCCGAAGCCAAAGAACGACAAATGAGCGTCGAAGTCAGTGCCGCAAGTACGGTTTATCAAGACATTCAGTTTACCTTTCTCGATTGCCCTGGTTCCATTGAATTTGCCCAGGAAGCCTATAACGCAATGGTTGGTTGCGGTTCCGCCGTTGTGGTTTGTGAAGCCGATACCGCTAAAGTTTTAACCTTGGCTCCGTTATTCAAATTTCTGGATGATTGGGAAATTCCCCATGTCGTCTTTATTAATAAAATGGAACGGGCCAAAAGTGAATTTACCGATGTGCTGAACGCTCTCAAAAGTGTTTCCACTCGCCCTCTGGTTCCCCAACAGTATCCCATTTACCAAGATCAGGAATTGATTGGCTATATTGATCTCGTCACGGAACAAGCCTATCAATATCATCCCCATAGCCCCGCCGATCGCATTCCTTTCCCTGGCGACCTCCGAGACGAAGAACACACCGCCCGTCAGGAAATGTTAGAAACCCTCGCTAATTTTGATGATCATCTCCTAGAAGAATTAATGGAGGAGATCGAACCACCCCAGGCAGAAATTCTTGAGGATTTGAAGCAAGAGTTAAGTGCGGATTTGATTGTTCCCGTCTTTTTTGGGGTGGCTGAACAGGATTATGGTGTGCGTCCTTTGTTGGATAGTTTATTCAAGGAATCTCCTACTCCCAGTGTCACGGCGGCACGACGGGATTTTGAACCCAAAAATCAAACCGAAACCGTTGTTCAAGTGCTGAAAACCTATTTCACCCAACAGGGAGGACGACTTTCTTTAATACGGATTTGGCAGGGAAGCTTAAAGGATGGAGACACGCTTAATGGGGTCAGGATTGGCGGCTTGTATCGAATGTTGGGTCAGCCGTTACAAAGCGCATCAGTTGGCGAAATTGTCGCAGTGGGTCGGTTAGAAGGAATTCAAACGGGAGATACGGTAACCAACGGAAAATCCCTCAATCCTTTACCCAAGGCCGATCTTTTAGAACCTGTCTATTGTTTGGCGATCACGGCGGAAAACCGTAAAGATGAGGTCAAACTCAGTTCAGCAATGGGAAAATTACAAGAAGAAGACCCGTCCTTAAGCTGGGAACAAAATACCGATACCCAGGAAATTTTGCTGTGGGGGCAAGGAGAAATTCATCTCCAGGTAGCATTAGACCGACTGCGCCGCAAGTATAATTTACCCATGACGACCCGTTTACCCCAGATTCCCTACAAGGAAACCATTCGTCAAAGTACCAAAATTCACGCTCGCTATAAACACCAAACAGGCGGTCATGGAGCCTTTGGGGATGTGCATTTAGAAATTCAACCTTTAGAGCGAGGGAATGGGTTTCAATTTCATGAAAAAATTGTCGGTGGAGCGATTCCTAAGCAATATATTCCTGGCGTAGAAATGGGCGTTCGGGAATATTTAGCTCACGGCCCCCTGGGTTTTCCCGTTGTGGATATTGATGTCACCCTGACCGATGGCTCCTATCATAATGTGGATAGTTCGGAACAGGCCTTTAAGCAAGCGGCTCGTATTGCTATGACAGAGGGAATGCCGAAATGTCAACCTCTGCTCTTAGAACCGATTGTTGCCGTTTGGGTTTCCGTTCCGTCTGAATTTACCTCCAGAGCATTACAGTTGGTTAGCAGTCATCGGGGACAAATTCTTGGTTATGAGGGTCGGTCTGACTGGAAGGGCTGGGATCAAATTAATGTCTTGCTTCCCCAGGCAGAAATGCAGAATTTTATCGTTGAATTGCGATCGCTGACCTTGGGAGTGGGAACCTTTACTTGGCACTACGATCACTTACAAGAAGTCCCCGAAAAATTAACTCATACGGTTCTAGCTTCAACCAATAATAATCGTAGTTAGTGGGGTTAAGCTATCTTTAATTATTGGCTCACAAAATCTTAACCTCTGCTTTTTAATTGACAAACCAAGCTTAAAACAGCAAGAAAACCAAAGAGAAAAGACGTAAATCTCAAATCAAGATTCTATTAATGATTAACAAATCCTTTAATTGTTCAATGAGAATTGTTAAATAATTTTGCTTTTCCTGATTTTTGAGGTAGACTACCAGGACAATTTTGTGGACGTTAGGAGTAACGAAAAAAAAATGAAAAAATACATCGCTGAATTTCTCGGTACGTTTTGGTTAACCTTTGGCGGGTGTGGTAGTGCCGTCTTTGCGGCTGCCGTTCCTTCTGGGACGGATAATCAATTGGGGATTGGATTTTTGGGCGTTTCCCTCGCCTTCGGATTAACTGTTTTTACAGGAGCCTACGCTTTCGGTCATATTTCTGGGGGTCACTTTAACCCTGCTGTTTCCTTTGGACTGTGGGCAGGCAAGCGTTTTTCTAGTTCGGATTTAGCTCCCTATATTGGCTCTCAAGTCGCAGGCGCGATCGTCGCTTCTATTGTTTTGTGGATTATCAAAGGCTCTATTGATGTTTCAGGTAGTAATCCTTTCGCAACCAATGGATTCGGCGATCATTCTCCTTTAGGCTATGGTTTCTTTTCGGCTTTAGTCGCTGAATTTGTACTAACTTTCATCTTTTTAATTGTCATTTTAGGAACAACCGATCGCCGTGCGCCTGCGGGTTTTGCGGGGGGAGCCATCGGTTTATGTTTAACGTTGATTCACTTAATCAGTATTCCCATCACCAATACTTCGGTTAACCCTGCTCGCAGTACTGGCCCTGCTTTAATTGTGGCAATTAATGGTAATGCAGCCCTTCTGGGTCAGGTTTGGTTATTCTGGTTGGCTCCTATTGCGGGAGCGATCGCGGCGGGTTATGTTTATCTCAACTTTTTGGAACAGGCGTACAATGAACCTGCACCTGAGACCGATTTGAGTGAATAGAACTTGCGTTTTGACTAAGATCATCCAATCAATAAAAGATTAATTTTAGATTTTGCCTCTCTTCTGATACAGGTTTTTCTGATGGAAGGGGGGCAATTTTTATATTGCTAAAATCTAAACACGCGATCGCTTCTTCTGTCGAATTCCTAAGAAATAAAACATCTGAATTTGTGTTGAAACGATTACTTAGTCCGAGCAAATAGCGATCGCGAATCTGATAAAGTGCTTGAATAAGTAGAAAAAACCGTTGTAAAATGTTAATTTAACTCTTTATTCTCTCAAAATGACTTACTGCTTAGGACTTATTAATCGTTTTGGAATCGTCATGGGAGCAGACTCCCGAACCAATGCGGGGGTTGACTATACTTCTTCCTATCGTAAACTGTTTGATTTTTCAGTAGCAAACGACCGTGCTATTCTGCTCTGTACTTCAGGCAATTTGTCCGTTACCCAGGCAGTCATTAATCAATTAAAGCGGGATATTCGCACGGAAGAAGTGGTTAATTTGCGGACTATTTCCAGTTTGTCTGATGTGGCTGATTATATCGGCAGTAAGATTCGTCAGATTCAAGAACGCGATCGCCGTTGGTTA
>QBMS01000034.1:6185-33748 GCA_003249095.1 Snowella sp.
TGGCATTGATTATCATTGTAATTTTTTATTAGGGGGACAAATTAAGGGAGAAGAAAGCCAATTATATTTAATTTATCCCCAGGGAAACTATATTCAAGCAACCAAAGAAATGCCTTTTTTACAAATTGGTGAAACAAAGTATGGTAAGCCTTTATTAGATAGAACGATTACCTATGATACCCCCTTAGAAGCAATGGCAAAATGTGCCTTACTTTCCATTGATTCTACAATGAAATCCAATATTTCTGTCGGCCCGCCCATTAATTTAGTAATGTATGAAACTGACAGTTTAGTAATTCGCAATAAATTGCAGTTACGATTGGGTGATCCCTATTTAGCGAAAATGCGGGGATTGTGGGAAGAATACGTCAGACACGCCTTTGACTCCATGCCCAATGTGGAATGGCAAGCTGATTTGAATGATTCAGGGGAAGAAATTTTGATTGATTAATGTTCCAGGCGATCGCCGTTGCTCGGTTGTTGATCGGTTTTGTCAGACCCCCATCTCAGCCAAATCAGGTTAAATTAAAACATAGCCTTATACCCTCTACAACTTCCAAGCTCTATCCAACCCATGAAAATTAGTCAAGCCGAATATCGTCAACGCCGCGATCGCCTGATGGAAAAACTCGGTCAGGGGACTGCCATTGTCCAGAGTGCGCCCACCGCCGTCATGCACAACGATGTGGAGTATGTCTATCGTCAAGACAGTGATTTTTTCTATTTAACGGGTTTTAATGAAGCCGAAGCCGTTGCGGTATTTGCACCCCACCACGAAGAACATCAATTTATTCTCTTTGTCCAACCCAAAGACCCCGAAAAAGAAACCTGGACGGGTTATCGCTGTGGCGTAGAAGGTGCGAAGGAATTATACGGAGCCGATGCCACCTATCCCATTAGTGAACTGGATGAAAAATTACCCCAATATCTCGAAAAGTGCGATCGCATTTATTACCATTTAGGACGAGATCATCACTTTAATGAAGTCGTTTTAAACCATTGGCAAAAAATGATGCAGGGTTATTCCAAAAGAGGAACTGGCCCCCAAGCGTTAGAAAATATTCATCCCGTTTTACACCCCCTAAGACAGGTCAAAAGTGAAGCTGAAATTGATCTATTGCGAAAAGCGACAGCTATTTCAGCAGAAGCCCATAACCGCGCCAGGGAATTTGCTAAAGTCGGACATTATGAATACCAAATCGAAGCAGAAATTGCCCACACTTTTCGCTTACAAGGAGGCATGGGAACCGCCTATCCTTCCATTGTTGCCTCTGGAGCCAATGCCTGTATTCTGCACTATATCAACAACGATCAACAGGTTCAAGAAAATGATTTAATCCTGATTGATGCGGGCTGTTCCTATGAATATTACAACGGAGATATTACTCGGACTTTTCCCGTTAGTGGTAAATTTACGCCCGAACAAAAAGCTCTTTATGAAATCGTTTTAGCGGCCCAATTAAAAGCAATTGAACAGGTACAAGTGGGCAATCCCTATAATCAATTTCATGATACGGCAGTGCGAACTATTGTTGAAGGATTAATAGATTTAGGATTATTAGTTGGGGACATTGAAGAAATTATTAAAGAAGAAAAATATAAGCCTTTTTATATGCACCGTACTGGGCATTGGTTAGGATTGGATGTGCATGATGCGGGATTCTATAAAGTGGGAGCCGAAAGTTGGCGATCGCTACAACCAGGTAATGTTTTAACCGTAGAACCAGGGATTTATATTGGCCCCGATATTAAACCTTTTGAAGGTCAACCTGAAATTCCCGAAAAATGGCGAGGAATCGGGATTCGGATTGAGGATGATATTTTGGTAACAGAAAACGGGCCAGAGGTCTTAACGGCGGCAGTTCCCAAATTAATTGAAGATCTGGAGTATTAAGCAAAAATAGACCGAATAGGGTTAAACTCCCCAAAATTGGTCTAGCATTCTCACTATTGATAATCGAGACTTGATCGCAAAGAGTAAGGAAGAGAGTTAGCTAATGCTGAAAACCAATCTCAAAAATTTGCCCAGTAGTGATGAACTGATTGACTCAGACGACATTCCCGTGGATAACGAAGATCAAAATTTTGTCCCCAATTTTCTCCTGTTTCTGTTGGAATCCATTTGGAAGCACCGTGAAGATTGGTTTTTTGCGGTGGATATGGGGGTTTACCATACGACAGGGTTAAATCCGAGAGTGCCTGTGGTTCCCGATGCTCTTCTTAGTTTGGGAGTAGAACGTCGTCGATCAGGTAAATCTCGCCGCAGTTATGTGGTGTGGGAAGAGCAAGAAATCGTTCCTATCTTTGTGCTAGAAGTCGTTTCTCAATCACCAGGGGGAGAATACGATGAAAAAATGACTATTTATCGTCAATTAGGCGTAAATTATTATGTCATTTATAATTCCCAATTTTGGCAACGCGATCGCCATTTACCCTTTGAAGTTTATAAATTGGTGGCAGGAAATTATCAGTTACAAAAAGGTGAACCCTTTTGGATGCCAGAAATTGGCTTGGGAATTGGTCGATGTGATTTGCCCTTAGATCCTCTCGGTCGCGAAGTTTTAACTTGGTTTAATCATCAGGGCGATCGCTATTTGACGACGGAAGAACAACTTAATTTAGAGCGACAAAGAGCAGATATTGCGCAACAGCAATTAGAATCCCTACTTGCCCAAATGCGTTCGTTAGGAATCCAGCCAGAGCAGGAGATTTAGTTTGCCAGTCTTTTGACTTTTTCAGGAAAAACAATCGCGGTTTTCGTTGTAATAGTGCAGAAAGCAGAATAAACTCTCTCCTAAAGTTATTTTGTCCCTAAACGTCTGGTTTACGGCGTAAGTGGGCAATTCCATCAAGAAAAAGCTGAAGTAGTTCCCTTTCTTGCTTAAAAAATTGATAATTCTTTGACTTGCGAAAGTAACGGGCAAATGCCCAACGTCCTCCTTCAATGAGCAAGTAAAGACTACAAGCGATAACGAGATACTGCCAGAGGGTTAAGCCCAAAGTAAACCCAAACAGGAAACGCATCAAGATAGAGGACTCCAATATTAAAAACGGGATCTCAATCAGGGTTTCGGTTAAAACAACTTTCCAACCTATCCCAAAGAGTTTTTTAAAAATGGGAAAACGAGAAACAAGACGGGCAAACCATTGACGCAAGCAACTCATGGCAGTGACCAACGGGGATTGTTGTAAGGCTTCTCATAATTCTTTCATATTTTGGGGCATTCAGAAACCCCCTGGCTCCATCAGTTTCCCAGATTGTTTTCAATATAGTTTGAGTAAGTCTTGATCTGTCCTAATCCTGATTTAGCCGCGTTTCACCTGAAATTCAAAAATAGATGGGATTGAGTTAAATTAATCTGGAGACAAAAGCAACGGTCAATGCTATCATCTATGGGCATAAAGAAAAGTAACTGAAGAAATAGGGCAATTAACATGGTGCAGGCACCTGTCTCTCCGGTGGTGTTAGTTATTCTAGACGGTTGGGGTTATCGTCAAAACGAACGGGCTAATGCGATCGCGTTGGCTAAAACTCCGATTATGGATAGTGTGATGGAAACCTATCCGTCAACTCTGATCAATACCTCTGGTAAGGATGTCGGCCTTCCCAAGGGACAAATGGGTAATTCAGAAGTCGGTCATCTTAACCTCGGTGCTGGCCGAGTGGTTCCCCAGGAATTGGTGAGAATTTCCGATGCAGTAGAAGACAAAACCCTGTTTGAAAACCCCGCATTGCTAGCAGTTTGTAAGGATGTTCGCGATCGCCAAAGTAAGCTTCATTTAATCGGACTGTGTTCCGAAGGTGGTGTGCATTCCCATTTAGACCATTTATTAGGGCTATTGGATCTGGCCAAGTTAAAAGGCTTGGGAAATGTTTGTGTTCATGCAATCACCGATGGGCGCGACACTCGTACCACCGAAGGCGTTAATGCCCTAACCACCATCCAGAATCATATTGATAAAATTGGGATCGGTCGGATTTCTACCCTCAGTGGACGTTACTTCGCAATGGATCGCGATCGCCGATGGGACAGGGTAAAAAAAGCCTACGACGTGATCACCGAGGAAGGTCTAGGAGATGGGCGCACTGCCATTCAAGTCCTAAAGGATTACTATGCTCAGGATATTACCGACGAATTCATTCCCCCCACACGCATTACCAACGGGGCCATTGAACCTGGCGATGGTGTAATCTTCTTCAACTTCCGCCCCGATCGCTCTCGACAAATGTGTTATGCCCTGCTCAATCCGAGTTTTGATGGTTTTGAACGAGAAAGGATCGAACCCCTGAGTTTTGTTACCCTTACCCAATACGATCCCCATCTACCCGTTAAAGTCGCCTTTGAACCCCAAAACTTAAACAATATTCTGGGTGAAGTCATTGCTAGGGAAGGTCTTAAACAATTTCGGACGGCTGAAACGGAAAAATATCCCCACGTGACCTACTTTTTTAATGGAGGACTCGAAAATTCCTTTGAAGGAGAAGACCGAGAATTGATTCAAAGCCCAATGGTCGCAACCTATGACCAATCTCCTGCCATGTCTGCGGCAAAAGTCACCGATGCGGCCTGTGCTGCCATTGAAAAAGGGATTTATACCCTCATCGTCATGAACTATGCCAATCCCGATATGGTGGGTCACACAGGCAATCTAGAAGCCGCCATTACCGCCATCCAAACCGTAGATCAATGTATCGGGCAATTGCTAAACAGCATCAGCAAAATGGGCGGCACAGCGATTATCACCGCCGATCACGGTAACGCAGAATATATGAGTGATGAAAATGGTAATCCCTGGACAGCCCACACCACCAATCCCGTTCCCCTAATTTTGGTCGAGGGAGAGGACAGAAAAATTCCAGGGCATGGGGGAGATGTTAAACTACGAGAAGGTGGGCGGTTAGCGGATATTGCTCCGACCATTCTTGATATTTTGCAATTACCCAAACCCTCGGAAATGACGGGAAAATCTTTGATTGAGCCTCCCCTAGTAGAAACGAAGGTTTCTCGTACTCCAGTGCGGATTACTTGTTAAATTCAGTTAGCCGCTATTCATTAATTTTTTTGAGAAAAAATCAACCCTATGACTCTTGTAGATCTAATTCGTATCATCTGGACTATCTCTGCTGCTCTCTTAGTTGTGCTTGTGTTACTCCATAGCCCCAAAGGTGACGGACTCGGCGGTATTGGCGGCCAGTCCCAATTATTTACCAGTGCCAAAAGTGCAGAAAAAACCCTTAATCAAATTACTTGGACATTGAGCAGCATTTTCATGAGTCTAACGGTGGTACTGAGTGCAGGTTGGTTGGCTAAGTAAACGGCTAAAAAGAGCAAGAAACTTTTATTTAGGGCTGGTAGTCGTTGCCAGTCTATTTTTTGCTATTGGGAATCCCTTATCGGTAACGGCAGAAAATCCATCTTCTCTTCCCCCTCCCAAGGTTCATCCCCTACCGCCTAGCTTGGCAAAACTTTCTCCCGACCTCAAGGCAGGGGACTATTTTGATCAGATTCAATCAACCCCTGTAGGCTATTTGATTTGGTCTGAATTTCCCATTAAAGTCTATCTCGATCGCCCTCCTGAAAAGGATGATTCATCAGCGAGTTATCGACGCTTTCAGCAATGGACAGAAGCCGTCCTTCAGGCGATCGCCGATTGGAATGTTTATTTACCCCTCAGAGAAGTTAAAGATATTCAACAAGCGGACATTCTCATTCAACGCCTAGAACCGCCTTTAGGAAGAAAGATTGACCCCGCCACAGGACGCATTGAAATTCCCCGCGCTCGAACAGCCCAAACCCGTTATCAATTTTATTCAACCAAGACCGATCCTCCCCTGTTATCTACTCGTATGACCATTCAAATCAAACCAGGGCTGAGTCCCACGGCAACTTTAGCGGCTATTCGCCACGAATTAGGCCATGCCTTGGGAATTTGGGGTCACAGTCCCGTCGAAGCAGATGTCTTGTTTTATTCCCAGACAAAAAAATCGCCCCCCATTTCTACAAGGGACGTTAACACGCTTATTAGAATTTATCAACAGTCAACGCAATTGGGTTGGCCATTGGCTAAATCCTAAGCTTCTTCTGAATTAGCAGATTGCTTTTTAGCAAATTCTTTTTGACAGCGAGAGCCGAAGCCTAAAGCAGCAAGAGATCCCAGAATTGTCAAAGGCTCAGGAACGGGAGTAGGAGCTAAGGGATTGCCACCAAAATTAGGATTGACAAAACCAGAAGGGACACCTGCCGCCGTCACAGTAAAGGTTTGGAATCTAACCGCACGACGTTGGGCGGCTACTTCACCGATTGTATTAAAAGTAACAAATGTGTTATGAACAGCCGTCTTGTCAGGATCAAAGGTTGAATCAGAATAAATGACTCCCGCTTCATTTGTCTGAGGGTCAGTCAAAGATGCCGATTTCACTTGATCAAAACCACTGATCACTAGGGACTGATCCGTTAAAATGGCATCACCAGGATCAGCCTGAAACTCAAAGTTAAAATCAAAGAAGCCAGCAGTCGAACTCTGAGACGAATTGAGGTAAAAGAATTGGAAAGCCTGAGCTTTAGGAGTCAAGGCAACAAAAGCTAAACCAGCTACTGTCAAACCTAGAGAAAGTTTTTTGAAATTCATCATGAACGCACTCCCCATCACGAGAAGAATAAATAAATTAGGGTGTTAAACCCGATAGGTAAAATTTACAGGGATCCTAAACTGTCATTCTAAGGTAAAAAACTCTATCTGCCAAATAGATTAGAAATTAAGCCAAGGCGATCGCCGCTATCAACAAAGACTTGCTGTTTTATAACCCAATACAAAACATCCCCTATTTCTACAAGGGACGTTAACAGGCTCATCAAAATTTATCAACAGTCAGCAAGACGTGCTTGATTATTCCCTCAATCCTAAGCCTCCTCTACAGTTTCTTCTGCATTAGCAGATTTCTTTTTAGCAAACTCTTTTTGACAACGAGAGCCAAAACCCAAAGCAGCTAAGGAACCCAAAATGGTCAAAGGTTCAGGAACAGGTGTAGGATCAAGAAAATTTCCACGAAAACTAGCATTCACAAAACCAGAAGGAACACCTGTCGGAGTACCTGTCGTAGTAATTGAAAAAGTCTGGTAACGAGTAGGTCTAGATATACCAGCGAAACTAGCAGTTGCAGTAAAAAAAGCTGTATCTGGAGTATACGAGCTTGTTTTAAATGAATCGGATGCTAGTAAGACTCCTGGCACATCATCGATGAAATTAGTCAGCTTTATCTCTGAAATCTCATTAAAGCCAGTAATGCTCAACTGATCATTTTCTTCAATGATGTCATCTGGGCCTTCAGTGACCAACTCGAAGTTATAAGTGTTGTTATTGCTACCAATAAAGTTAAATTTATAGGCTTGGGCTTGGGTAGTTAGAGAAACAATACTTAGACCAGTCAAGGCTAAGCTGAAAGAGAGATGTTTAAGATTCATTATTGACGAACTCCCCATCGCGAGAAGGATAAGTTGAAAGGTTAAGACTAAAATAAAAAATTCAATAGAATTCTATTGGTCATTCTAGGTCAAAAAATTCTATCTGGCAAATATAGAGGTTAGCGAAAAATACTATTATCTTCTTGCCCAGTCGGTCATCCGCCAAATTCCGATAAACCAGACTCCAGCAATCAATGCGCCAATATTCCACTTGACAGAGCGTTTAATTAAATCAAAGGATTGCTTAGAAAGAGCTTCTTTGGCTTGATTGTTTAATCGCTCTTCTGCACCAGTCATAAAAGCCTTCAGATCTTTTTTGACGGTTTCAACGGGTTCTCCAGGTTTGGGAGTGATAGCAATTCCTCCTTTTTCTAAAACACTTAAAAGATCCTTCAGTTGTTGTTCATTGCTGATGCTGGATAGTTGGGTTTGAACTTCTTTAATTTGGGCTGTTTGTTTATCTAGTTGGCTTGTCACTTGGGTTTTGTTAATTTCATTGATACGAATAGTGTTAACGATTCCCAAAGGAAGCATTAAACAGTAGATAAGACCCACGATCAGGGCTAACCAGGACAAAATCCCTAACGCTTTCATTTCCCAGCGTCTTCTTTCCGTCATTGCTCCTGTAAAGATGAGAACAAATCCCATTAGGGGAACAACGACCTTTTCAACTAATGCCCCAATTGTTTGAAATTCCCAGTTGGGATTCATCAATTGTAGAGGTGTAAGGGTGTCGGCCAGATCAAACAAAGTGAACAGCAATAAGGCATAACCCAAGAAGCGTAAAATACTAATCGCTTGTCGAAAACTAAAGTCTAATTCTTGGATACTTTCGATATCATCACTAGTTTCTAAATTTTCTAAATCTTCTAATGGGTTTTGTAAACTATTATCGTCTATAGGAAACATAAGTTATTTTAATAATGTTTGAAGAAATTGAATTTTAACAGTTGTGCTAAGGAAGAAATTGCTCAAAGCGCGATCGCCAATATCCATTCCAAGAGACCCAGGCTTTTTCCAAGGTCAAATAATCCGACGATGGGGAATTCTGCTCGGTTCCACTCAGGGACATATCAATCCACAAACAACGGTTATCCAAAAGCGGTACTTTGCCAATCACCCAAGGTAGAAAACGCTCTGGCCGAATATCCGATTGATAGCGGACTTGAAGGAACTGTTCTCGCTTAAAAATATTACCACCCTTGGGAGTTAAACAGGTTGTGAGATGGGTTTGTTGATTTTTATTGAAAAGACCATAATAGCCCATCCCTTGTTTTTCACGGATCAACAAAGAATCAGGAATTCCTTGATTGTAATAGGTTAAATAGGCTTTAACATCACCGATACTAGGGGAAAAGTATCGCATCTTAATGGTTAAAACTTTTTCTCCCTGTCGATATTGGTAGGACTTTCCGTTGACAAAACCTAATAATTTATCGGCATCGGGCTGGGAGAGAGAGGCTTCTTTGGCGGGACTGGTTTCTGACTGCCATTCGGGAAGGGATATCTCATCGGGAAAAGTCACGGGAACATTTGGATTAACTGCGGGGAAAAACACTACTTTGGTTAAGGCGATCGCGGCACTACCTAAAAGAGTTACCAAAACAACTCGTCTAAATAGGTTCCAAGGTTGATTGGGTCCAGAAGTTGAAAAAGAAGGTTGATCGTCATTATCCTTAGATTCTGTTGTTAGATTGCTAGATAATTTCATGACTTGGCATTTTCTCGTTGTAATAGAAAAAGATAATAAAAACCAAAAATAATGACAACCGTAAAGGTAAAGGCCAAAGACCCCGTTCCTTCATGCCAATAGACAAAGGCATCGGGATTATTCGGGCTAAGAGCAGCCAAGAGTCCTACTCGTATCAGATTCATCAGAAAGGCTAATGCCAAAGCAACAATCGGTACCAACAAAATATTTTTTCGATGTGAGAGAGGAAATACTAACAGAAAAATAATAGCGACTTGAATCAAGTAAATAAGATTCCCCACTCCCGCACAGGCATCATTAATCACAATTCCTCCAGAGGGAAAAAAAAGTTGATTACCTTGTCTGGAAACTTGAAAACCCATATACCACAAAACAAAGCCAACAATTTTTGCGATGAGTAAGGATAAAAAATGAGAAATATTAAACATCCCTAAACCCAACTCCTTCGGCACTGCTAATAGCCCTAAAATAATTAATTCTCGCCAATATTGACGAATCCCCTTAAAACCAGAAGCGATTAACGCTAATCCGAATCCTCCCACCAGGGGAATAAAACTTAGACCTGGATTGACTGTTGCGTTGGCGGTTCGTAGTAAGGTGATGGCGATTAAAAATGCCCCTAACAGGGTAGCCCCCATGCCACTCTCTAACTGGAGGGATTGACGTTTGCGATTAATGAGGGAACCCACTGCAAACCAGGCGAGAATACTTAACCCCAAAAAGTCCTGGGCATCAGCCGTGCGGTCTGTCAGGGTAAAGTGTATGGCAACGAGGCAGCCTGCTAAGCCTAATAGCCAAAATCGAGGAGTTTTAAGGTCACTAACGGTTGGAAGGGGAAATGTTGTCATAAATTTCTTAATGCTTTCCCGAACAAAGTTGGGATCGATGGTGAAACTAGGGTGAAACTGTCTCGCAATTTATTCAGTTTATTGTAAAAGACGGGTTGCATCAAAACAACTTGCCTATAAAATAACTTGGCTATTTTGGGGTAACCATAGAAAAAGAGGATAGATTGATTGGTGCTTCTATCCCCTTTGATTGAGTTTTTTTGTAGATTTTTTGCGCTTTATGGCGATCGCCTCGCGGATTTATTGAGCTTTACTCAGCTTCCGTTTCAAACGATTCTGGGTTAGCAATGTAGAAAAAACTGAGATGATAGAGTGTTTTTTTCCAAGGATGGGCTTGAATTTCGCGAATGACCGCTTTTCCTTCCCAGGAGAGTTCGGGAACTTTCACATCGATCAAGGTTTTATTCGCCTTTGCTTTTTTGAGCAAGTTGGTTGCTTCTTTGGTATTAACCATTAAGGAAATAGATTCAGCTCCTTTGTGACCATAAAGATTAGCAGGAACTAAGCCTTCACGACGTAAAGCGTTAGGTTTACTATTTTCAGCACGTTTTTGACATTCAATGGTAAGAGACATAGCAATTCGATAGGAATAAAGGTTAATAGTGGTGGAAAAAAGGGAAAATCAAACCAGATGACCTAAGTTGAAGAAAGAACGGGAGACCCATTGGCATCTAATAAGGCTCGTTTTGGCCCATGAATGGGATCTTCTACAATAATGGTCTGATCTCGACTTGCCCCTAAAGAGATGATCGCAATGGGAACAGCCATTAATTCTGCCAGAAACTTGAGATAATCCAGGGCTTGTTTCGGTAAATCTTCGAGCAAACGACATTCTTCAGTAGAGGTTTTCCACCCAGGAAGCGTTTTATAAATGGGTTTACAGCGAGCAAATTCACTAGCATTACCAGGAAAATGGTCACAGGTTTTGCCATCCAGTTCGTAGGCGACACAGACTTTGATTTCGTCTAATTCATCTAGAACATCTAATTTAGTGATCGCTAAACAATCTAATCCATTGATCCGAACAGCATAACGGCCAATTACGCCATCAAACCAGCCACAACGACGACGGCGACCCGTAGTCGTCCCAAATTCAGCCCCGCGATCGCAGAGTATTTGGTTTAGCTCTCCGTCCAATTCCGTTGGAAAAGGCCCTTCTCCTACACGGGTGGTGTAGGCTTTTGCGACCCCAATCACACGGTCGATCATGGTCGGGCCAATACCTGAACCCACACAAGCCCCCCCCGCGATCGGATTAGAAGAGGTGACGTAGGGATAGGTTCCGTGATCCAGATCTAGTAACGTGCCTTGCGCTCCTTCAAAGAGAATATTTTTGCGGTGCTGGATCGCGTCATAGATCTTTAAAGAACTATCGATCACATGGGGGCGCAGGCGATCGGCATAGACTTGATATTCCTTAATCACCTCTTCTGGGTCAAGGGGCGCAAGATTATAGAGTTTTTCTAAAATGACATTGTTATAATTAATCGCCCAGGTTAGTCTTTTTCGCAGGGTATCGGCATCCATTAAGTCAACAACTCGAATGCCAGTGCGTTCAGATTTATCGGCATAGGTCGGCCCAATTCCTCGCCCTGTTGTCCCGATTTTATGTTTCCCCCGTTGTTCCTCAGAAGCCTGATCAATCAAGCGATGATAGGGCATCGTGACATGGGCGGTCTGAGAAATAAATAGGTTATCAGCAGAGACATTTAGTCGTTCTAACTGGTCAAATTCCTGGAGAAGAATTTTGGGATCGATCACTGTCCCTGAGCCAATAATACATTCGGTATCAGGATAAAGAATACCCGACGGGATTAAATGTAATTTGAATGTCTGGCCTTTAACTACAATGGTGTGTCCGGCGTTGACTCCCCCCTGGGGACGAACGACAACATCGGCTGACCGACTTAATAAATCGGTAATTTTTCCTTTTCCTTCGTCGCCCCACTGAGCGCCGATCACAATAACGTTAGCCAAGGGTTTCTTGAATTACTAAAGTTCACACAAACTATCATCATTACACTGCCCAAGCCCTATGTCAATATTTTCTGAAAATCAAAAATAAAATTAATGTCAATAGGTCAATTAGGTCAAATTTTCCTGATTTTAACCTGATTTTTCTGTTTTAATAAACAATGGGTCTCCAAAAAATTTAGATGTAGGTTTTAAACTTCCATGCCAAAACGCTTAATGACAATCATCAAGATCATTTCCACAACGCTTATTATCGGTGTATTGGGACTGGAGCTAGGGAATCTCTACGCCTTACGAAGTCAGATGACTCCCCTCGATTTACCTTTTCCTTTGCTCTGGATTGGACGCTTTGCTTTGGTTGCTCATTTTCTAGAAGGCATCATTGCTTTTATTTATGCTCCTTCTCGTAATCAGCCCGCGATCGCGTCGGGAATCTATACTTTTTTTGTCGGGACGGTGGGTTTAGTTGAATTGTTTGAATTGCAGGAAACAAAACAGGAATAATGATTGCTTCTAGCCAAATTAATCAATAATATAGAGGAGAGGAAGCCCAGGGAATGACCAAAATTTTCCGTTATAATCCAGTCGGACAGTCCCATTGGCGAAAGCAGTAGAAAAAAGAAACGAAAAGAGATAGAGTGAATATAGTCAATACTCTCATCTCCAGAGGTGCATTATTATGTTGTCTATCGATATCAGGAATAAAAAAGCTCTTGCGATCATCGATAAGCTGCTTATTTATCCTCCCTTTAAGTCTGAAAATGATCGCCGAGGAATTGTTGCATCGGTAGTCACCAAGGTTATTTTGGCTTTGCAGGATGAGGAAGAAATCAAGGCGATCAGCGCGTTTGTGACAACTGAGTCAAGCGATGATAAGGATATCAAAATTCGCGAACTAGAAAACGAACTCAAGCGTCTGCGAGCAGAGTTAAAGAAAAACGGTTAGGCATTAGTTTAACTGAGGACTATGTGAGGGCTTGCTCTACCCTAGAATAAGCTCTCTATCTTGCAAAAATAAGGGTTTCGGCCATTACCAAAACCCTTGCGAGAAATTCTTGCCTTAGAACTTAATTTGAATTTCACCGAGTCCAGGAGCCGTAGGAACATTATCGCCATCACCCAAGGCAGGTGAAGGGATATCTTCAATCAAAATTTGTTGCTTGTCTTTTTCCGTTAACGTAATAGGACTCAGGGTTCCTGCTGTGTTATTGAGTTGATACGCTTCGATGACAGTATTCGTTGGACAGCACATTGGATCGGTCGGTTTTGCTTTGAGCATTTTGATCCGTATCGCCCCATTGTTAATCTTTAAGCTTTTAATTTGTACCCGATCGCCCAAGAAATAAGTATCAGGATTACTCGGCAGATTATCCGTTGGGGATTGGGTCACGGCGGCCAAATACATAAACGTCCCAGAACCACCTGTTTCTACCGCTAAGATAACCGCCGCATCATCGGTGCCATCTTGATTGAGATCTCCAATGGCGATCGCTTTTCCCAAGGTCACCGAGAACTGATCGCCTTGGTATTGCCCATTCGTTAGGGTTACGGAACCGCGATCGGGGATTTGATAGGTCGCATTCCCTAAAATTTTAGGGGTTAAAGTTTGTCCTTTAGTTGTAGAGGTCTGGGCGATAAGACTAGAAGACAAAGGGTTAGCCTGTACCAAAAAAGCAGTATTTAATCCGATCAGCGAGCCGCACAAAATACCAATAGCAAGACGATTAGAATACTTTTGTAAAGTCATATTTTTGATCGAGTTTTTCTGTAAATTATTCCCAATAAACATTCGTTTCGGTTCGAGTACAAACCATATTATATTTATTCGCTAAACTATCCATCCAGCCTGACATGGTTGTTTTACCACCCTTTCCCTGGAGCCAATACACACTAATGAGTCCCATCGCGTCATTGGGTTCACAGGAAAAACTGCGCTTTTTATCGGGAATAGTAGGAATATTTTGAGCGCACTTCCAATCTTTATTTGCTGCGGTTAACTGATTCCAAAAACTAATTTCTTTGGTTTCAACGGCAATTTGGCGATCGCCATTGTTACAAACCCAAGTGGTTAACTGACTGGGAGTATTGGTAATATCATCTAGTTGAGGATTGTTTAAACTATCTTGAGCGTTAGGGATTTGATCTCCAGGCAAAGGAAGAGTAGGCGTTTTAGGGGATTGATTTTGAGGAGAGGAAATAGTGGGCATTTTCGGCATAGAAGGAACCGAAGAACCTGTTTGCGCTCTGAGAACGGCAGGAAAACAAACTAATTGCAGCGTTCCGATAATCAGGGTTGTACCAAGGCAGGAATATTTTTGTAAGAAATTCATCATTTGTGTTAAGACGGTTGAAAAACTTAGTAAGGTGTATAAAGACTGTTTATATTGTTGATCGTTAGAGCTTCGTACTACCGAGAGTAGCATGATCATGATTGTACTGCTTTAAACTTTAACTTTGCTTAATTCTTGTCTCCCAAAAAAGACTGCTCAGTCGCTCCATGACTGCGTATATGAATATCCCGTTGAGGAAAGGGAATTTCGATCCCATTTTCAGCAAAGCGTTGCCACAGTTCACGGCTCAGATCACTTTTGACAGTTTTACCAATGGTGGGATCATCCAAATAAAAGGTCAATTCATAGTTAATACTAGAGTCTGCGAATTCAATTAAAAAAGCTGACGGATTGGGATCTTTGAGAATATGAATATGTTCGTCAGCCAGAGCTAACAAAAGCTCAATAACTTTTTGAGGATTCGCATCATAGCTTGCTCCGATAGTCAGGGAATTTCGGATAATGCGATCGCTTCCTGTAAAGGTCGTTAAAATATCAGTAAAAAATTTTTGATTAGGAATAATTTTTTCAGAATTATCCTTAGAAATTCGTACCGTTGTTGCTCGAATACCCAGTTTTTTGATCTCCGCCGTATTGCCATCAATACTAATTAAATCTCCTGGTCGTAAAACCCCTTCAAACAATAAACAAATGCCGCTCACAAAATTACTAAAAACTTCCTTTAGACCAAATCCTAAACCAACGGATAGTCCTCCCGTAATCGCCGCAAAAGCTGTTGGATTAAAGCCAACATAACCGAAAATCAGGACAATTCCTAAAGTTATTAAAAAATAGCGGATTAAAAGTAAAGTTGCCTGCGCTGATCCTGTATCTAAACGGTTGTCTATGGTCATTAATTTCAATAGAAAATATTGAAAAATCCCAACAGCAACACACCAAAGATATAGCCCAATAGAACTCAAGATAATAGCCCCTAAAGTAACAGAACTCCCAAATAAAGTTAATACGCTAATCGATAATAAATTTTGTAAATTGTCGGCTAAATTAATCGTTTTAGCCCATACAAACAGTCCAAAAATTGGCAATCCAAAAGAAAACTGATATCTCCGAACGATGACAGGAGGAAATAAGAGAAATAGACTGGCAAAAAAAACACGGTATCCAAAATGGAAAATAGCAATTTCTAGACCAAAATTTAGTAACCCATCGATAAAATTATGGGATTCCCAAATTTTTAAAAGTAAATATATTCCTGAAATATTATAAATAGGTAAGGTCAAATAACTAATTAAAACAAAACCATATCGTTGATCTCGAATGGGAGTATCCATTCCCCAGAGTATTAGTAGGTAGGGAAATTTTTGCTTGAGCCGATACCAAAAAAAACGATAAAGTACGATAGAAAAAAGCAGGACTCCTGCGATCGCGAATAGCTGAACCTGAACTTGGGGCCGTTCTAAAAAAATAAACAGTTTATTGATTTTTGACAAGAGATAATCAAAATTTCGGTGATTATTTGGCATAATATTATAACGATAAATAATCTGTGACTGATCCTAATTGCATTGTCGTAAGTCCTAATTTTTGAGCAAATAACTAAAGAAATTTGCCTATATTGAGTGTTAAACTACCCGCCATTCAGCATAATTTTATAGATGATTCTACAATTTTTCCTGTAAGGCTTGACGACTGATTTTTAATAATTGTTCACCCCCTTCCTTGGGAGAAATTGTCCCTTCCAAAACCTGCTGATAAAGAGTTTCTCCAATGGGAAAAATAATCTCTGCTTTAGGAATATCCCTAAGAGGAATTGCCACCGCATTGCGAGCTTGTTCTTCTAGCGTTGCTTGGATCGGAAATAAACGCCGGTCTAATCGTATGGTTTTATTGGGAGGGATAAAAGAACCGACATCTATTGCTCCTCTTTGTTGTTGCTGTTTATTCGTAATAAAACGAGCAAAATCTAGGGTAATTGCCGTTTGTCGAGGGCTAAAATTATTAGGAATGACTAAAACTTTACTGTAAAGTAGTGGCCCTGCTGGATGTTCAGGGCCACCAGGTAAAAGTGTCACGCCTAAGTTATCTTTGACTAATGTTTTTTTGAGATTAAAAATAGAGGCGGCATCGCAAACAAAATAGTCTAAATTTCCCTGTATAAAAGATTTTTCTAAGGCGGCAATACTGCTACTTAAAATAATATTCGGCAGATTTTTAGCGGATTGTAACCAAGTCATCCAACTGGCCCAGCTACCTGGCTTTAGGGCGAAACGACCCTGATTGTCAAAAACTTTTCCACCGAAAATCTGAATTCCCCAAAAAGTGTCTTGAAAATTAGAGGACATTCCAAACGTGTAACCTGCCTTAGCTTGATTTAAAATATCATCTAAATTTTTGGGTAATTTATCTTTATTGATTGTATTTTTGTTGTAACAAAGAACTTGGGTAAATATCGCCCCAGGGATTCCATAAACTTTGCCTTCATAGGTTACCTGGGCTAACGCTGCTGGTAAAATATCGCCCAAATCAATAATTTTAGGATCGATCGCCATGAGAGAGTTAATCCGAATAAATTCAAACATCAGATTATAATCTACTAGCACAATGTTCGGAGATAGACCTGATCTAAATTGTTGTAAAAAACGTTTTAATAATTCGTCCTTGGGAACGATCTCAATAACAATATTCACATCAGGATTAATTTGTTGATAATTCCTTACGGTTTGTTGAGCGTGATCTTGATTAATTGTTTCATCATGCCACAGTAAAATACTGCCACTGAGTTGGTTAGAAGCAGAATTTTGGTTAATGTTTTGATGTTGAAAGCTACTACGCTCTTTTTTGGCTTGATCTTCTACAGAATTACTACAAGCGGCTAAAAAAAGGAGCGCGACTAAAAAAATTGCCAATATTTTAGTAAAAATTGATGCTTTTTGGGTCATGATAATACTGGCTTTATTCATCGATTATTAAAACTATTTTGCCTGTCGTTGAGCCTATTTCTAATGACTGATGGGCCGCGATCGCGTCTTTTAGGGGAAAGGTTTGGCCGACATGAATCTTGAGTTTACCTTCATCAAACCATTGAGCCGCCTGTTGGAGCATTTGGGCTTGATGTTTTTGGGCTTGTGTTAATCCCATTAACCCTGGCGTTAACATAATTTCTAAACTAATGCGTAAATTGCGATTGCGAGCGATTTTGAAGTCTCCGTCTTGGAAACTCGGCTCCAAAATTGTGACTAAATCTCCGTAAATTTTAACGGCAGGACAGGTATCAAAAAAAGTTTTACCTCCCACCGTATCAAAAGCAAGATCGACTCCTTTTCCCTTGGTATAGGTGTGAACTGCCTCAACAAAATCCGTTTGTTTGTATAAAATCGGGTAATCCGCGCCTAATTGACGGACTAACCGCTCTTTATCAGCAGAACCCACTGTCGTTAAAACCTCAGCCCCCCGCAATTTTGCCAATTGGATTGCTAAATGACCAACGCCCCCAGCACCTGCATGAATCAAGACGCTTTGTCCTGCCTCTAATCGTCCTCGGTCGTAGAGGGATTCCCACGCCGTAATCAGAGCTAAAGGAACGGCGGCAGCTTCAGCAAAAGAGAGAGAATTGGGCTTATGGGCAACACAATGTTCTTCTACAACCGCATATTCAGCATAATTGCCTGTTTCTGCTTTTCCCAATCCACCCGCACAAAAATAAACGCGATCGCCCACTTTAAACTTTTCAACAGCCGTTCCCACCGCTTCGACAATGCCTGCTCCATCACACCCTAAAATAGCGGGTAAATCATCAGGATAGAAAGTTCCTCGTTGACGCAACTTAGTATCAATGGGATTAACGCCTGCGGCTTTTAGTTGAATTAATAACTCCGTTGAAGTTTTGATTTGGGGAGTCGGGATGTCCCGAAGTTCGAGGACTTCTGGTGAACCTGCTCTTGTCATGACAATGGCTTTCATTTTTGTGATTCTCTATTTAGGGATTTATTAATTATATTTGACTCTTGGATCTAGAAAACGATAGGTAAGATCGGCTAGGGTATTAAACATTACAATTAACACTGCATAAATAAACGTAACCGCCATTACCACAGGTGTATCTTTACGGTAAATGGATTCAATCATTAATGCTCCAATTCCTGGCACTCGAAATACCTGTTCTGTCACTAATGCCCCCGTAAAAATTGTGGGGATATCCAGAGCGATTAGGGTGACAACGGGAATCATGGCATTGCGTAATAAATGATTTTTTAAAACCGCAAAATGACTTAATCCTTTGGCATAGGCTGTGCGAATATAATCCTGGGATAATTGTTCTAAAACGGCGGATCGTACAAACCGCATTAAAACGGCACACTGGTATAAGGCTAATACAAAAATGGGTAAAATTGACTGTTGAATTTGACTACCAAAATCATTAATATTATTGACCTGTAACGTACTATTGTAAATAAATGGAACCCATTTTAACTGCACACTAAAAATAATAATCGCAATTAACCCTGTTAAAAAGGTGGGTAAGGAAAATCCCATTAAACTAATTGTGGTTAAAAGTTGATCAATCCAAGAGTAGCGTTTGATTGCGGAAATAATTCCCAAAGGAAAGGCGATTAAAACACTTAAGAGATAAGCCGAGCCTACCACCCATAAAGTTGTGGGTAAACGTTGTAAAATTAACTCTAAAACAGGACTACGACTGGTAAAAGAATAACCCAAATCTCCTTTGAGTAAAGAGAATAACCATTTAAAATAACGGACGGGAATTGGCTGATCTAGTCCTAAACTGCGGCGGATATTTTCCCTAACGGCGACCGTAATCGCGGGATTAGTTGCTAATTCTCCCAGGGGATCGCCAGGCGCGATCGCGAGAATCATAAAAATAACCAAACTCGTACCGATGAGTGTGACAAAAGCAATGAATATTCGTTGAATCAAATGGGAAGGCATTGTTAAGATTAATACTTTTCCTAATTCTGACGTAAAATCGCGTGATTATGGCGATTCAATCTTTCCCTTATAAAAATCGCAGGGAAATAATACCTTAAATCCCCACGATCCTTTTGTCTGTTATCAAACCGCAATTACTGTAGAGGCAAACTTAAGATCAACTCACATCATCATTTTAGACATTGGAGTACAGACTATTCCGCAAAATAGTATAGCCTTTGATTAATTCCTGAATCCCTCTTCCCAAAGACCATTCAGGGACAAAACCTGTACTTAAAATGCGTTGGTTAGAAACAATATAGTCTCGTTTATCAGGATCTTCGCCAATAGGAGCTTCCAAATAGACAAAATTGGGCAAATACTTCTTTATTTCATCGCATAGCTCTAGCTTAGATAAATTAGCATCTTCTAATCCCACATTATAGGGTTTTCCTTTCATCGCTTCAAAGTTTTTAATCCCGTGCAAGAAAACATTAACGACATCCCGAATGTGAATATAGTTACGTTTAAAATGACCTTCAAAAATCACCACTGCTCGGTCATGAACGGCTCTATAAACAAAGTCATTGACTAGTAAATCTACCCGCATCCGAGGAGAGATCCCAAACACCGTTGCCAATCGGAAGGTCAAGCCGTTTTCCCGTTCTAGAATGGCTTTTTCCGCTTCTACTTTAGTGACACCATAGAGAGAAATGGGACGTAGGGGACTTTCTTCCGTACAAAATTTTCCTGCTTCTCCAATGCCATAGCCGCTATTCGTCACAGGCATCAAAATCCGTTGGGCGGGACTGGCTAATCGACATAATAGCTTGATGGCATCTAGATTAATGGTTTGAGTTCCTACCTGATCGCGACTACACAGAGGTGCGCCGACCAGAGCCGCTAGGGGAATAATGACATCCGCATCTTGCAATAATTTCTTCATTAGGGTTTCGTCCCGACAATCCCCCCGAACAACCTGGAAAGTTTCGTATTGGCAACATTCTGCCAGGCTGGTTTGACGAAACATAAAACTATCTAAGACGGTGACTTCATAGCCCTGGGACAATAAAACAGGCGTTAACACTGAGCCGATATAGCCCGCTCCGCCCGTAATCAAAATTTTCATGATTTAACCTTGGTTTCTAACGGTTTCTAACTTTTTCAATCTAGTGAACGGATTCTAGATAATGGCTGATGGTTTCTTCGGTACTGCCAGCAAAACGGATTTTACCTCGATCCAGCCAAATAGCACGCTCGCAGGATTTTTGAATAAACTCTAGCCCATGTGATACTACCAGAATTGTGGTGTGGTGATCCCATAGTTTGTCGATTCGTTTTTGACATTTGTTTTTGAAACTTTCGTCCCCGACGGATAGAACTTCGTCCAAAATTAAAATATCAGGTTGGACATCGGTGGCGATCGCAAAACCCAAACGAGCACTCATCCCAGAGGACAAGGATTTAACAGGAGCAAACATATAGTCCTGGAGTTCAGCAAAATCCAAAATCGAAAAAACGCGCTCTTTCATCTCCTTGCGCGAAAAGCCCAACATCACCCCATAAAGAACAATATTGTCTCTCACCGAAAGGTCAGGGTCAAATCCCGCCCCCAATTCAATCAACGGTGCGATTTCACCCTTAACCCAAAGATTCCCCGTTGTTGGCTTCAAAATACCACAAATCAACTTCAACATGGTCGATTTTCCCGATCCATTGGAGCCAATAATACCGATTTTTTCTCCCGCATTAACAACCAGATCTACTTTGTCCAGAATGAGTTTTTTTGACGGCTTACGATATTTTCCTTCCAAAAAAGACAGAAGGGTTTTCTTGAGGTCGTAGGAAAACTCTTCTTGGGTTCTTCGATACAGAGAAACTTGGTCTAGACGAATAACTTCTGTCATTTAAAAATCGGTTAAAATCTACAATAAATCCATAAACTGATCTTGCCAGGCTCTAAAAACCAACCAGCCAACCGCCAAAAGAATAATACCATTGAGTAAGCAATGTAACATCAACCCCCAGGGTAGATTTCCAAATAAAGAAATTTGGCGAATACTTTCAATAATGGGAAATAAGGGATTGAGATACAAAAAAGGTCGCACTTGGGGTGGAACAATCTCGACGGGGTAAAAAATAGGAGACCCCATCCAGAGAGTAAAAGTGATCAACTCATAAAAATAGGGTAAATCCCGAAAGAAAACATACAGAGCTGCAACTAAAAACCCTACGCCAGTACAAACTAATATCAGACCACTCAAAGGAAATAATAAAGCCAAGATATAGAGTGGATTTTTACTCTGGATAAGCGTCACGATTGCTAGCAGGGGAAAAGAGCCAACAGTAAATTGAAAAACATTGGCAGCAATCATTGAGAGGGGAAAAACGCTCATGGGCAAGCGAATTTTATTCATTAGCCCCCCCCCTCCGACCACACTAGCGAGGGCCTGCATCGTTGACGATGAAAAAAAGTTGATGATAATTAAGCCTGTAAAGGCCGCTAAGACGTAATTAACAATCGACCCGCCGAAATAACGCTTAAAAGCTGTACCAAAAATAGCGGTGTACATCCCTGTCATCAGCAAAGGGCTGAGTAAAGACCAATAAACCCCTAAAAATGACCCCCGATAGCGTCCTTTTAAGTTTCGCTCAACTAGTATGTGTAGTAGCTCCACATATCGCTGTAAGGGCGACCATTGGTCGCGATTTACTAAAGACAGGGACATAAAATTTTTGAGTTTTTTACTATGAATAAGAATTATAGTCTAAAGGCCCATCTTATCATAATCGTCTTTTTGCCTGGGGTCGCAGTCAGGAGAAACTTTCGCTTATATTTGAAGAGGAGGGGACAAATTCCGTTAGACTGGTTATTGGTTTATTTGTATCCTATCGCAAAATTTCGATATGAAAATCGGTCAAAAAGTTAAAGTTTATCGCCTTAGAGACCGAGTCTCCCAGGATATTGTGGGAAAACTCGGCAAAGTAGGAGTTGTTCAAGATTTCAAAATGACGGATGGTAGTGGCATTGGTGCAGTGGTTGCCTTTGAAGACAAAACTGCTACTTGGTTTTTTGAGGACGAATTACAATCCTTGAATTAAGATTGTTAGCATCACGGCTGATTTTTTTTATTATTCAGATTATTTATGACCCTAATCACTACTTTTTTGGGTAAGGGCGGTACGGGTCGGACGACTACGGCGATCGCTGTGGCCAAAAAATTATCTCGCTTGGGGTCTCGTGTTCTTATCGTAGGACAAGATCCCACCTTGGGGTTTATTTTGGGCGCACCCCTAACCCAGACGGCTACGGAAATTGAGTCTAATCTTTTGGCGGTGCAACTTTCTACGACCACTCTTTTGGAAGGCGGTTGGGAAAAAATTAAGGAATTAGAAGCTAAATATCTGCGATCGCCGACCCTCAAAAATATCTATGGTCAAGAACTCGGTGTTTTTCCAGGAATGGATGAAATCCTAACACTGAATGCACTCAGAGAATACAGCCAGAGCCGCCAATATGATGTCATTCTCTATGATGGTGCGGGCAATCTCAATAGCCTACGAATGCTGGGGGTTCCCGAAATTGGTAGTTGGTATTGGCGACGTTTTCAGCAAGTTTTAAAGGGTTCGGAGGTCGTTCAAACCCTTGCTCCTTTCCTTGGTCCCATTGCGGGAGCAGTGCTTAATGTTTCTGGCGGTTTTGAGCAGTTATCACAAGATCCTCAAAATCCTGAGATTTTGTTAAACGAAGGTGTTCAAGCCCTAAATAATCCCAATCGCTTTGCGGCCTACTTAGTCACTAATGCTGATCCCCTCTCGATTTTAATGGCGAAATCCTTATGGGGAGGAGCGCAACAAATCGGTTTAACCGTAAAAGGCGTTTTTCTCAATTCTAAAGGAGAGAACCAAGATATCAGGACGGAATTTGAGCCATTATCTGTAACCACACTTCCCCACTACTCTGACAATAATTGGGAGGGGTTAATTGACTCAATTCCAGATATTCGAGGCGTTCAAGCTGTTCCTGAACCCTTGAAGATTGACCTGCCCGCACGTCAAGTTAAGCTCTTTTTGCCAGGTTTTGACAAAAAAGAAGTTAAATTAACCCAATACGGCCCCGAAATCACCATTGAAGCAGGGGATCAAAGACGAAATATCTCTCTGCCTGCACCCCTCAGTGGTCAACCCGTGAAGGGGGCAAAGTTCCAAAATAGTTACTTAATTATTTCTTTTTAGGTTTGCCGATTGTTTAAGAATATCGATAAACAACAGCGATCGCAAGAGAAATTAAACAAGGGTAAAGCGACCAATGGTTTGGGCTGTCATAAAGTTATAGTGTAAATCATTAACCTGATTACCCTGGAGTTGAATCAGGAATTCATTACTTTGATTAGCCCGCAAGCCAACATTATCATAGATTTTGTAGGTGGCTGTAACGGTTTTGTGATCGCTGCTAGAAGTCGTACTCACCGAGGTTACATTTTGGAGAGTTCCATTAGGGGCAAGTACTTTGATGTCATTCTTGTCCAAAGTCCCTAGATTAATTCCGTAAGCATCAGTATAGGTAACCGTAAACTGATGCTGCTTATTAGCCTTCACAAAACTTTTACCATTTGTCACCGTTCCATTGGCAATACTCGTACTAATTCTTGGTGTAGAAATATGCAAAGAGTTCAAGTTGTACACTCGAATATTTCGGAAAAAGCTATTTCCTGATGTGCCATAGGGATTTGTATTAACAAAAAATAAATATTTCATTGCTCCTGTAAACAAATCTCCAATCTTAAAGGAATAACTTTTCCAATTGGTTCCACTGTAGTTATTCAGAGCTTGATTCCAACGGTCCCAGGTTTCTGTGCCAAACAACTTGAATCCTGTTAGTTTATTAGAGTTGGCATTATCCCAATAGCTATTATCATTATCAAAGCCAATCACATGGGCGTAACCCATCGCATCACTACGGAACTCAAATTCTAGGACAGTATTTTGAGTCACGTTATAGGGAAGGTCTAGTTTAGTCCAGAGATCACCAGATAATTTTAGGGTGCCATCTTGAGAGACGTTTACCTCATTTGCACTCATCCCGCCCATCGTATAGTTACTTAATAGAGAAGGATTGATAGTAATAGTGTCTTTCACATTAACATTAACATTAACATTAAAAGTCCCCAAGGTTTGTGCCGCCATGAAGTTGTAGTTGTAATCCCCAACTTGATTACCTTCTAAACTGATGGTGTAAACTCCATTTTTATCATTGATGCCCCATACTAGATTGCTACTAATTTTGTACGTTCCTACGACGGTCTTACCATCAGCAGAGGTCGTTGAACTGACAAATTGGGCTAATTGATTGAAGCCGTTCGGCCCTGTTACCCGAATATCTTTACTATCAAGATTACCCTTATACATCAAAGTATTATCGGTATAGCTGACGGTGAATGAATAATCTTTACTACTAGTTGTGATGGTCGGAGCGTTTAAATTAGCCACCGTTGGTGCAACAAAATCTGAGGAGTAGACAAAATCAACGCCATCCCCATCATAGGGTGACCAAGGTTCCTGAGAGGGATTGGTCAGGGGGGCTTGGACTGTCCAGAGTTGAATGGAATCATTATAAACAGTGGCATCTGAGAAACCGCCATTAGCGTAGAGTCCCCAATGGGCGCGACGGAGGTAAGCAGTTTGCCCGTTAGAACCATTTGTATAATTCAGATTTCCTCCTTGAGTCATTTTAAAAATAAGAGTTCCATCCATCCAGACATAGAGAAGGTTAGCCTTGAAATCCATATAGGTCGTAAAACGAACCCAGCGATCACTAGGCATAATTGCTGGAGTGGAAGTGACCGTTTGCCAAGGCGCATGGGCCATTTCCAGTTGACCATTCGCTCCGCGCAAGGAGAGGCCAACAACCCCCCAGTAAGTATTGTTGGTAACTGTCATGAAGCTCAACCAATCGGAATCACTGATTTTACTGGGATCCCAGTCCATATATGCATAAAATCGGTTAACAACTGGCACAGAAGGACTACTCAAATAATTGTTAAAAGTAGTATCTGAATTCCATTGACCAGAGGGATCAATCTGAAGAACAGGATAGGGACGGTGACTGCTCGTAGATTCAGTATTGATCCAACCTTTATAAACAGAATTTCCTGATAGTTTCATTACACCTTCTTGGCTACCCTGGGTTTGATTAAGGATAGTCCAATTAGAACTCTGGGTTGACTGTCCATTAGAGGTGTAGGTACCAGTATCGTAATTCAACCATTCGCCCCCTGGAAAACCATTTTCAAAACCAGAGTACCAAAGAGGCTTCGTCGGTGTAGAAAAATTCGTGTCGTACACTCGAATATTTCGGAAAAAGCTATTTCCTGATGTGCCATAGGGATTTGTATTAACAAAAAATAAATATTTCATTGCTCCTGTAAACAAATCTCCAATCTTAAAGGAATAACTTTTCCAATTGGTTCCACTGTAGTTATTCAGAGCTTGATTCCAACGGTCCCAGGTTTCTGTGCCAAACAACTTGAATCCTGTTAGTTTATTAGAGTTGGCATTATCCCAATAGCTATTATCATTATCAAAGCCAATCACATGGGCGTAACCCATCGCATCACTACGGAACTCAAATTCTAGGACAGTATTTTGAGTTACGTTATAGGGAAGGTCTAGTTTAGTCCAGAGATCACCGGATAATTGTAGGGTGCCATCTGGGGAGACGTTTACCTCATTGGCACTCATCCCGCCCATCGTATAGTTACTTAATAGAGAAGGATTGATGGTAATAGGAGAACTAGTAGTCAAGTTAGAACTTGGATCAATGGTATCAACATTCATGTTAAAAGTCCCCAAGGTTGATGCCGTCATGAAGTTATTGTTATAATCCCCAGAGAAAAAACTATTGTTTAAGGTACTCGCCGTGTTAGCGGTGTTGGAAAGCGTTAAAGTCGAACTTGCATCACTCACTTGGCAGGACGTATTAGAGGAATGAATTTTAGTTACAGGGGGGAGTAGAGGATCGAGAGAAGTACTATAACCAACTAATTCTGTTATCGTCTGTGCAGATAAACCATAGGGATTAGTCGATTCTGCGACAGGAAGTAGTCCCGTACTCGTAATTCCGTGAGTAGTATCTAATATTTCAGCAAACATAGCCTTAAACCCTTGCGACAGTTTTTGCAACAGCAAAGAGAAAATTTAAAGAAAATTTAAAGAAAATTTAAAGAAAATTTAAAGAAAATTTAAAGACAACACAAAGGTAGCAACGAAGAGCATAATAAGTCATCAGTATTTTTACTGAAAATAAGATCTTGTAAAAAATGACTAAAAATATAATGACTAAAAATAATGACTGTCACAAAGGGAAAACTCTATTATTATAAAAACGCAAACAAATTGGTGAGTCCAAAGTGTTCAAGTTAAAAGATGACAAAAAGATGAAAGAGACCATAATGCTGTTGAGGACAAATTTGGTCAAGCAAAGAGACGATTTAGCCTCAATCGAGTTATGGCAAAACTTCCTGCTCCTCTAAAACCGCTATTGCTATCACCTTTTTAGTTATCAATCTTTCTGTCCTGCTTCGGCAGGTTTTACGTTTTTTTGTCTTTTTCGGAAGAAGAGGTTATTTTTGTGTCTTCCTCTTAGCTCAGCTTATGCTTTGCGCCAATAAATTATTTAACACTTATGTTTTACTCGCTTTAGATTCATAAATTAATCCCCTCTCCCTGTTTTTTGACTTTTTCAGCAAGCCCTAGTTATTTTTTCCCAATAACGCCATCGCCATTCGCGTCAACGCCAAAGATAATTTCTTGAGCGAGGGCGGCCGAAGAAGTTAAAGTTCCAATGATTTGACCCGAAACTCGTACCCAGCTACTATTCATGCGCCACACTTGCATAGTGTTTGACCCTGCGTTTTTCCACAGTATTTGATTTTCACCGTTGACGGTCTCGGCGGCTAGGGCTTGCCAACCTGTATAGATTCCTTCGTAGATGTGGGTTGTGATGTTTTTGATACCAACGGGAGTATTACTTCCCACTTGAGCATAAAACTTGTTACTGGAGTCTTTAACAAGTTTTGTGTTACCAGTAGATTCAACACTTGTATAAAGAGATCCAACAGAAAAGAGACCAATGCTTTGAGAGGCTAAAAAATTATAGTTTATATCACTGACCTGATTTTCTTGCAGAAAGATGGAATATCCTCCGATGATACCAACATCAAAAATTTTGTAAGTAGCTGTAACGGTTTTGCGATCGCTACTAGGAGTCGTACTCACCAAGGTTGCATTCTGGAAAGTTCCATTGGGAGCAAGTACTTTAATGTCATTATTATCTAGGGTTGCTAGATTA
>QBMS01000035.1:0-16379 GCA_003249095.1 Snowella sp.
AAGTGGACTTCTGTGAGCCATGAACAAGAATCCCCCGCATTTATGCGTGGGGAGTATGTCAAAATGAGAACTGTTAATTACTCAGGTAACTTTTATGAAATGGGTTGTTTCTCTCTTTCTCGCCCTCTCAGTGGTTTTATCAGTTAATTTAACCGCAATGCCCTCTGCCCTAGCAAATTCTGCAATCAACCAACCCACAATCTTGGCTGCCCTTCCTCTGGTCTCCAATCTGTTTCGGGGTTCCGTTCCTAGCAACCTCGGCGTAAAAAATCAGCAATTATCTCCCTGCCTCGCTTCTCCCAATTGCGTAGTCAGCCAAAATGGAGACAAAACCCATGCGATCGCGCCGATTCCCTATCAAGGCAGTCTAGAAAACGCCAAAGAAACGTTAGTCAAAGTTTTGTCTGTTGTTCCTCGCACCGAAATTATTGAGCAGACCGACGATTATATCCAAGCCGAATCCAGCAGTAAATTATTGGGATTTGTTGACGATGTCGAATTTTATTTCCCCAAAGATGCCAAAATAATCCAAGTACGATCAGCTTCTCGATTAGGAGATTCTGATTTAGGGGTTAATCGCAGACGCATTGAGCAAATTCGTTTAGCAATGAAGGACTTGGGCGTTTAATTTTAACTGAAAAAAGCGATCGCCTATCAAATCAAGTTGCATAACTGAAAAACTTTTAAAAGAATGTTAAATAAACGCTCCAGTGGAATTTTATTACACCCGACTTCCCTGCCCAACCGTTTTGGCATAGGAGATCTGGGGGATGCGGCCTATCGGTTTATTGATTTTTTATCAGGCAGTAATCAAAGCATTTGGCAAATTTTACCCTTAGGCCCGACAGGTTACGGTGATTCTCCCTATCTTTGCTATTCTTCTTTAGCGGTTAATCCCTTGTTAATTAGTCCCGAAAAGTTGGTAGAAGAAGGATTATTAGAACCCCATAATTTAGATAATATTCCTGCGTTTCCCTTGGATACCGTTGATTTTGAAGCAGTTAGGCAGTTTAAAATTCCCCTATTCAAAAAAGCCTGTGATAATTTTCAAAAAAAATCACTTAAAACTTTAACCGTTGATTTTCATGAATTTTGTCAAGCTCAAGGTTATTGGTTAGAAGATTATGCGCTATTCATGGCTCTCAAAGAATTCCATGCAGGCAGCAGTTGGAATAGTTGGGAAACCGATCTCGTTAAACGCAAACCAGAAGTTTTAGCGACCTGGAAAGAACGCCTCAAAGAAACGATTTTCTATCATCAATTCTTACAATTTATCGTTTTTCGTCAGTGGGCTGCACTTAAAATCTACGCTAACAACCAAGATATTTATATTTTTGGAGATATTCCCATTTATGTTGCCCATGATAGCTCCGATGTCTGGGCTAATCCAGATATTTTTTGTCTCAATGAAGAAACGGGTGAGGCGGCCCTCATGGCAGGCGTTCCGCCCGATTACTTTAGTGAAACGGGTCAACTGTGGGGAAATCCTGTTTATAACTGGGAAAAATTAGCAGAGACGGATTTTGCTTGGTGGATACAACGGTTTAAGGCAACTTTGCAGTACGTTGATATTGTCCGCATTGACCATTTTCGAGGTTTTGATGCCTTTTGGGGCGTTGCCGAAGGAGAAAAAACTGCCATGAATGGAGAATGGATTGATGCCCCTGGTCGCGCTTTTTTAACTACTCTCAAGGAGAATTTGGGGGAAAATTTACCCATTGTGGCGGAGGACTTGGGCGTAATTACCCCTGGGGTTGAAGCTCTGCGGGATGATTTTGGGTTTCCTGGGATGAAAATTCTCCATTTTGCCTTTGATTCAGACCGAGCGAATTCTTTTTTACCGTTTAATTATACGAATCGTAATGCGGTGGTTTATACAGGAACCCACGATAACGATACAACGGTCGGTTGGTTTCAGGGGCGATCGCCCGAAGAACAAAAACGAGTTACGGATTATTTAGGCTGTGTTTGTGAACAAGGCATTCATTGGTCTTTAATTCGATTAGCAATGGGATCGGTCGCCAATCTCGCCATTTTCCCCCTACAGGATATTTTAGGGTTGGGTAATGAGTCGCGCATGAACCTACCAGGCACCGCCGAGGGGAATTGGGGCTGGCGTTACCGAGAAGAGGCTTTAAATCGTTGGATGACAGAGCATTTGGGATGGCTAACCGAACTCTATGGTCGTCGGGTTTATCATCCCCCCAAAGCTGAGGAGCAGGAATAATCCTTACAGCATCGGGATGCAGTGACAATCAAGCTGTCCCCAGTCCAAAATTCATACAGGCAAGGGGCTTAAGCCCCTTGTTACAGAGCATTAGAAATTTGTGATAATACAATGCAGATTCATTCCATGCTTACCAAGGATCGACAATGGATTTAAAGGGAGCAATCACCGTTTCTTCCTTACCTTCCTGTTCGTTATCATCGGGTAATAAAAATTCGTCGATCGCCAGTTCAGATTTCAGATCTGCAACAGTAGAATTAGCAGGCTTGGGAGTCACAGAGGGCGATCGCGGGGTAACTTCTTTTTTAAAAGCTCCCCATTTTTCAGGATTAGCAAACTCTTCATAAAGTTGAGTATCGCTAATCAAAGTGACTTCTGAGAGATCAATTTCTGCATCATTATCAACCATGAGCAACAGATTTTGGGGAGAAAATTCATCGCTTTCATCGGCAAACTCTTCGTTTAAATCAGAAGTCGTTGCCGTCATCAATTTTTTAAATTCGGTAAAGGCTTTATTGACATCCGCTAGGGATTTTTCTAAATCCGTTAACCGTTTTTGAAAATCAGGCGATAAAGTTGCAACGGGCTGAACTTGATTCAGGGAAAACAGAGCGTCGGGAAAGACACGGAAAAATTCCTCTAAAGTCGTTTCTCCTGCCAAAACTTGGTCTAAAGAATCGTTAATGAGGGTTTTCATCCCCTGGGCAAGGATCGCTTCCCTCAATCTTTCAGGTTCAGCACCCTGGGCAATCAAGGAACGCAGACCAAGGCTAATGGTTAGGACTTCATAGACTCCCACTTCTCCGTGATAGCCCGCCCCATTACATTGACGACACAATCGGCCCTTCTGTCGATATTGTTGAATTAATTCCTGGCTGAGAGTATTGGCCCGATAAAAATTACTCGATTGATGTTGACGGGCAGAAAGTTGTAATTGTTGTAATTCTTCCTTTTCGGGTTGATGCACCAGGCGACAGGTCGGACAAACGCGGCGGAGTAATCGCTGGTTAATAATGCCACTCAGATTTTCTGCTAAAGAAGACGGTTTTACCCACTCGCTTAATTGGGCGATCGCCGAAACCCCATCTTTACCATAGAGACTCGTCAATACCAAATGTCCCTGATTAACCGAATCCAACACGGCCTGGGCCGCCTCCCGGTCTTCAATTTGATCCACCAGGATCACATCCACATCTTGGCAAGATAAAGACTCTAGGGCCTTAGCGTAGGTAAAACCTCGGTCTAGGTCAACTTCCATTTGAGTCATGCGAGGAAGGGTTCGACGAATCGGATCTTCAATGCTGGCTAGATTACGTTCTTTTTGTTGAGCCAGACAAGCTTCTAGGGTGGTAGATATTCCCGAATAGGCAGGCCCCGTCACGAGGATTAAACCTGATTTACGGTTATTTAACGCTTTTATCGCGTTTTGAGTTGTTTTATCTGAAATTAGGGTGTCTAGATCGGGAAGTTCACTTGAAGATTCCACAATACGAACAACGATCTTTTCGCCATAGAAACTGGGTAGCGTATGAATAAAAAAATAAACAGGATTACCGTTATAACTTTTACGGAGTCGTCCTTTTTGAGGAATTTTTGTTTGGGAGATGTCCAACCCAACCATTGCCTTGAGACGATTAATGATGGGAGTGATGCTTTTTTTGGGGAGGGGATCAAACAGCGATCGCCAATTTCCCCCCTGACGAATCCGAACAGTTAATTTATTGTCTTCTGGCTCAAGATGAATCTCGGACGCTTTTTCGCGCATTCCCATAATGAGAATTTTATTGACCAGACCAATGATCGGAGCCTCGTCCTGGTCAGGAAAACGATTCAGATTTTCCTCGATAGGGCGGTGACCGTGATTAAATTGGGACGGTGCTTCTTCAAAAATTTCCGTCACATCAACAACGGTGGCATCGACCTCCGCCTGAGAATTCTTGTCAGAGTATGGATTCACCTAGTCCTCCTTGAATTTATGAGGAAAATAATTTTTAAACCGATGTTCAGCAGCGCGAAGCCAAAGGGTTCAACACGAAAAAACACCGTTCAGAATCTGCAAAAGAAGATCACTACCTATAAAATACCCAACCTTTAGCCGAAATCAACCAAGGTTGGGAATAAAAGCCTAACAGAATTTAGAATTTATCCCTGGGGACGGGGAGGAACTGCCGCTAATTGTTGATTTCGCATCAAGTTTGCCATCGCATATTCCAAATGGGTTCCTGCATCAACGGCAACCCAACCGTTATTGGTTAAATGCCGCCATTCAAAATGCAGGTGAGGCCCCGTCGATAAACCAGTACTGCCAACACGACCAATCACTTCACCTTTTTGTACCGATTGTCCTGCTTTAACAAAGACTTCGGAAAGGTG
Organism: Snowella sp.; assembly: GCA_003249095.1. Lineage (GTDB taxonomy): Bacteria > Cyanobacteriota > Cyanobacteriia > Cyanobacteriales > Microcystaceae > Snowella. The sequence goes on from QBMS01000035.1 coordinate 4,601, forward strand.
GGCATAACGGGATTCCTGAGTTCCTTCTAGGTGACGAAGAATAACCATCAGTCCATAGCCGCCTGACCAATCCGCCATCGAAACTTCACCCCCATAGGCCGCTAAAACGGGGGTTCCTGTGGGCGCACCTAAGTCCGTTCCTGAGTGCATCCGACCTGTTCCTAAGACGGGATGAATCCGCCAACCAAAGGCTGAAGTGAGGGGGACAGCCATTGGTAAGGGAAAGAGTAAATCCGTATTTTCCTGCCTGACATCGGGAGATGCGGGAGCGTAGGCAGTGGTGGCGCGGTTGTATTCCTGTAGGGGCGCAAGGGCGATGGAGATGCCGCGACGAATGATGGGTTCTAGGCTAACGACTTGATTGGGATTGATATTGCTGGAATTATTGCTATAGGACGAGCGATTGGGACGACTACGATAATATTGGGAAGAAGACGGTTGAAAAGCGATCGCTGTTACAGGGGAAATGCGGGGAGAACGGCGAAGGAAATTATTGGCAGAAACCCTAGTCTGAGTAGATGCTAGGCGTTGATAACGGGGAACAACCGATTGGGCAACGGTCGTATTGTTTGAGCGACGACGGGATGCCGTAGCACCACCACAACCCCGATTGAGAGAGCCTCCTTGCACAACCGTCTGACAACCCGTTGACCGTTCACTTAAAACAACGGAAGGAGTTGAATCGGCTTTTTTCGATTGACCAACGGAATAATCCGTCGTATCAATATAACTATTTTTACCCTTTAGAGAGTTGCGGATACTAGAGGGTTGGGTTTCGATGGGAGCGTTACCTACGACAGGTGAAGTGGTAGAAATCGAAATTCTGGGAGCCGAGAGTCTTACCCTGGGAGTGACAACCGCAGTTTGGTCTGGATTGGAGCGACGACGACTAGCACGAGAGGGGGATGGAGCCACGATATCTACTTTGGGGCGCGGGGCCGCAATGGGTTTAACGCTTGGAGGCGGCGGTGCAGGCGTTGTATCCACAAAGCTGGGAGCAGGGGCATCGGGAATGCTGAGGGTTTCCGTTGCGATCGCCGACGGAATCAAAAAATTAGTGCTTAAAAATCCGAGTCCGCCAAGAATAGCAACACTCTGTTTAAATATTTTTTTAGGGTTGCCGATGGGGGCTGTTGTAGATTTAGGCAATTTAGAAGACATCATTGGTTCCAATACTCACACCTAGAGATTTCGCGTCGTAATAATTCTATCGGGTAACCTGAAAATTGCCAAGTTAATCAGGCTGGATTAATGTTCCCCCAAGATTAAACTTCGGGCGGGGGAGGTGCGGGTAATTTGCGAATTTCCGAATAAAACGCACTGTAACTAAAGCGATCGCGTTGTTGGATTAGGCTCGTCCGCAAGCGTAAATTGGCACTAGCAAACCAAAGCCGTTCTTCCGTATAGACCGTATCGGACTCTAAAATAAGCGTTAAACTTTCATCGGCGGCCAAGAGATAACGTCCCGACAACATCAAACTGCCTGGTTTAGCGACACTGCGGAACAATTTTCCCGTCAATCCTGCTTCATCTTCAGGCAAAAAAAGCCAGAGGGTTGAACCCTTTTGTTTGGTTGCGCCCCAATCTCCGATGGTTTCCCAAGTTGTTTTGATTCCTCCCAGGGTTTGGTCAGGATGGATTTGATAGGCTTGGCAGAGAGATTGAAGTTCGGCATCCCCAGGGTTGATTTTCTCCATATTCAGTTCTGACTTTTGATTTTCAGCATTGTTTTGATCAAAGTCGTAACGGGTACGCTGGGAAAACCATTTTCCTGTACAGGATTCCAAAAAAGCTAGAACTTCCATGAATAGTTGAATATGGGAAAGGGACGAATACTGACAAAATTAATTTTAAGTCATTTCGAGTCTTTGTAGAGAGTAAATTGCGGCCTGTCTGACCTGGGGGTGTTCATCCTTCGCAAAGAAACGTAGGGCGGATAGGCTTTGATCGGAGGGTAAATTGCCCAAAGCTTCGGCCAAACGTTGACGAATTAACCAATCTTCCGAACTGGCAAATTTTAAAATCGCTTCAACCGCATCGATCGCTTTAATTTCTCCTAATGCTGCGATCGCGGCTTGTTGGACAACGGTTTCTGAGCTATCCAGGGCTTTTAATAGCACCTGTTTGGCACGAATATCCTGCAAGTTACCGAGGGAGACTGCCGCACTAAAGCGCACTAACCATTCCGTATCTTCATAAAATGCGCGAGAAAGGGGTTCCAAGGCACGTCCGTCTTTTAAATAGCCCAAGGCTCCCGCCGCGTCGGCCCGAATACCGTAATCGGGGTCAGTTTCTAATAATTTTGTCAAAATAGCGAAACATTCGTCGGTTTGTTTAATCCCTAACGCGAAGACGGCCATCGATCGCACCTGAAGTATTTCGTCATCTAAGACTTTTTTGATCAGGGGAACGGCATCTTCATCGGCAATTTCTCGCAACGAAACCAAGGCCAACAGGCGATCGCGGGAATTAGTGCTTTCTAGCTGGGTCGCAATTTGTTCGAGGGTGAGTTGACTCATGGGGGTTTCTCAATATTTCTTAATATTCTTTCTCATATTGTAACGAGGGAATAGGGGAATTGTCTTAACGCTCAGAAATTCAGCGTATTCACGTTTTGGGTAAAAGTCGCGATCACCTTTCATCAAGTTACAAAACTCGCGATCGAACTCTATTACTCAATACCTTAATTTATGCCAATTCTAAATGTGTAACTGGAATTTTTTCCGTTTTTTCAGGTTTTTTTAGTCCAGTTGCTACAGCATGAACAGTATGCAATATTTCAGCAGAATAATAACGATTGCCGCAGTTATTACACACACCAATCGTCACGTCTTCAAGAATGACAAAACCATCTCTATGTTTGAAGACTTCTCGTTTAATAAGGCGAGGTTGAACCGTTCCTTTACAGTATTCGCATTGATAGCCGTACATGGAGTTAGCCCTCAAGTTTGGTGATTTCATAAACTGTAATAATCAAATAACGTCCGCTAGTGGCGAAACGCCCAACTACCCCGACGGGAGTTTGTAGATTAACTGCGGTTCCTGCAATAATGTATTTTGATCCCCTGGGATCATCTTTTTCAATCCGAACAACACGACCGTTTAAAATCGCTGTTTCTACATCGATGATGGTTAGATAGTCTTCGGCCATTTCTTCCATTGCATGGGCTGACATATCGTATTGTTGCAATCGGATTTTTTGACGGATACGATCAATGTCGTTGTTTGACACGAGCTAAATTTTGTTACGATTCGGTGATCATAGCAAAATTAATCGCCTTTCATCAAGTTACAAAACTCGCGATCGCGTCGGTGATGTTTAAAAAAGAATCGGTGATCTAGGTCAATGAAAAGAAAATTTAGGTGATAGAATTAAGATTATCTGAATTTCACTGTTATCTTCTTGCAATATGCCGTTAAGTTGGAATGAAATTAAAAGTCGGGCGATCGCCTTTTAATAATCCGTAGAAGAAAGGTTGGCGATCGCCTGGGAAATAAAAGGTAAAATTTGGGTGTTACTCGCGTTTTCCTGCCCTTCCGTAAAAACCGTTAATAAATAGGGTTGTTTGTTGGGAATTTCAATATAGGCCGCATCATGACGCACCTTGCTTGTCCAGCCAGCCTTTGACCATAATTGAGCATTTTTGGGTAAACCTTCCCCTAAAAAGCCCGTAACCTGATTTTCTTCTCCTGCTTCAGGTTTCGCTACATTTAAAGACCGTTTTAATAACTTCATCATTTGTTGCGATCGCACCGAAGAAACCGCCACACCGCCAACAATGCTATGCAATAAACGAGCAACCGCATCGGTGGTTAACATATTGCGATTATCCAGCATTTTTCCAACAAAAGCCCGTTCTCGACCGTAGGGGCCTTCATTCCAGGGTTTTTGATTCACATTAATTCCGTTTAATTCTTCCCACCCTAAATTTTGAAAATAACGATTGACTAAATTACGTTGATGTTTCCAAGTTTCAAAGGGCGCATCGGGTAATTCGGGGCCACTAGTCGTTCCCGTCAAAGTATCCACAATTAAACTTGTCGCATCATTACTGGAATCCACGATCATATCGGTAATCGCCCGTTCTAATTCGGCGGAACTTTCGATCATGTGACCTTCTAGCCATTCCGCGATCGCAACGAGATAAAATAATTTGACCAAACTGGCGGGATAAATGCGTTCAAAACTCCGATAACTCGATCTCCGCACCGAATGTTTCCAAAACTCTTCTGCTGAGATAGCTCCACCGGTATTAACAATCACTGGCTCATCATAAACGATCCAAGTAAGAGCAATTTGATCCCGTTTTAAACTGGGAAATTCGTGAAAAGTTGCATCTAAAATCGTCTGGACAGTTTGATTTAAAGCTTGATCGGGACGGAAAAAAGTCATAAGTTAAGAAACCAGAGAAATTTTTTATCAGCAAAGAAGACTTTTAAAACGCCTCATTTACAGATGCTTTACATTTGACTGTAATACGGTATGGGAGACAAAAAAAGCGTTTCGTTACCGATTTTACCCGACCGCAGAACAGGAGTCTCTTTTACGGAGTACTTTAGTTGCCTAAGATTTCAGTTTACAACAAACCTCTCCCCAAGAGAACCCAAGCTTGGTAACTTCATTGAAAAAATCAAGCCTTTCCTGTTTTTTTCTCCTGAACCAGTAAACAAGAAATCTGCTCAATACCAGAATTGGTTATCTTCCAATCCGAATGCCACGAAGAAAACTCAATAATCCAAAGACTTTCAGAATCCAGATAATCAGGGCGATGACAACCACAATATTCAAAATTCTTTTAATCTGACTATCCATTGGGATATAGTCGTTGACCAGCCACAAGAGAACCCCCACTACGATGATGACCAACGCAAACTGAACCAAGTCCATAACTAACCTCGATTGATGGCTATTCGATACAAGCTAAGATGCAAGCTCTTACGGTATAAAAAATCAATGAGGTTTTTGTGAACTATCTGCGACAATGAATAGCTATCATTCTTCAGAAAACTGACTCATCAATAAAAAAAGAACAAATCCCAAGATATTTCTGACGATCAGGAATTTGTTCTATGGCTAGTTACAAATTTTGAATCATTAAGAAGGCGTATTGACTCGACGGAGATTCGCGCCTAATTTACGCAATTTTCCTTCAATATCATCGTAGCCCCGATCTAGGTGTTTTAAACCTTGAATCGTTGTTTTACCTTCCGCCGCTAAACCTGCTACCACTAAGGCCGCAGAAGCCCGCAGATCGGTGGACATGACAGGCGCACCTGATAAAAAAGGAATCCCTTGAACGACGGCAACATTTCCCTTAACGCGGATATTGGCTCCCATGCGCTGAAGTTCGGCAACGTGTTGTAAACGATTTTCAAAGACGGTTTCTGTCACCATGCTGCTACCTTCACTCACTGCCAACAAGGCCATGAATTGAGCTTGCATATCGGTGGGGAAACCAGGATAGGGTAAGGTTTCAATATCGGCTCCTTTCAGGGGGCCAGGGATTAAACGAATACGATCAGGAGCATCAATCACTACTTTGGGGCCAATTTCTTGTAATTTCGCGATCGCCGAAGCTAAATGATCGGGAATTACGGGAAAGAGACTGATTTCAGAGTGGGTAATTGCTCCTGCCACCAAGAAAGTCGCCGCCTCAACGCGATCGGGCAAAATAGGATAATCCGTAGAATGGAGACGTTCCACCCCGCTAATGACGATTGTATTGGTTCCTGCACCCATAATTTTTGCCCCCATCGAACAACAGAAATTCGCGAGATCAATAATTTCTGGCTCCTGGGCGGCATTTTCGATAATGGTTTCCCCGTCAGCTAGGGTTGCCGCCATCATGATCGTTTCCGTTGCACCGACACTGGGATAATCTAAATAAATTTTGGCTCCCGTCAGACGTTTGCGATTGCCTTTAACACTGGCTTGGACAACTCCATGCTCAATAATCACATCGGCTCCCATCGCTTGCAGTCCCCGCACATGGAGATCCACAGGCCGCGCTCCGATCGCACACCCCCCAGGAAGAGGAACACGGGTTGTTCCTAAACGGGCAAGTAATGGCCCAATCACAAAAAAGCTGGCCCGCAATTGGGAAACCAATTCATAGGGAGCCGGGGATTGACCAATATTTCGAGCATCAAAATCAAGAATATCTCCATTTTGCTTGATCTTTACGCCGATAGCCGATAGAATCTGGCTCATGCGGGTGATATCAGCTAGGTTTGGCAAATTCCGTAGGCGGCAATCATCTGAACAGAGGATCGTTCCTGCCATGATGGCCAGTGCGGAATTTTTTGCCCCGCTAATTCTCACTTCGCCTTTTAGGGTCGAACCGCCAAAAATTTCAATAACGGGCTGATTTAGATTCTCAGACTCCAATGTATTTGTAATGGTGTTTGTTTCAATATGAGTAGGTTTTATGATGTTACCCTCCGATGGTTTGATGATGATATAAAAATTATAGACATAAAAATTTCGCTCCTGAATTATACTAGAAAACTGTAAAATGTCTAGTTTTCTTTCCTAAATTTCTAAAATTCAGACCGCGATCGCCAATAATAGGAGAAAGTTTTGTCAAAAAAGATTGACTAAATAACCTTTTATGCGCCATGATAGTTAATTGGTTACAAAAAAACTAAAAAACTATAAGCGGTACTGGCGGAATTGGTAGACGCGCTAGATTCAGGTTCTAGTGTTCGCAAGGACTTCCGGGTTCGAGTCCCGGGTTCCGCATTTAGTTCAACTTTGCCAAATTTAGGTCGCACAATAACTTTAAATTAGTGAGAAGATGAACAAAAAAGCCAGTCTTTCTTACAAAGTTTATTTGCGAATGTCGGCATGATCACCAGTTCGCAAAATCCCCTTGTTAAACAAATTCGTAAGCTCCATCGCGCTAAGGGACGACAGGAGCAGAATTTACTGTTATTAGAAGGAACACATCTGCTAGAGACGGCTTTAGAGGTCAATTGTTCCTTAGATACTGTTTGTTATAGTCCCCAATGGCAGGTTAAATATGTTCACCTTTACGAACAAGTTTTAACGCGATCGCGGCGAGTGGAATGTGTGAGTCCTGAAGTTTTGCAACAATTGGCCACAACGGTGAATCCCGATGGCGTGATTGCAACCATTGACCGAGATTTTCAAAATTTAAGTCCTATAAAATCTCCTAAATTGGGATTAATCCTAGAAAGAATCCAAGATCCAGGCAATTTAGGCACAATTATTCGTTCTGCGGTTGCGACAGGCGTGGATAGCATTTGGACGAGTGAAGACAGTGTGGAGTTTGATAATCCCAAGGTTCTGAGGGCTTCTGCGGGAGCTTGGTTCCATTTACCGAAGCAATCTAGTCCTGATTTGGAAAAATTAATTCACGACTATCAAACCCAGGGAATACAGGTAATTGCAACTCAGATGAATGCGTCTAAAACCTATTGGGAAACGGATTTTAGGCGATCGAGTATTATTCTGTTGGGTAATGAGGGGGCGGGTTTAAGTCCAGAGTTGGCTAAGTTAGCGGATGAAACGGTCAGGATTCCTTTGGCTTCTGGGGTGGAATCTCTCAATGTGGCGATCGCGGCGGCTTTGTTATTGTATGAAGCGCAACGGCAAAAGGTTAGTTTGGAAAAACGGTGAGAGTTTTGTGAGCATGAAAAAACTAGAACGATCATTGAAGATCAAAGACTTAAATCACTGTTTAATTTAGCCTACAAAAAGCGATCGCCGATCACTCCAGAAATATTTTTAAGAATTTGAAGAATTTGATAAAGTTTATGACGACGGGCGACTAACAAAGAAAATGGTTCCGAAAAATCGTAGATAATTTCAGTATTTTCTTGCATGAGTTTAACAAACATAAATAAATCGCCATCTGTCACCATGCCATAGAGAGGTTGGGAGGGTTGGGGACTGCCTAACATATAAGCCAAACATTGAGGAATGGCCACCGTGAGAGCAATGGAACGTTTGGATTCAACGATTAAAATCCAGATTTCTTGTTGAATAATGAGGGTATCAATTCTACCTTTTAAAATTTTGTGAGTATCTTGAATTTCGATTTGAACGGGGGCTTCGGCGGTGACGAAAAAGGGTTCGTCATAAAATCCAGCAAGTTCTAATAGGGGAAAGACTAAAAGCAGTTTAACGGTTTCTTCGGATAATTCTGCTCTGTCTCGATGTCTTCGATAACGTTGGTAGTATTTATCTAAAATTTGTTTTTCGAGAGCAGTAAGTTCGGGCAGATTTTCTGTCCATTCGGGGAAAAATTGCTCATTGTTGGCTTGAACGAGGGGAAATTTTTGAGTGAGTTGTTCAAGACTGATAATACGTTTTGAAATACTGGTAATAGTCGGCATAATTGTTCATACTCATAATCAATAGCATTCTGTTTTTAAGTTTTAAAAGTTGATCGCGATTTTGTTGTAGTCATGTTTTTAATTACCGTTGCAGGATTAGCCAATCAATTAAGAGTAATTTCAAGTAATCTAGTTTTTGTAAGTATTGATAAAATAGGGGAAATTGTTTATTTTTTGTAAAATAAAGTTCGGCAAGGGATGGATTCTCAAAAAGACGCATAGACCGCAATGTGGTTAAGGCTTGGTAGGGATTTTGTATTTGTTGATTAATGGTTATCTGGCTGGCATAGGCGCGTAGGTCAGTGGTTAGTAAATCAATTTCTTCGAGGATGGATAGGGTTTGATTATTGGGGGGGAATGTTTCAAATAATAGGGTTTTATCTTGTTGTAAAAGTTGTTGATAGTCTTGGGTTAATTGATTGAGTAAATCGATGATTTTTTGAGTGCTTTGCTCTAAGGGATTAATGAGTATTGTATCTAGCATTTTAGTTGACTCCGTAAGTGACTATTTTTTCAATCCCATAGGGATCAATCCGCACAATTAGGTATTCATTATTTTTGCGATAAACGGCTGATTGATCTTGACGATATCCTAGTGGGGAAATCCGATTTGCTCTTTTTTTGTTGAAGTTATGGGCTTTACGAAGAAATTTAAGGGGATCAATTTGTTTTCGTTCAGCATGGTCAAGAATATTATGGGCAATGCTGAGATAGGATGCGGCTGACCATTCGGAGAGATAGGTTTTTATTTCGGTGATTTATTCCTCGGTATAGTTTTGGCAAAGTTTTTCTAAAAAGGGATCGTTCATTAGAGTTTTATTTTTTTCTTACAATTACAGAACCATGAAATTGATAGTTCACGATCCAATTTAGGAATAAAATAGTCTTTTATTTCCTCCATAGCCGCATCTAGATTTTTTCTAAAGTTCATGTCATCTACTGATATGTTCTCTGAGACATAATCTGGACATTCTACTTCGTTAATATTAAAAATTATATTATAGTATTTGTCTATTTCTTTTCTTGTCTTACCTTCATAAACTCCATCGCAATAAGCTTCTATTGCAACATTAAGTTTGCTAGTTAAATCAGTCAGCCTTTTTAATTTTTCCATTGCTTCTTCTCCAAAAACTGCTTTTACTTCGACCATTACTGGATATATATCGGGTAGCTTATCCTCAAGTACTTGAAACTTTTGACGAAGTAAAGAACGACGATCTTCAGCAATTCGCTGGTTATTAGTCTCATATTTTTTTGGTTCACGCGCTTTAAGTATAGGAAGAGATGGAACGGAGATAATGCCCTCTCCCCGAACTATTCTAATTTGATCATGAATTAAATAGGCTTGAACTAAAGCTTGTTTAGCCGCTTCATATTCAATTTTTCCTTTAAGCTCTTCCTGCCATTTGTTTAATCCCTTTATAGCAACACAAGCTGTTAGGACAAAGAAACCAATCTGAAAACAATCTTTAATAATCTGAGTCCAATCTTTAATAAATGGAGTCCAATCTTTAATAATAGCAATGCAATATGTTAGGAAAAAGAAACCAATCTGAACCCAATCTTTAATAATCTGAGTCCAATCTTTAATATCAGATATAGATAACATATCTCATTAAATCAACTTGTATTACTAGGATGATTACTAATTGTACTGTAAGATAATATTTTATTTCAATTATAACAACCGATAAAATCTGTAATTATGAGATGAATGTTACAATTCTATTCTGCTATCTCTCACGTTCTTGAGCCAATGTCTTCCGATAATCAGCAGCCTCAGCAACTTTGGTAAAGATTATCTCTGATTTACAAATTTTAAGTTCTTCATCCGTTTTTCGCACAATTTTAACTATTTCTTCAAGCGAAACACGAAAAAACTCTTTTCTCTCATTTGCCTTATTCATTCTCCTCTCGTGAAACTGTTTGTGCAATCGAGACTCAAGCTCTGGAGCATTTTCGCAAAAGATCATGGCATGAACATCAAAAGGAAAAGGAACAGACGCATCACCTAGTTCCTTCACTCGATCCATTGGTTCAAGTCGGCGCGTCATACCAATTTTATAGACATCTTCTCCAAATGAGCCAATGTTTGAAATAATATAGACGTGTCCAGATTTAGTTAATTGAGCTTGAGAGATAGCTCTCTCCTTATTTACTTCTGCTTCTGCAAGTCGCTTTTGTAATTCCTCTATTTGGATAAAGAGTTTTTCTTTTACTTTACCTGAAGAGGATTCTACCTCTTTACGCGCTTTTTCTAGAGCTTCTTGATAACGACGTTCTTCTTTTTCAGCATCTTGTTTTGCTTTTTCAAGTTCTCGTAATGCTTTTTCCTCTTCACGTATCTGTTCTCGAATAATACGTTGCTCTTCCTGTTCTTGATATTTCTTTTCCTGATATTCGTGGGTTAGCCAAAGTTCTTGTAACTTTAACTCTAAATAGTGTGAAGTGATTTCGCAGTTTGTCGTTTGAGATAGTTTATTGAGATCTCCATAGGCTTTTCGGATACGATTTTCCATTGTTTGAAGATTGTTGTACTTAGCTTTTACAACAGAAACATCACATTCGCCATTGAAAGCTCGAAGAACCAATTTGAGAAAATTATCGGTCATTTTTTTTCCTTCTTTCACACTACCGCCAACTGACCATTCCGTAAGACAGACAGCAGCTTGCTTGACTTTGATCATCTGTTTTTGTTGAGAGCGAATTTTGTCTAAACGTTGTTTATATTCTTCAGCCCCTTGAAAATCATATTTGGATTCATAAAATCCAAATGCTTCGACCAATTCTTGCTCTTCAAGTCCTTGAAGCTTTGTCCTAAGTGTTAAAATCTTGGTGGATAGTTGTTGCTCTTCTTCCTGTACCTGCTGATTAATTTTTTTGAGTTGATCTGTCAGAAAAGCAATTTGATCATCTAACTTTTTGACAGCATCTTCTCTAGAAATAATGCCTCCATACTTTCGATCAGTTTCTTTTAATTTCTGCTGAGCTATTGAATAATTCTTATTTTGCTGTTGTGACTTTTTAATCACCAATGCAAGCGCAGTAGCTAATCCGAGCGACAGAAAAAACAGTAGATATATCATAAAAAAAGCCGAGATTATTTATAGATTATCCCAAGAAACACTTATAAGTGTTAAGAATGAAAAAATCAAGGGTTATTTGCTTTTGCCAGTATCGAAAGACACTATCCAAAGAAATTTACAAAAGAACCTAAAATATAAATTGTACAGATTACTTGCTCTTAAGTTAGATATTTCTTGAAAATTTATGCTAACAATCTACTGCCGTTCTGATTATCTAAATCCGTATCTGTAGCTACAATTCTTTAATCAGAGAAAATTCGTAACTGTAGTTTAACTTTTATTTATAAACCTTAGCAATGTTAACCAGATCGCCGCTCCATCCTCCTTTAATT
>QBMS01000035.1:16389-33301 GCA_003249095.1 Snowella sp.
GCAACTGCGACAGGAAAATCAGGATTGGCATTACAATTAGCCCAACGCTTAGAGGGACAGATTCTCAGTGCGGATTCTCGACAAATTTACCGCGAATTGGATATTGGTACAGCTAAACCTTCCCAAAAAGAACAAGCCTTAGTTCCCCATCATTTACTCGATATTTGTGAGCCAACTGAGACTTTAACCCTTGCTCAATATCAGGAAAAAGCACAGTCCTTAATTTACCGTTTATCGAGTCCTCTGTTATTGGTCGGTGGTACGGGACTTTATCTCAAATCTGTTGTTAAAGGCTTAAAAATCCCTAGAGTTTCCCCCCATCCCCTATTACGAGAACAATTGCAAGCGTTAGGGCAAAAATCCTGCTATCAGATGCTATCTCAAGTTGATCCCGTTGCCGTGACAAAAATTCATGCTAACGATGAAATTAGAACCCTCCGCGCCCTAGAGGTCTTTTATGTGACGGGTCAACCGATTTCTGAACAACAGGGAGAAAATCCTCCTCATTATCCTATTCTGCAAATTGGCCTAGATGGAGACGCGATCGCACTCCAAAAACGCATCGAAAACCGTGTTTATCAAATGATTGAAATGGGACTCGTGGCCGAAGTTTCAACTTTAATTAAAAAATATGGTTGGGATTTGCCCCTGCTGAATACCTTGGGCTATGCGGAAATTAAAGCCCATTTATTAGATAATTATTCCCTAGAAGACGCGATCGCGGAAATTATTATTCATACGCGTCAATTTGCCAAACGACAACGCACCTGGTTCCGAGCCTATCCCGAAATCCAATGGTTTGATCCAACCGCTCCCGATCTACTAGAACAGGTTTGGCAGTCTTATCAATCGTTCAAGCAATCTTTAAAATCATATTCAACAGACTAAAAATGAAGGTTTTTGTTTACGGTACCCTCAAACCAGGAGAACACAATTATCCCGCCTACTGTGAAGGAAAAGCGATCGCTGTTCAACCCGCCTATACCTACGGCAAACTCTATCATCTGTGCTTGGGTTATCCTGGAATGACCGTCGGCACAGAGAAAGTCCAGGGCTATTTATTAACCTTCGGCGATGAATCTAACTTAGTTGAGCTAGACGAACTTGAAACCTTTGATCCCCAAGGATTACCTAAAAATAACGAGTATCAACGACAAATGATTCCCATTTATGACCTAAAAGGCCGCTATTTGGCACAAGCTTGGGGTTATTTAATGGATTTAGAAAAAATTAAAACTTTTCAGGGCGTTTTTATCCCTTCTGGCTGGTGGCAAGGAATTAGAGATTAGTATTGTTCAATAGTAGAAAAATAAGCTTACAACAACACTCAAAAAATAGAAGTTATTGTTCCATCGGAATATCGAAAACAGGCTGATTGAGAGCAATCATCAAAGGCTCGGATTCAATCTCTAGGGAAGCCGACTGGTTACTCGGTTGAAAAATATGATGGGTTCCCATAAAAAGATTCAAAAACACCACAAAACCCGCCGAAGCCGTTACCATTCCCCCCCAGATCCAGAGACGTAACATTCGATTTTCTCGCTTGATCTGCTGAAAAACCCGTGCAGAAAGTTGATCTGCCGAAATAGAAGGCGTAGGGGTTGGAATTTGGGGAATGCCCTGCTGTAACCGCAAAAGTTTTAGATAGGTTTGTTTTAATTTAGGATCGGTATCAAGCCATTCCTGAACCTGATAGCGTTCTTCTGTCGTCACTTCCCCATCTAAATAGGCACTTAGCAACTCAAACCGTTCAAATTCTTCGTTCATAGACGTGGATTCGTCCTCAGACTGACCATAATGATTTTGGTATTCAGACTTCATAATGACCTCTCGGTAGAGCGAGATGAAGATAAGTGACTGAGAGCATAAATCTCAACCCCGATAATGCAACAAGACTCCTCACCCGAAAACGAACACTCCTATTTACCTATAATAGTCTCGATGGTTTAGATTTAGTCTAAATATTGCTGTAAAATCGATTGCAACTTAGCTCTGGCTCTGGCAATGCGAGATTTTACGGTTCCTAAAGAAACGCCCGTCATTTCAGCAATTTCTTCATAGGCGAGTCCGTCAATTTCCCGCAGAATAATCGTGGTGCGGAATGCCTCTGGTAAATCGGCGATCGCTGTTCTTAAGCGTTCATAGAATTCCGTCGTCGCTAGGGTATCGTCGGGGCTGGGGTAATCGGAAACAATGTCCCAATCAATTTCGCCATCTTCCATACGACGGGGAGCATCCAAAGAAATGGGATTGCTAATGCGCTTACGTTTACGTAATTCGTCGTAAAAAAGATTCGTCGCAATTCGGCTTAACCAACCCCGAAATTTGACAGGCTCATGAAGACGGTTGATATTGCGATAAACCCGAATCCAGACTTCTTGCGCCAAATCCGCCCTGTCTTGCCAATCAGGAGCAAGGTGATACAAAATTTTATCGACGTGGGATTGATAACGACGCAGTAGTTCATCGAAGGCCGCACTATCGGGACGTAAGCCTTCTTGACAACGGAGAATCAGATCAAAACTCGGTAGTTTATCAGGGGATGGGGACACAGAAGCTCGATGCTGAGTTACTTCAACATCTAACCATGATGCTTGAATGGCTTGACTCATGGGTTTGACCAACGTAAATGACTCCTCACATAGGGCTTGATGACGTTACCATAATCTAAAAAGTTCCTCATACAAAAGAACTTAACTAATCGGGAGCAAAGGCTTTTAATAGTCCACTAATTTGTTCCAGGACATCTTTGTTGGTCGTATTATCTAAAGGATTGCGTCCAGGGATGCTAGGACGATCCATAAATCGGTTAATGCCTTCTTTGACTTGATTACTAATGAGAGAAAGTAATTCTTTTTGGGCGCGATCGCGTTGGTAAGTTGCCCCTTCCTCGGAGGTCGCATAGAGAGGCGGAAGACGGTTGAGAGCATAGGCCGCAATATCGGAAATATCCAGATCGGGCTGTTTTGTCATTTGTAGATCCGCCACCTGGGTAATCACTTCTGTCACAACCAACTCTTCCATGACATTAATGAATTGCTTATGAGGAATTGCCAACACTTCACCGCTCAGGAGAGATCCCATTAATTGATCCAATGCCATGTACTCTTCGAGAGATAATTCCGAGGCACTTTCACAAATACGCCCGACCTCCGACTCCATCGAGGGTGTCAGGAAACCATCACTTAATGCTTGCTGGACAATGTCTTGAATGCTCATTTTGCTTAATCTAATTTGCAATTTGCTTAATCTATAGTATTCGGAAAAGATACAAGATTGTTTTTGGTAATTTTACCCCTAAAACATCTTTATTAGTTCTCTTTTTGGTATTAATGGGACTAAATTTTATGACTGGGGCTTAATAAAAACCAGAGACTGTCGCCAAATCAAAATGCTTTGATCCGATTGATCAATAAGGCAAATTGACTGTGGGTCTTGCCAGCGAATCTTACCAACGATCAGGTCATTTGTGATCAATTTTACTTCAACGTTTTTTTGATCTTTGATGAGTTCTTGGACTTGCCTTATGCTGGGCAATCCCGTATCAAATTCGGCCATAAAGTTAAATTTTATTGTTTTTTCTTGAATTATGGTTCCAGAACGTTAAATCTATCATACCTGGATTGAACTATTTTAAAAACGGATTCAGAGACTAATTTCGTCAAGATTAAACAACATAAGGAAACATTCTAAGAGACAATAGGAAAGAGTGATTTGGGAGAGAGACTTACGATATGACAATGACATTTCAGGCAGTAATTGCTAAATTACATGAATTTTGGGGAGAGCGGGGCTGTTTGATTGCCCAACCCTTCGACACGGAAAAAGGTGCAGGAACCATGAGTCCTCATACGTTTTTGCGAGCAATTGGCCCAGAACCTTGGTCTGTCGCCTACATAGAACCTTGCCGCCGTCCGACGGATGGTCGTTATGGAGAAAATCCCAATCGAGTCCAGCATTATTATCAATACCAGGTTTTAATTAAACCATCCCCCGACAATATACAGGATATTTATTTAGATTCCCTCAGAGTATTAGGCATTCATCCCGAAGATCATGATATTCGTTTTGTCGAAGACAATTGGGAATCGCCGACCCTGGGAGCCTGGGGCGTGGGTTGGGAAGTTTGGCTTGATGGCATGGAAGTCACGCAATTTACCTATTTTCAGCAATGTGGCGGCATTGATTGCCGTCCTGTTTCCATTGAAATTACCTACGGTTTAGAGCGATTGGCGATGTATCTGCAAAATGTGGATGCGATCAAAAAGATTCAATGGAATGAGAAAATCCAGTATGGAGATATTTTCTGGCAGGGAGAAATTGAGCAATGTACCTATAATTTTGAAGCGTCTAATCCTGAGATGTTATTAAATCTTTTTAGTCTCTATGAACAGGAGGCGAAACAATTAATTGAGAAAGGTTTAGTATTGCCTAGTTTGGAGTATGTCCTCAAATGTTCGCATTCTTTCAATTTGTTGGATGCCAGAGGTGTGATTGCGGTCACAGAAAGAACCCGTTATATTGGCCGAATTCGCAATTTAGCGCGGGAAGTTGCCCATTTATATTTGGCTCAACGGGAATCGTTAGGCTTTCCCCTGGCAATTAATCAAAGTAAAAATGATTTGGTTTCCGTCAGTTAGGAGAACTGAGTTTTTATTGCTTAAATAGCTGGTTACAATTAACCTGACAATACGCTTTACGCTCGATCCCCCCTGCCCCCCTTGATAAGGCTACGGTGTACACACATCTTCCCTAAAACTCCTCTTGCCCCCCCCAGCCCCCCAACTTTGGGGGGAGATCGCAACTTTTTTGAGTTCAAAGTCCCCCAGAATTGGGGGATTTAGGGGGCTAGATAAGATTAATAATAAAACCAAAGACTTGTGTGTACACAGTAGCCAACTTTGGGGGGAACCGCTCTCTATTTATGGTTTTCAAAGTCCCCCAGAATTGGGGGATTTAGGGGGCAAAAATCCCAATCGCGCAAACCATCTCTAGATCACAAAGAAATTTAAGACTGCCACTAAAATCACTAAAATCGCCCAAATACCCGAACCAAGATAGAGTAACGGTTTGGATTGAGTCCAATTTTGGGGAGAAGCATAGGCGACGGGGACACCAATCACCATCAAAAACGAAAAAAGCACCAGGGCGGCTAAAGCAATTTGAAAGACAATGGACATTTTGGGGTTCTCCTATAGGGATCTGACTCTAGCCAATGATTGAAAAAGGTTACTGACTATATCAGGAATATATTAATGACTTTATTTAGTAAATTACCAAAAAAGGAGACACGGGGGAAGGGGGGACGGAGTAAACTGGTTGATCCAAGTCCTGTTGTTTTTAACTTTTTTTGAAAATTGAATCTTTAAATTATGGCAACCGAAATTGAACGAAAATTTTTAGTACAAGATGACCGTTGGCGATCGCTGGGGACGGGAGAATACTATAAACAGGGTTATATTCCGACCCAAGACCAAACGGCGGTTAGGGTTCGCATTGTCGGCGATCGCGGTTATCTCACCCTTAAAGGAAAAAATCAGGGCATGGTTAGGGCGGAATTTGAATATTCCATTCCCCTGGGCGACGCAGAAATGATGTTAGCAACCCTTTGTCGTCCACCGTTCATTGAAAAAATTAGGTATCGTATTCCCCAGGGGGATTTAATCTGGGAAGTGGATGAATTTAGCGGCGAAAATCGGGGCTTAATTCTGGCCGAAGTTGAATTAAAGACCGAACATCAAGCGATCGCCCTCCCCGCCTGGATTGGGCAAGAGGTAACAGGTGATCCGAGATATTACAATTCCAATTTAGTGAATTATCCCTATCAAAGCTGGCCAGAGAATTCAGACGTTTAATTTGAGTATTTTTCCCCTTTTTAGCTACTGTGTACACGCAAGTCTTTTGTTTTCTGTTTAACCTTGTCTAGCCCCCTAAATCCCCCAATTCTGGGGGACTTTGAACTCAGAAAGGCTCTGGACTCCCCCCAAACTTGGGGGGCGAAATAAAGTTTAGAGAAAAACGTGAGTACACAGTGGCCCCTTTAACATCTACTGGAAAAATTCTAAAATTTACATAAGTTGTTAATCATGTAAAACACATACAGGCAAGGGGCTTAAGCCCCTTGTTACAAGACTTTCAACAAAATCATGATGCAATCTAAACTTGTGACAGCTTAGTTGCTTTTGCTAGGGGGAGATTAATCCCGATCAAGGCTTAGTTTTGACACTAACCGAGCCATTGACCAGGGTTTGGCAGGCTAACCGAAAGGATTCTGGCTTTTTTTTCAGAACTTTTAGCTCAAAATCAGTCTTGGGCGAAAGATTTTCCATTCCTTCAACAATTTCCACCACGCAGGTTCCACATTGACCATAACCCCCACAATTGGTTAGTTTTCCCTTGAGGGTATAAATGTCAATTTTATTTTCTAATGCTTTTTGCCGTAGGTTGGCTCCCTGGGCGACGATCACTTCTTTGTTTTCTTTGATAAACGTAATGGTCATGGGCGTTCCCTAAAAATTTAACAATCACAATATTAAGAAATTTTAATTAATTTTGCGAAACTTTTACATTTTAATCTGTCTAGGCGATCGCTTGCTTTTTTCAGTTAAGTTTCTGTTCCGCCTGGGTCAGACAGGAGAAAAGGAACAACCAACAGAGTCATTCAAAGGAAAAAAGCTATTAGACATCGCAAAAGATTTATTAAACCCGAAAAAAGGGAATCGAAGGCTAAAATACTTAAAAAGAGAGGAATTCAGGAAAGGTTGTAGAGATTCCTGTTTTAATAAAAGCTGAAGAGAGACTCAATCTTTACAAAGCACTAGCTCAAAAAATTCGTTAAAGTAAAATACTTATCTGTCATGAAAACTTCAAAAACTCGAATCTGCAACACACAACCCTTAGCGGCAAGCGCGAGAAACATTAGAAATGAAATTAGCGGAGGATTGGATGGGTTGATTCCAAAGAGGCTCTTGAACCTTGCAAGTGTCTGGCACCATCGCGGCTCCCATCATTAAGGTGGTCATTCCCAATAAAGAGGCAAGAATGAATTTTTCGGTATTTAAGCTTAATGCGTTCATGTTGCTCACTTTGGTTGGGTTGACTTTTGGAAGACCAGATTTAAAAAGCTTTTAAAATCTCTTTAAAATTCCTTTACATTCATAGTAGGTTAAACCAAAGTTGTCAAGCGATGCTATATTCTCGGATTTTTCTGGCTGAGGTTTGGGGGACTCAGTATATATACTTGGATTTACCCCGATAGACTTGTACTACTCTCCCCCAACGAGATTGGAGATAAAAAGCTAAAATCCTTGATACTCAAAGCTTTTTGCGGTCAAAACTGGGTTGGAAATTGGGGAGATTTAGCCTCAAACAAAAGATCGGTCTATGGACAATATTTTTCAGTTACCTTTTCCCTTGCCCCCTACAGAAGTCTTTGAAATACTGGTTCAAACTGATCAGGTACGCATTGAACGGATTATTTCCCCAGGGCAAGCTACTCCTCCCGACCACTGGTATGACCAGAAACAGGATGAGTGGGTGATTTTATTGCAGGGTCAAGCGATCCTTTCCTATGAGGACGGCAGGGAAGTTTTATTAAAGGCGGGGGATTATTTGTTGATTGCTGCCCACGAAAAACATCGGGTAGAGGAAATGTCTGCTGATCCTCCCTGTATTTGGTTAGCGATTCATGGCTCTTTAATTGAAAATTAAGGGCCTTCGATAAAGCTCGCGATCGCGAAAATATAGAACAGGACACCACCAATCACGGTAATGGTTCGTTCAGAGATGCGTCCAGCGATTAATTTTCCCCCGATGACGGCAATGAGAGCGCAAATCGTGTGTCCCAGAATGGCTCCTGCGGTGACGGCGAGGGCGGAGTTAGAAGCAGCCAGGGCAATGGTGGCAATTTGGGTGCGATCGCCCCATTCGGCAATAAAGGTCAAAATAAAACTTTCGAGGACAATGCCCCACTGCTGGGGATGACGCTTGAGATTTTTTTCACTATTTTCAATGGCTTCCTTGGCTTCATCCATCACCGCTTCTTCAGAATAGGCGGGCATTTTTGAGGCATCAATCAATAATTTGGTTCCAAAGACTAAAAAGAGTCCAATTTCTCCATAAAAAAGGTAAATTCTGGGTAAAAAAGAAAAGACCTGACCCATTAAAACCGAGAGGATGGTCATGGCCGCGAGAGCCGCAACAACTCCCATAAAAACCCAGCGTCGCGGATAACGCATGGATAAAATCATTGCAATAAAAAATGTTTTATCGCCTAATTCAGAAACCGTAATTAAGATGAGTGCCGCCGTAAAAGCCGTTAACATTTCTTTTTATTTTTTGATCAAAACTGGCTTTTTTAGGGGGCCAATCAGTGTTCCCCTTAAAATTTTATCTTTAGGTTACCATGATTTGTATTTTTTATCCGCAAAAAAATTGTATTTTTTAAAAAGTTTTTAATCATATTTCTCTCATTTTTATTTCATTAATTAACAGCAACTTTTAAAGGGTGATTTTATTAAGGGGTTTAATCAGTTCCAGTTGAGAATAGAGCAGATCTGATCGACTAATTGGGGAGCTTTAAAGGGTTTGGTAATTACGCCCGCGATCGCAATATTATTAAAATGTTGTTGTTCACTCACCTTGGTTTTGGCCGTGAGCAGAATAATGGGAATGGGTTTGGTGTTAGGGTTGGCTTGCATTTTGATAAAGGTTTCTATGCCGTCCATGCCAGGCATCATCACATCCAGCAAAATCGCATCGGGTAATTCGGTTTCCGCGATCGCCACCCCTTCAGAGCCAGAAGACGCTAATAGAACCTCCCAATCGGCAATGGCATTGAGAGTAAGCTGAACAATTCGACGAATACCAATGTCGTCATCCACAATTAAAACGCGCTTAGTTGTCACCATTCGTAACCTCCGTTGATTCAATAGGGATCGTAAAAAAGAAAGTGCTACCTTCTTCTAGAACGCTTTCTACCCAGATTTTGCCGCCATGTTGTTCGATAATATCGTGGCAAAT
The DNA here is from genome assembly GCA_003249095.1 of Snowella sp. Classification (GTDB taxonomy): domain Bacteria; phylum Cyanobacteriota; class Cyanobacteriia; order Cyanobacteriales; family Microcystaceae; genus Snowella. The sequence continues at coordinate 25,411 of QBMS01000035.1, forward strand.
GGCCAAACCGAGTCCTGTTCCGCCCTTTTCGCGGGAGTCGGAAGCATCGACCTGTCGGAAGCGTTCAAAAATATTTTGCAAATTTTGGGGAGGAATCCCCCGTCCTCGATCGCGGACACTAAATAATAAGTAAGGTTTTGCATCAATTTCCTGGCTCGGTTCGGGGTTTTTATTCTCAATGGATAACTCGATGATAGATTGGTAGGGAGAAAATTTAATCGCATTACTGATAAGATTTGTCAGCACTTGAATGAGGCGATCGGAATCGGCATAACAAGAAAATGATTGATTGGGGATTTCAATTTTCGTATCTGCTCGTTTGGCTAATTCCTGGGTTTGGGCGATCGCGCCTTCAATAATATCCTGGGTCTGGCAATGGATTTTTTCGATACTCAATTTTCCTAATCGCAGACGTTCTAGATCCAAAATGTCATCCACCAGACGCACCAGACGATCAACCCCTTCGGTCGCGATCGCAATTATTTCCTCTCCTTCCTCAGAGCCAGGATCAATGAATTTTCCCTCTAATAAACTTAAGGATGCTTGCATGGTGGTGAGAGGTGTTTTTAATTCATGACTGACAATTGAAACAAATTCCGACTTCATCCGTTCTAAACGAGCTTGTTCCGTAATATCTTCCCCAATGGAAATAACGCCGATAGATTGGCCCATATTATTTCTGAGAACACAATTTCGCCAAGCAATGGTCAACTCTTTACCCGATTTAGTCATAACAGGATTGACATGATATTCATAGGTATTATCGTTTAGATTTCCTTGAAAAACAGTTTCTAACGCTGAGACTAAATGAGAGGGGATAAAATGACTAAACCAATGTTTGCCAACCACTTCGTCTGGGGAAAAATCGGCAACTTTCTCGAAAAAAGGATTAATATATTCCACATTTCCGTCCTTATCTAGTTCCACCACAATCATTTGGATATTATCTAACACAGACCGCCAGCGACGATTAAATTCTTTGACAATGGCTTCATTTTGTTTGCGGCTAGTAATATTTTGAGAGGTTTCTAACACGCCAATCACCCGCCCATCAAATCCCCGCAGAGGCACTTTATTGGTTTCTAGCCAAAGTATAGAGCCGTCGCGCTGAAAACATTTTTTAATAATACCTAACTCAGCTTTTCCCGATTGGATGACTTGACGATCTTCATCTTGATTTGCCTCTCTTTCTAACGGTATCCAGGGCATATTTTCTTCTTTTCTGCCTCGAATAGCGGAGACAGAAAATAAAGCACAAGATTTTGCAAAATTTTGATTGCATCCTAAATAGTTTAAATGGATGTCTTTCCAAGAGACTAAGAGGGGAAAACTGTCTAAAACTGTTTCTAAAAATTGTTTAGATTCTAAGAGATCTTGTTCGTATTGTTTGCGATCGCTAATATTATTCGAGCAACCAATAATATTCAGAATATTGCCGTCTTCATCTCGTAGGGCAGATAATCGCAGACTAATATCAACCTCCTTACCCAATTTAGTCTGATTTTTAAATTCCAGTTGATAACGCTCCTGTTTAATCAGGGGATTAAAAATCAAGGTTTGCATTTTTTGAAAATCGTCAGGAAAATAGAGGATACTGACATTTTGACCGATCATTTCTTCTGCGGTGTATTCATACAATTCTTCTGCTCCATGATTCCAACTTTGAATAATTCCCTGGGCATCGGTTGTAACAACCGCATCATGAATTTCATTGAGAATTTGAGACTGAAATTTCAGAATTTCTTCGGCTTGTTTGCGATCGCTGATATCCGTGACCATTTTTAGGCGACCCAAATATTGACCAGATTCATCCATAATCGGTCGAGTCGAAACCATTCCCCAGAGGATCGATCCGTCTTTACGACGCAATTGCACATCATAGGGCTGGACAATCGGATCTTCCAGTTGGTCAAGAATAGATCCCAACCCTTTTTCATCGGTTTCCATCGAGAAATCTAAGAAAGATTTGCCAAGCATTTCGTCCACAGAATAACCCAACATTTCTGCCATTCTGGGATTCACAAAAACAGTTTTATTGTCCTGATCGAGTTGCCAAATGCCTTCGGAAGAGGTTTCCACAATGCGTCGATAGCGAACCTCACTATCACTTAGGGCCTGTTCTATTCGTTTGCGTTCAATCAGTTCCCTTTCTAAATATTCAGAATAAAATTCTTCGCTATTTTGTTTTTCTCGCTCTATTTGTTGGCGTTCCTCTAGCTCATTTTGGAGTCGTTGATAAACACTGGTTAATTCTGCTGTTCTTTCTTTGACTCGTTCTTCTAGTCCGATATTTAATGCTTCGAGTTCAATTTGAGTTTTCTTGAGATCGGTAATATCTACGGTCGCTCCTTTCATTCCTGCCAGATTGCCTTGATCATCAAAAATAGCTTGTCCATTTACCTGAGTAAAACGAATCGTTCCATCAGGTCGGCAAATTCGGTGTATGTTACTGTACTTTTCCCCCTGAAGAGTTGCTTCTATTTTTTGTAACACTCTGTCTCTATCCCCTGGATGGATCTGGTTGGCAAAACAAGAAAAAGTGATTTTTTGACTAGGACAAACACCAAAAATACGATAAATTTCTGGCGACCACCAGACTTCATTGGTGAATTTATTCCATTTCCAATGACCAACATGGGCAATCTCTTGGGCTTCGAGGAGATCGGCTTCACTTTCTCGTAATTTTGCTTCGATTTGTTGGCGTTCTAATTCGGCTCCTGCCCGAATCGCCACAATTCTGAGGATCTCTTCTGCTAGTTGAAAATTTTCAATGGGATAACGATGAAGAAGGCTTAATAATCCGATCACTTGTTGGGACGCATTGAATAAAGGAATACCTAAAAAAGCTTGAATATTAGCCGATTGAATCAGTTCGTGATCAGGAAATAATTGTTGAGCGTTATTTGGAAAAAGTATAACCTCATTATACTCTCCCTTAAACATTTGAGAACAGGGCTGATGAGTAATGTCAATCTCAAAATTATCAATAATTTGTTGCTGATAACTGACGACTAAGGTTCTCGCTTTTTCAAGACTTTTTATTTCAGCTAAACAAACATAGTCAATTTCTAGGATGCGACCCAAATATTTGACTAAGGTTTGTAGACAATTTTCGCCGACTTCATTCGCTAAAACAGTGGAAATTTCACTGATAATATTTTTGATTTTTTGACGTTCTTCCCGTTCCTTTTCTGCTTGTTCATTTAATACAACGGTTTGAATGGCAAGACCGAGTTGAATCGTGATTTGGTGCAATAATTCTGTTTCAGCTTTCGACCAAGATCTAGCATTTTGACACTGATGAGCAATCACCAGTCCCCACAGTTCACCATCTTGTAAAATTGGAACGCTCAATTTAGCTCGGACTTGGATCTGTTCGAGAAATTCTTGATAACAGCTTGACGAATGGGAGGTCACAAAAATATCTTCGGTGCTACTGATTTTTCCCTGACGAAAAAACTCTTTCCAGTCATAATTTTCTGTAAAACAATTATCTTTAATTTCTTTTCCAAGGAGCGAAAAAGTCGGATCTATGACGGATTCTGTGGTAATTTTCCCACTACCATCGGGCTGAAATTGATAGAGGACGACGCGATCGCACTGGAGTAATCTTCTGAGTTCATCGACTGTATATTGAAAAATTTCCGTCAGTTCAGAGAATTTGTCCGCAGAATGGACGGCGATCACTTTAATGAGATATTGCTGTTCCTGTTGCAATGCCTGTTGCCGCATCAAAACTTTTTTTTGTAGGACATTGGCGATCGCCCGATTAAGACCTTCGGGAGTGATTCGCATCTTATCGAAAAAATCCTTGACTCCACTTTGGATTGCTTCAATTAATAAGGCTTCGTGTTGATAACTTGTCATCATAACGCAGGGAACTTCTTCCTTCTGGCTCTGTTGACTTAGTAGCGTCACGAATTCTATACCATTCATCCCAGGTAAACGATAGTCGATCAAGGCGATGTCGGGCGTATGGTCTCTGCACCACACTAGGGCTTCCTCTGCATTGCTAAATTCAACAACATGGCAATTTTGATCAGAACTATGGGTCAAATAATGACGCAAGCTTGTCCGAGCAGACTCATCATCCTCGACCAAAAGAACGGTATAGGATGGGGGAAATTCAGCCAAACCGATTTTGGCAATAGTCCTGTCCGAAGGTGAAAAGATTTTGGGTGATAAGGACGAAGACCGTTTCAGAGAGTGGACTTCATGGCGTAATTCCGTCAACTCCGCGATCAGCTCTGCCTGGCTTTTAGACCAATCATCCAGGGCGGGGGAATTTTCTGTTGGAAGCTTAAGCTCGTCCATTGCTGTTCTCTCTTTTGAGATCCTCCTCAATTACGGGAAAAATTTGGTTCCGTCCTTCAAACTTGGCTCGGTAAAGGGCCGCATCAGCCGCTCGGTAAAGGGTCTGTAAATCGTCTCCATCTTCAGGAAATTGGGCAATCCCACCACTAAACGTCATTTGAAAAATGCTCCCATCTCCACCGACAAAATGGTTCTGACTAAAATAATAGGCAATATTTTCCAGACGCTGAACTCCCTGTTGTTTATTGGTACCATACAATCCTACGACAAACTCTTCTCCGCCCCAACGACCCACCACATCCTCTTGTCGGAAGGTTTGACCCAACAATTGGCCAAAATACCGCAGGACGCGATCGCCCGTTTCATGGCCGTAATCATCATTAATGCGTTTAAAGAAATCCAGATCCAAGATCGCCAAACTCAACGGCTGTTGTTGTCGTTTTGCCAAATTAAATAGACGAGTCAAATCCTGCAACGCCTTACGACGAAGACTCACCCCCGTCAACTCATCAATTTCTGACATACTCCACAATTTTCGTTGTTCCAGGCGAATGCGAATGCGATTCAATAACTCCGTCACCACAATCGGTTTACCTAAAAAATCATCGGCTCCCGCTTCAAAACTGCTCTGAATGGTTTCAATATCCGTATGACCCGACAAAAAGATAATGGGCAGTCGATTCCAACGCGGATCACTACGGATCACTTTACACAGATCAATCCCGCTCAAAGGTTTCTCAGTCAATACCTGGGAAACTGTTTCTGACAAATTACTCGTATTAATGTTCCTTGAGGATGAAGCGGGAGAATCCGCCACAATCACTTTGTTTTCTTCCAATAAAGGCAGGGCGGCTCCCAAGCGAATATCTAAAATCAACAAATCAGGGGTCGTCTGCTCTAAGGTCTTCCAAAACTCCTGGGGATTTTGTAACATGGTCAACTGATAACCAAAGGGTTCTAAGAGCGTATGTAAAAGACGCAATAAATCCGGATCATCATCCACCACTAATAAACGAGCCGTCGAAAGATTAGAAGTCTGCATCACCTGGGAAACAATCGCCAAAACTTCGGGCGGCGTAATCGGTTTGGGCAAAAAGCATTGACTCCCCAGACGGGCCGCTTCTAAGCGTTTGGCAAAGTTATCCTCGACCGTCAAGATGACGATGGGTAGGGTCGGATTTTGTCGATTAATGGCCGCTAAAAACTCAACGCCCTTGTCATTATCATCGGAAAAATTGAGGTCTATAATCACAACCTGGGGAAAACGACTGTTCAGAATCGCCTGGGATTGCTCTAAATTGTTGGCAATTTCCACTTCAAAGCCCCAGGTTCGAGCTTCCTCGGCCAACGCTTTCGCAAAAATCGCATCATCATCAATAATCAGTAAAAAAGGAGGAGTTGTCCCAAAGGAGGTATAGGGAAAAACGATGGGTAGGGGCGGAAGATCGGTGGTTTTGCTGTGTTCTAGATGATGTTCCAGCAGGGGCAGTAATTGTTTTAATTTCTCTAAATCCGCTAGTCCCAGTTTTTTCTTTTGTTTCAAGACTTGTTGGATTTGACGGGCGATCGCCGAAGCCTCCTCTAAGCCAAAACTCCCCAATGAACCCGTTAAGGTGTGAGCCTCGATTTCAGCTTCCTGTTGTTGGGAAGAGGTGAGACGATTTTCCTCTAAATACCGAGTAACATCCTTAATAATCGTCAACCGTGCCACATAGGACTGGCGACACTCTAACCAAACCTCTCCTAATCCTGGGGCTACCGTCGCAGGAACAGTCGAAATGGTCGAATCGGTAGCCATCTTTTGAGAATCTTCCCTATCCTCTCGACGCTTAAGACGATAACCCAATTTATAAATCGTTTCCACAATATCCTTTGACCCCATTTGCTTCAGCTTTTTGCGGAGGGATTTGATATGGGAGCGGATCGCCCCTTCCCCAGGACATTCCTCTGCTGTCCACAGGCGGTCTAGGAGTCGCGCTGGATTAAAAATTTGATCGGGATTGCGTAAAAAAAGTTCGAGCAGTTGATATTCCTTCGAGGTCAGGGGGACGGGTTTCGTTTTGTAGGTGACCTGACAACTATTGGGATTCAAGGCTAGGTCATCATAGGTCAAGATCGGCGATCGCATTACCTTATTGCGTCTGAGCAAGGCCCGAATCCGTGCCAACAGTTCTTCCACGATAAAGGGCTTTACCACATAATCATCGGCCCCCGCATCCAATCCCATCACCTTATTGGTCACTTCGTCCAGGGCCGTCATCAGGAGAATGGGAGTATCTCGGTTGGGGTTAGGAACAGGGGAATTATTGCCTCGAAGTTTTTGACAAAAGCGAATCCCATCCAGTCCAGGCAGGACTAGATCGAGCAAAATAAGGTCATAGGGATAGGTTTCTACCAAATCCCAAGCCATCATGCCATCGGTTGCCACTTCAAACTGATAATGCTGTTGCACCAGTATCACCTGAAGCAATTCAGCTAGACCTTGATCATCTTCTACACAAAGGATTTTCACGGAACTATAACATTTGCTTATAAGTTATCATACACACGAACTAACTCTCCTTTTTGGGGAGCGGTCTCGCCGACAGTGGCAGAAATCTCAAGAAAATTCCCACAGAAATAAGCCACCCTGGGAACGAGCCATAAAACAAGGGAAGACGCAAAACCCCATTATTCTGAAAACATATTACCAGGTTAAGAACCCATTAAGAATTCGTCAAGCCCGATCGCTTCAAAATAACGATGACTCATCTAAGAGAATTGTCTCTTTTGGTCGAATAATTAGCCATACTCGCTTGAAACAAGATCAACAGACATCGAAAACATCGAAAACATCGAAAACATCAAAAAAAGTTTAATTTTTATTGAGAACAACTGTTTTTGCCGTTAGATTTTCTAACCAAACAAGATTCCAATCTTCTGTGATTTTGACCCATCGGGGATTGTTCGCTTGGCCATCTTGCCACTCAAAAATAATCCGATTAAACACAGGCTGACTTTTATCAAAGGGAGAAAAGGATTTTTCTATCCAAATCACATCTTCTGGGTGTAACAATAATTCCTTGAGAACCAGGGTGGCCATATCTTGGACATTTTGTGGAGTAGAGCGGAAAGTATCCGACAGTCTTTTGGAGAAAACAACCACTTGTTGATTGAGATGGAGAGGATAGAGTTGGAAATAAAAAGGGGTTTCTTGTTTCTCTAGGGTCTCACTGGAGAAAACCTGATAACGACAGAAATAAGGATTTTCTTTGAGAACGCTGAGGTATTGGGTCATGATGTCTCCTGAATTAAAATCGATTGGCTCATCGATGAGAGTGATCAAACTTGTCGGGCTAGAGAACCTATAATTAGGTGAGTAATACTCAGTTAGTATTGTCGGAAAATGAGGATGATTGAAAGATAGCTGGATTTTCTAAACTGTTTAATAGAGCAGATTTAGCCCATCTCATTCATTAACAAAGAACCGAGTTGAATTGAAGTTAATGTATTTTTGTGAATATTCTGTGAAGTTCCATTACTGGCACTGGTTCAGTCTAATTATTAGAATGAAATCCTTACAAGACAAGGACTTAAC
>QBMS01000036.1 GCA_003249095.1 Snowella sp.
GTTAAGTCCTTGTCTTGTAAGGATTTCATTCTAATAATTAGACTGAACCAGTGCCGTTGACGGTATTGAGATTTAAGATACTTTAACCTTAAGGGCGGGTAAATTGACAATCCAGTTAATGAAACGGCAGATAAAATACTTGCTGTAAAAAGGTAGGTGTTAAAACCAATAAAAGCACCTATCCCTGTTGAAATTCCCAATATCGTGCACACCCAAATATAGAGACTAATAAACCATTCAGTTTTATGATTTTTTCTTGTCCAATTTTCCGCTATTACTCCACTTTTTCGTAAACCATAACTATTAAAGAAAATTTCGTATATAGACCACACAAGAGAAATTCCGATAACGACTCCAACAATCATGCAAAGACCTGATAAAGACCATAGTGTGAAGGTAGATATCCATGCCCAAAAGTCTGAAGAATTGATAACAGGAAAAGGTATTGAGCTAGAAACTATCGAATAATAAATAAAACTTATTATTAGAAAAGAAAGCAAGCCAAAATCAATAGCTTCCATGACTGGGCGAGGACTTCTTCTGTGATAGTTAAAACTAATTTTATTGATTATGTTTTCAATTTTATTGATTATATTTTTTCTGACAAAGAAATATGCAACTACTAATAATCCGCATGAAATTGTAGCCCAAAAACCAATAAAAGACCAATAAAAATACCCCCAAAGAAAACTTTTAAGTGCTAAATTTGTTATAATCCATTTATAAAAAAATAGCATTAAACTTGTTAATCCTCCAGACAATAAAATTGTAAATATTAGATGTGAATAAACTGGAAAAGGAACATCAAAATTTATCCTAGCTGTCTGAATCGAAACCTTAAAACGGATGCGTTCTTCCTTAGCATTACTTTCTAAAACAATTTCTCGCCGATAATTCTTATCTGCTTTGAGCTTACTTGTATCAATCGTAATCGTACAAGTTACCTCTTCCTCATAGTGCGCTTCAAACCGTTTAGGGGTAATGCGAATCCAGACATGATCATCTGGTGTATGGGGCGGATCATTCGGATGGGGCGCAACATACCATTGCCCTTGTAAAATTGTCTCCGAAACCGTATTTTTAAACTTAATCGTTTGGCTTAACTTTTCCCCTATCTTATTGGCAACAAACCTTAATTCTGACTTATCAAAAGTAACATCAGGAATCCGAATAATATAAAGCGGTTGCAAAGCCTCTAACGCTGTTTTTGCATCAGGAAAGCGATCTGCTGGCTCAGGTTCTACCATTTTTTCCAGCCATTGAATAAACTTAAAACTAAACTTTGGAACCCGATCTTTAAAAATAATACGATTTGTGGAAAAATTGACTAACTTTCCAATGTCATCTGTCTTAGTTTGAGTAATTAAACAGATTAAGGTTGCTCCTAAACCATACAAATCAGAGGCTTCTGTTAACTTTTGATTATGAACTTGTTCTGGTGGCATAAATCCCAAAGTACCGCCCGTCATGGTACTAAATGCCATCGTATTATTACCAATTCGTGCCAAACCAAAATCAATTAAATAAACATTAATATCATCATCTACCAAAATATTATCTGGTTTCAAATCCTTGTGTATAATAATAGGAATCTGATTCTGTAAATAGATCAAGATTTCTAAAATTTGATTGGCAATATCCTTAATTTCCTCTGGGCTAAACGTGCGAGACTTTGATAAAGGATCGGCATTCTTATATTCCTGTACGAAACATAACCCATCCCCTGGATCAAATTTAGTCAGGAATTTGGGAATACCAGGATGCTTTAACCCTCGCAGTACCTCGATCTCTCGCTCGATCGCCTTGTACTCATCCCAATTGCTAGTTTTCGCAAAACAAAACTGCTTAATCACCATTGCTTGCTGTGAGTTACGCTCAAGAGCCTTATAGGTAATCCTGCCGCCCGTGACATTGTTGTTCAGGCACTCTATAACTTCATAACCAAATTGACGAAAATCGGGGAAAGTAGTCATGGATAGCCCTCTCAGGAAGATAATTCAACACATTCGCCCCGTATCAGGTTTGGCTAGAGTGTCCTTAATTGAGAGATTGTATCAAAAATTAGTAGAATTTTCCACCTCTGGCCATTTTTATTTTCAAAATCTTAATATTGATGTTGCAACTGCGTTTTTAAGGGACAATTATCAACTATCAATTTATCGGTGATCGCAAGCTGAAAAAATGTGTTAAATTAGCGATATACGAGTCGAATTTGGAACGAAAACCAATGGAAATTACTCTCAATCTTAGTGAAGAACAATGGCAAAAAATGACCTTTATCCAACAGCATAGTTCAGAAAATATTCTAGCTTTACTAGAAATGACTATCAATCAACAATACGAAAAACTTCAGATAGCTGATCCTGATCCCATCAAAGGATGGCAAGAAAGTGGTTTTATTGGTTGTGGAAAAAGTGATGCTGACCTCTCAACTAATTATAAAAAAATATTGAAAGAAACTTGGTCTAGAAAACATGATGATAGTTGACACAGGCTTTTGGTTAGCTCTTGCGAACCAAGACGATAAATATCACACAAAAGCGAAACAGGTAATGCAAAATCTCAGAGAACCCCTAGTTACAACCTGGTTTGTTTTTACAGAAACCTGCTATCTCCTACTAACCCGTCTGGGCAATCATTCTCAAGTATTATTTATTCAAAATTTTTTAGCAGGTAGATTTGAAGTTTTTGAATTAAAAAATCATCAAATGAGAAGAGTTCAAGAGCTTTTAGAACGTTATAATGACCTGCCGATGGACTTAGCCGATGCCTCCTTAGTTGTCTTGGCTGAACATCTAGGTCATGGGCGTATTTTAACCTGCGATCGCCGAGATTTTTTAACTTATCGCTGGAATAATACCCAAACTTTTGAAAATTTATTTTTAGATTAAATCCTAATCAATAGCGATCGCATTTTTAATGATTGACAAGCGATCGCTAAATAAAAATAGTTGCTTCGTCGTTATTTGGATAGGTTAGAATCTGTTTGAAAAAGATTCATGATTTTCAGGATTTAACTTTCGGTAAATGTAATTTAGGATCTTGAGCAACCCACCCAACAGGGGATTGAAAGCGCACTTCAAAATGTAAATGAGATTGGGGAATATCAGGTCGTCCAGTAGTGCCGACAAAGCCCAACGTTTCTCCTGCTTTCACCGATTGACCGATCGCCACTTGAAAACGGTTTAATTGGGCATAACGGGTTTGTCTTCCTTGTCCGTGATCAACGACCACCAAAAAACCGTAGGGGCCTTCCTTACTCACCAAAATGACCGTCCCATCCGCAGTCGCCAAAACGGGAGTATCGATCGCCGCCAGTAAATCAACGCCACTATGAAAAAACGTTTGTTTCGTTTGGGGATTGGTCTGCCATCCATAATCGAGTCCAATTTTCGCGATCGCAGGCAAGGGATAACTGGTTAATCCAAGATAGGTATCCTTGGGTTTTTGGGCAGTGGGTGTCCAACTTACGCCTGGAATAAAAACCACCGTTGGATTTTTTTGGCAACCATTAATTTCAAACAATAAATCTGACCGAATCCCGTAGGCTTTAGCAATATCTTGCCAAGTCGCCCCTTTCGGAACTGTTGATTTCATGCCATTAAAAGGCGGAACAAGAATTATCTGACCCACTCTCGCCTTGCCCTTACTTAAATTTTCATTGAACTTAATCAAGGTTTCTGGAGCTAATTTATAGCGTTGGGCAATACTTGCGATCGTTTCCCCCGAAGCCACTTTATGACGTTGTAAACGAGACAGGACAGGGACGGGACAATTAGGGTCGAGGGAATTGGGGGAAGATTGGGCAAAACTGGGAGAAAGTGGGACTAAAATTGAAATAAAAACAAGTACAGAAGAAAAAATTGAATGATTTTTCGTTAACTGCCAATTTTTGATCGAAGACAAAGATTGACTGATTATTTTCAACATAAAATGATTAATTAATCCTATTCTCCAAGATCGCAAAAACTATTCCCCATCTTACCCCTAAGATCGAAGAATCAACGTTACAGCACCCGCAGCACACTAGGAATGGATTTAATCGCCTCTAATTGCTCCATTTCTGCTAAAGCGGCCCGAAAATTGCCTTCCTTGACGTTATGGGTGACAACAACAATTTCCGCACAGTCTTCCTGAAAACCAATTTGCACAACGGATTCCAAGCTGACTTGATGATTGCCAAAACTCATGCCCAGATGACCAATTACGCCAGGCACATCATAGCAAAGAAAACGGGCATAAAAGCGGGTTTCTAGGTTCTCAATGGCGGTTACTTGACAATAGTGCTGATGGACACAACTGAGCAGAGGATCGAGATCATCAGTGACTTCACTGCTAAACAAAATTCCCACAATATTCAAAATATCGGACACAACGGCACTAGCGGTAGGCCCTGCCCCTGCTCCCCGTCCATAGAACATAACCTGCCCCAGGGGATCGCCTTCTACCAAAATTCCGTTATACACACCGTTAATATTGGCTAAGGGATGATCTTTCGGCACTAAAGTTGGATGAACCCGTAATTGGAGATTTTCTGAGGCTTCTCCCTGCAATCCTTCCGCGATCGCCAGTAACTTGATCACAAACCCTAATTTGTCGGCATAGGTAATATCCACTGCGCTGACCTGGCGAATACCTTCACAATAAACATCTTCTCGTTTGACCCGACCGCCAAATCCCAGGGAAGCGAGGATCGCAATTTTATCCGCCGCATCGTAACCATCCACATCGGCACTGGGATCGGCTTCAGCATAGCCTAATTTTTGAGCTTCGGCTAAAACTTCTCCAAAATCTGCCCCCTCAGTGGTCATTTGGGTCAAAATATAGTTCGTTGTCCCATTGACGATGCCCATAATGCTCTGAATGCGATTTGCGCCCAAGGATTGTTTGAGGGGTTTAATAATGGGAATACCACCGCCCACCGCCGCTTCCAAAAGGACATAAACCCTCGCTTCATTGGCCGCACTATAAATTTCATGGCCATAACGGGCAATAACCGCCTTATTTGCCGTAACAACGTGTTTTTTATTGGCAATAGCTTTTAAAATCAGCGATCGCGCAGGCTCCAGACCGCCCATCAGTTCGACAATAATATCAATGTCAGGATCACTCACAATAGAGTCTAAATCAGTGGTCAAAACCCCAGTCGGCAGATCAACCCCACGAGTTTTCTCCAGCGATCGCACCCCTACCCGATAAATTTCGATTTCCTTTAATAAAGGACTACGGCCCAACGGGTCTTGTAAAATTGCCACCGTTCCCGTGCCGACTGTTCCCAAGCCCAGCAAACCAATCTTAAACGCCACTTTGAATGTTCCTCTGCCTTTCTTTCCTTATCTAGATTAACGGTTCAGTGCCACAAATTGAGCCATTACTTTGACATAAGTTGTTATCTCAATCAACACGATTCCTTCAGTAAATCGCTCTAGTTTGACTTTTTGGCGGTTATTCCCATGTCTGATCCCGACGCTAAAATAGTAACTCCCCTCAAAATTAATCTAAATTTATGAATGCTATCAGTAATATCGCCGCCCAGGAAAATTTAGATGAAATCATGGAAAAAGTCTGTAACAATCATTTACCGATGATCATCACCAGAACCTTTCAGCCTCCTGTCGTCATGATCTCCCTTGAAGATTATCAATCCCTAGAAGAAACGGCCTAACTCCTCCGCAGTCCCAATAATGCCAAAAGACTTCTAGATTCGATGTCGGCTCTAGAAAATGGGCAGGGTGTAGAACGGGAGCTATTAGATTGAAATTAATTTTCTCCGAACGAGTTTTGTAAGAAATATAAACCAAAACCGAAGTCAGAACGGCGATTTTGTTGGGGCTGTCGTTTGTTGCCAAAAATTCTGAAGGTGAAAGACCGCAAAAAACATTCGCCTGGACAAATGCTTTTACCCTGGGGTGAAACTGTGGCAAAGAATCCAAGGATTCAAGCGGTGGCAGAAAAGTTTGTGGCGGCGAATGCCTATGATCCCAAAATGGCGATGCGTTTTTTTAATGATTCTTAGTTTTTATGGTTGGATGAAGAAACTGACCTGACCAGATTTATTCTTGTTTTTTTATCTGAAATTGGATGTGGTGGTGTCAGGTAATGAATTGAGGAAAACCCTATGACTCGTAAAAAAAAGCCCGAAAAATAAGGAAAAAAATTTTCTAAGTCTGTGATATATTACAGGTTACAAGTCGTTGCGCGAGAAAAGATAGTTACTCTTTGGAGCATCAGATAAGGTAGGTGTGCGTGATTGCTGCCATCTAATAAAAAAGTTAGATCATCATAGTTCAACCAGTCTCCGCCCCTTTGCCAACCCACTTGGTCAGCAAATTTTTCATACATATCTGAATCATACTGCCCAGGGACACCGCCACAATCCATCCAGACTTTTTTCTGCACAGAAAAGCCAAATTTACCGTTGCTGTAATCTACCCAGAGCTTATCAAGAGTGCGTAAATCCTCACAAGGAAAATTTTGAATATCTTCCACGCTTAACCACTGATCAGCCTCCTTGCCCACTATTTGTAGCATTAGACGGCTCGTTTCCTGGTCTGCTTCTTTCCACTGACCATTTTTCAAAAAAGTTTCTAATTGTTGATAAAGAGAAGTTTCAACCGTTGACTCTAAAGCAATTATCGCCTGTTCTAAGTTAGGATCAATACGACGGTTAGCCGCCTTTAAACACTTAAAACATTCGTAGGCTAAATCCCTCGCAGCTTGTTGTTCAAACTCCAATAAATTTGTAATAAATTGAGTCGCATTGGCTAAACTGGCATACATCAAAATCGTATCCTTCCATTCCGTTTTTTGCCAATTTGCTAACAATAAACTTTCCTGATTTGTATCAATAATCTCACAAGCCGATAGATAACTCTGGAAATGACGATGGGCAAATTCATACTCGTGATCAACTTTAACTAAAAGTTCACTGACTTCTTCCATTTGTTTTAAAAATTCTGCATTTTCCACTGTTGAATCGAGAAAATCTAACCCTTTTCGCAATTGAGCTAATAATAAATATTCCTCAATGCGACTGAGGGTTCCCTGCACCATAAACAAAGCGAGTTGCTGTAACACTCGTTGACTATCTTGGAGGGGTAACAACAGATCAATTTTTTTCGCTAAGGGACGATCGCCGAGTTGGAGACGAATAATTGCCCGATAGAGATCAACCCTGCGATCGGGAAGACTCGCGCCATCATAACTCGCGTGTAAATTGACAATAATCGCCAGCATCAGAGGGCTTTTTGCTAAATCTTCTAATTCGGGACGACTGGTTAACTGCTGTAATAAATCTTGCGTTCTTCGATAGGCTTCCGTCGAAACCGCAGGATGATTGGGGTCAGCACTAAAATGTTTTTCACGGCTGAGATACCAAGATTGGATAAATCGTTCCCGTTGATCGGCATTTAAACCCTTGATATAAAAAGACAAATTGAACTTTGATTCGGGATCAAAATCTAAACGGTAAGCCGCAGGACGAGAGGTTAAAATAAACACTGCATTGGGATAGTCCCGCATCTGTTGACCCACCCACCGACTAACCAGAGAACGGGGTTTTTCTTCGCCTTCTTTTCCCTGCTCTTTGACCTCATCAAAACCATCAAACATGACCAACATTCCCGCCTTTTGACTGAGCCAATGTTTAGCCCAATTCGGGGGAAGTTTCACATCCTTTCCCCCTGGCAGGTAGGGAAGATGGTATTTTTCAATCAAAGTCGGTAAATCAGGCTTTTCTTCGAGAATGACCTTCTGCCATTGCCGAAAATCTAATAAAACGGGCAGTAATTGGGGGACTTTGTAAGGAGGCTGATTATACAGTTTTTGGCAGTAAATATAGGTGACATGACGCAATAGGGTTGTTTTGCCGTAACCGCCCCAGGCTTGGATCACCATACTGCGATAGATGGATTCCTGGGGACTCCGTTTCAAAATATCCCAAATCCTCAGTTGATCGGCTTTTTGGAGAAATTCCTGAATACTTTTTTGCGAATGAAACCCGCCAGGCATGGGTAAATCGTGACCATCGGGCGATCGCCAAGGATTACCACTTAATTCCAATGGTACAAAAACATCTTTTAATAACGGCTTAAAGGTATTTAAACCTTCTGTTCGGGAGAAATCAACCTCATTTCCCTGACAATGCAAATATTTATCTTCTGTACCTGCGAGTTGCCATTTTATTGCCTGATCCAGCTTTTCTTGCCAATTTACTAAACTTTCTGCGTCCTTATCTCCTCGACCTTCATAAATCGCCTGTAATTTTGCGAGAAAACCCTTGCTATAGGCAGTCCAAGCCACTGCTAAACTTGTTAGGGGAAAGGTAATCAGAGCTTGCATGATGTGGGAATCTTTAATAAATGAAACCAATAACCAGCCGCTACTTCCCAACGGAAACCACTGAATTAGGGTTATAGTCACGTTATTCAGCCATTTTTGTGTTTTAGCTGGGGAAGCAAGATCGCTCGTATCCTGTTGTTTTTCAGATTTAGATTCTTCCTTATCAGACTGCTCTTCTGCCATAAACTACCCAAACCCGATAAAAATCAACCTAATTTTAGCAAGTTTGACTCATAAAATCTATCCCCATAAAAATCTTGAGTTCCAAAATTACGGTAACACTTGTTTTAATACCTTTTCCCGTAAAGGTTGAATCGCTAAATCAAAGGGCGGATCATAAAAAGGAGAAGGAAACACATCCTCAAACCAGGTATTAATCGGTAAATTTTCAACCACCAAAAAGAAATCCTCTGGCTGGGGGCCATCAATATGACGACTGACCACACCAAACCCCGCTCGTTTGCGACGATATTGCAGGAAAACATTATTTTGCTTCAGCCATTGATCAAAGTTCGTTAAGGAATTCTTTGGCGATCGCGACATAGAATCGACCAATTGTTGCTGAAGTTTTTCTGGAAGAGGGGTTGAATTTTTCTCGATCCAAGCTTGGTTTAATAAAGTTTCCCGTTGATCGGGTTCCTGCCAGGCCTGGAATAATAACTGGATAGAATGGGGTAAGGTCTCAAGATTGGGAGATTTTCCAAGAGAAATTGCCAACAGAGCTTTGCTTGTGGGAGAACCGTATTGACTGAGATCGGCTTTGGCTTTATCTAATTTTCCGCCCCACCAATAGAGTGCGCCTCGAATTTGATGGAAAGTTGATAACAGGGGCGATTTTGCCGAATTTTCCGTAGATAGTTGCTTAATTAGCCCATTGAGTTCGCTTTCGACTTGCCCAAGAACGAGGGGATAAAGCGATCGCAGTTGGGGGCCGCGCCAAAAGGGAGAAGTGATAAACAGAGGATCGCGTAGGCATTCTATACTAAAAGCCGCGATCGCCAGTTCTGTTTTTTGCTGGGAGAGTAAACTCAGCCCTAAGCCATAAAAAACGCCTCGTTTCGCTGGCATTAATTGGAGAGATTGAGCGAAGGAAATCGTAGAAGCGGAAGGATTAGACGCTAGTTCTAACCAACCCAGATTCGTATGGGCAAATTCCTGATAGGGTGACGCTTCTATGCCTTTTTTAAACCATTTAATACTTTCTGATTCAAACTGGGTTCTGATTTGTTGATTGGGAGCTAATAGGCCAATATTTCCTAAATTCCAGCCTAATTGGTAGGAATAATAACTTTCCCAGGGGGCTAATTGGTGGGCTTGGGTTAATAATTGGACAAAGGCGGGTAATTTTTTCTGAGATAAAGCATTAAAGCCTAAACTCGATAATTGCCAAGCTCGTTGAATAGGCGTGAGCCAAATCATCATGGCTACAATCAAACCTAAACTGCCATAACAAAAAGCGAGTTTAGATTTGGGATTTTGAAAAATAGAAATAAAGCTGGTTAATGGGGATGAACTCAAAAGAGGTTCATTAACTAAATTTGGGTCAGATTTAAATAAGTTAATTAAACAAGCTCCATAAATGACCAAAGTTCCACTAATACACAAATTATCTAATTGGTAATCGGTCAAACTGATGACACCATAGGCAAGCAAGGCTCCGCAGAGACTCCAAATTAGAATAAACTCGGTGTTTCGTTGGTTTAATTCTGTCTTGTTTCGTTTTAACCATCGCCAAAGTTGATAAATGAGCCAAATTCCCCCGATAAGAGGGATAAGAATTCCCCAGAGTCCCATTTCTGCAAAAAGTTGTGCGGGGGTACTGTGGAGTTGATGAATAATTTCCGAATCCCTACCCGCCCAGAAAGGACGATATTTTTGATAAAGGAGCGGCACTCCTCCCAGCCCGATTCCTGTTAAAAGATGACTCGTTCCCATGCGCCAACCCACCACATTATTGAGTAGGCGATATCCTAATTCTGCATTGCCGTTTCCCTGTAATAGTCCAACGATCGCGATATTAATCCGATTATTTAGTAAAGCTACCGCCGCGATCGCGCCCAGGGTTCCTAAACTACCTAAAACCAACCAACGACGAGGTAATTGTCCCTGAAGGAAGATCCCAACCAGGGCAAAAATGGCAAAAGCCAACA
This sequence comes from Snowella sp., assembly GCA_003249095.1. GTDB lineage: Bacteria > Cyanobacteriota > Cyanobacteriia > Cyanobacteriales > Microcystaceae > Snowella. The sequence goes on from QBMS01000036.1 coordinate 10,491, forward strand.
ATCCCAACCAACCACCGCGAGAACTGGTGGTATAAAAATCGATTAAACCCAAGATCAGCCCCGTAATCCAGAGCCAACGCCGTTTTCCTTTCTCTAAAAGACTGAGGCTGAGTAAGAGGGGTAAAGCAAGCAGTAAATAACCCGCAACATAGTTTTGATGGCCGATGGGAGCCCAGTTTCGGGATTCTAGATTACCAAAATCAAAGGATAAATTAACACCGAATTTCTTGGCATTATTGATCACTTCCATTTGGGGTAACAAGGTTTGGCTCGTCCAAAGAAATAAGCTTATTAAAATAAAAGCTATGTTGAGATAGCCCTGATAAACCAATAATTTAAACCGATTTTCAGGGAATTTTATCCAATAAAATACGGCATATAAAGCGGCGATAAATCCTAACGCGGCCCAACTGTACCAACGAGCCTGATTGGGAAATTCTGCCCCCAAATTAGAGACGACTAACCCTAAAACCGCGATCGCAACTATCCAATCCAGTCCTAACCCTAAGCTCTGCCATTGTTTTTGTTGCCAGACTTGCCAAAGGAACCAAAGCATCGGTGTAAGGAGAGCGACTTGCCAAATAAAAACCCAGGGCCAAGACACCATCCAGCTATTACTGTCGGGGAGTAGGGTAAAAAGTGCGTAGAAACTGGCGGTTAAAAGGGCAAATAAGCGTCCTTGACTTTGATCCGATGGTTCACTTTTTGGGGACTCAGTATGGCGCATAGTTGTGATTAATAGTTGATAATTAATAGTTGAGCAATAGCTAGTTACAATTACACTGACAATAGTTTTACACTCGATCCCCCCTGCCCCCCTTGATAAGGGGGGTGTCCGTAGGACGGGGGGATCCTATAACTTTTAAGACCCATCTACGTTATTTGATAATTAAAAGTTAATCGTTAAAAATTGACGGTTACTTGTATTCCCTGTTCTCGATCCATTATTCCCCTATTCCCTTAATAAATGAACGCTCAACCCCATCCTTTAGCGATCGCCCGAATCCTCGATGCCAACTTAGATCGAGCGCGGGAAGGTCTGCGAATTATTGAAGAATGGTGTCGTTTTGGACTCAATCATAGTCAATTGGCCCAAAGTTGTAAGGAAATGCGCCAGGAACTCGCCCAATGGCATACGGCAGATCTGCGTTTAGCCCGTGATACTCCTGCGGATGTCGGTACTAGCTTATCCCATCCAGGAGAAGAAACCCGTAGCAGTCTGGAAAATCTCTTGCAGGCAAATTTGTGTCGGGTGCAGGAAGCTTTACGGGTTTTAGAAGAATATGGCAAATTATATAATCCCTTAATGGGAGAGAGTTTTAAGCAATTACGTTATCAGGTTTATGCGATCGAGAGTCAGTTACTCGCAACCCATCGTTTGCAACAATTAAAAGCCGCCCGTTTATATTTAGTCACTTCTCCCTCAGAAAATTTATTCGCCACCGTTGAAGCTTCTCTCAAAGGTGGTTTGACCCTCGTTCAATATCGAGATAAAAATACCGATGATTTGATCCGTTTTCAGAATGCCCAAAGACTGTGTCAACTTTGTCATGATTACGGAGCCTTATTTCTGGTGAATGACCGAGTGGATTTAGCCCTGGCGGTCAATGCCGATGGTATTCATCTGGGACAACAGGATCTTCCCATTGCGATCGCCCGTCAAATCCTTGGCCCTAACCGAATCATTGGACGCTCAACAACCAATCCCCAGGAAATGGCTAAGGCGATCGCCGAAGGTGCAGATTATATCGGAGTGGGGCCAGTTTATGAAACCCCGACTAAAGTGGGGAAAGCGGCGGCGGGTTTGGATTATGTGAGTTATGCGGCGCAAAATTCTCCCGTTCCCTGGTTTGCGATCGGGGGGATTGATCAAACTAATTTAGGGGATGTCCTCAAAGCAGGGGCAAAACAGGTTGCGGTTGTTCGTGAAATCATGCAATCTCCTAATCCGACAGACGCGACTCAAGATTTATTAGCGCAATTACCAGCCTTGAACTAAATCAGAATTCCCTCAAAAGCTTCTGTAGGGGCGAATTGCGTTCGCCCTTGAACAACAATGAATCCTGATCGCCGTTGTTGTCGATCCTGATAGCCCCGTCAACAATAAACCTATCTTTGCTTATACATCAGGCAAGGAAATATACTTTTGTCTTATAAAATTGTTATTTTTGAGAAAGATTAGCAACAAGCCAAGTAAGATAGGATCTTATTGAGATAAGTTAGCAAGAAGTTCATGATGCAAAAACGAAAAACCTTATTAGGAATAGGCTTTTTATCCTGCTGGCTAATGGCAGGAGCAAGTTTAAATGATAGTAATCTTTCGCAAACTGTGATTGCTAAAGATCTGCCCCAGCCTCCGATTCAATTAGCTCAAGCGTCCCAAAAAGAAATTGTGATCGTTTTTGCGTCCCGTCGTGATGCAAGCGACCTCAAAACAAAAGCCGAAGCCGTGAGTAAAATCCTTTCCCAACAAATTGGTGTACCCGTAAAAGCTGTTATTGCCAGTGAAAGTGCCGCAGTAGAAGCTCTCAGAGCTAACCGTGCCGATGTCGCTTTTTTAGGGGGTCGAGCGGCCATTCAGGCGGAGAAAACAACGGGAGCGAAACTATATTTGGCGGAAGTTCGCAATGATTATTCGGGCGGGCATACCTATAAATCCGTCTTGGTGGTTCGCCAAGATAGCCCATTAAAGACTTTAGGGACAGGAAAACAAACTCTTGGTCAGTTAAAAGGAAAAAAAATGGCCTTTGCCTCTCGTACCTCTGGGTCAGGCTTTATTATTCCGACTAGCGAGTTTGTGGGGCAGGGGTTTGTTGCTGATCCCGATCGCTACAATCAGTTTTTTAGTCAAGTGATTTACGGGGATGGATATTCCAGTGCTTTGCAAGCCGTTCTTAAGGGACAGGCCGATGTGGCGGCAGTTTCGGAATATGCTCTCAATTCTCCCTGGATTACGCCAGAAGAAGTTAAAAAATTGAGAGTTCTTTGGTCAATTCCAGGGGTTCCTGCTCATGGGATTGCGATCGATAATGATGTTCCCGCCCCCTTACGAGCCAAAATTATTGCCGCATTTTTAACGCTCAATGAACCGAAGAATAATACTCTCTTTCGCTCTTTATATAATTCCACGAAACTGGTAAAGGTCGATCATGATACCCATATCGCACCGATGAAAAGAGCCTTAACCAGAGCAAAATTAGATCCTTAAGGTTAGGTTTTCTCTAATTTTACTAGGGCTGATTTATCGCCCTAGCTTTCTATTTTTTTATCTCTATCTTTAAAACATCATGACTATTGAATGCAAGAATATTTCCAGTTGTCAAAAATCTGCTCTTGGGTCTCCTATTTTAAATAATATTTCCTGTCAAATTAAAAAAGGAGAATTTGTCGCCCTTTTAGGGGTCAATGGTGCAGGAAAATCCAGTTTACTGAAGTCTTTAATGGGGTTAATATTCCTGGAAAAGGGAGAAGTTCGGATTAATGATTTTTTACTAACGCCTAATAATATAAAAAAAATTCGTCGCCAAATGGCTATGATCTTTCAAGGTGGCGGGTTAATTCGGCAATTATCGGCCCTCGACAATGTTTTGTGTGGAACCCTTGGCTTTCGATCTTCTTGGCAGACCCTCTGGGGATTTAATCAGAGCGATCGCCTTCTGGCCTTAGAATTACTAACGGAACTCGGTTTAAAAGAACACGCCCAGCAAAAAGTTAGTAAACTGAGCGGGGGACAACGGCAACGGGTGGCGATCGCACGGGCTTTGATTCAATCGCCTCAAATTCTACTCGCAGATGAACCGACTTCGGGTTTAGACGTGATTGCCTCTCATCATGTCATGGAAAGTCTAGCTCGTTTAAATCGTGAAAAGCAAATAACTGTCATAGTTGTTTTACATGATTTGGAAATGGCCGCTACCTACGCTAAACGAGCGATTATTTTAGAAAAAGGACAAGTAATTTATGATGGTTCTTCCCAGAATTTATCAGCCCAATTTAATCAATCTGTACCCATTATACTGCCCTCTTTAAATGGAATAAAGCCAATTATTCAACAAGCTGCGTAGGAAAATTTATTATTAATATGAATCAATCACGGTGGATTTTTGCCCGAAATATAGCGATTACTCTTTTGATTTTGTTAGTTTACACTTGGGCATGGAAAGGATTAAAAATAGACTCATCTATCTTGGATAATTCATTAAATTATATTCAAGTTTTTTTAGCTGATTTTTATCCCCCCAATTGGTCAGTTTTAGATATTGCGATTAAAGCTTTAATTGAAACCATTCAAATGTCCATTATTGGGACAACTCTTGGCGCAATTTTTTCCCTGCCGATCGCGATCGCCAGCACCCACAATCTGTCACCCCGTTGGTTACGATGGAGCGCGAATTTATTGCAAAATGCCCTACGTTCTGTTCCTTCCGTTGTGTTAGCCTTGATTTTTGTGGCGGCGGTCGGTTTAGGCGCGATCGCAGGAACCCTGGCCGTGAGTGTTTATACCATCGGCTATCTTGCCAAATTTTATCAAGAAGCCATTGAATCTGTTGATCCGAGTTCTTTGGATGCCTTAAAAGTCACAGGAGCCTCCTGGTTTCAACTCGCTCAATATGGTATTTTTCCCCAGGTTTCCTTTCTTTGTCTGGGTTATACTCTCTATATGTTTGAATATAATATTCGGATTTCTTCAATTTTTGGAGTTGTGGGAGCGGGAGGAATTGGTTTTGAATTGGTGACCTATATCAATGGTTTTGAACGGCAAAAAGCGGCAACGTTAATGATTGTTTTACTGGTCGTTGTAACTATTATTGATGCGGTTAGTAGTAAACTGCGGCGTAAATTAGAATCTCTCTAGATAAATATCCCAAAATTTTAAGATTTTGATATGATTAAAAGATATTAACTAAAAAACTAATAAGCTGTTACAAATTTAGATTGCATAACGATTTTGCTGAAAGTTTTGTAACAAGGGGCTTAAGCCCCTTGCCTGTATGTATTTTAGATAATTAACAGTTTACTATTTAAAAATCGTAATGGAAACCAAAAAAGTAATTGCCATCATCACAGGAACCATCTCCGTTCTACTGGCGATCGCCTATCTGATCCTAGTGCAAATTTTAGACTTTCGGGGAGAAATGTTACCCGCACCCATTCTGGATGAAATAAGCTATTATTTGAACACTATCTATTTTAGTTAATTCAATTTATTAAATCGCAAAAGGGACACGATTCAATGATTCCTTTGCAACTGACCCTCAAAAATTTTCTGAGCTATCGAGAAACGACCCTAGATTTTCGGGGATTGCACACCGCCTGTATTTGTGGTGCCAACGGTTCTGGGAAATCTTCCTTGCTAGAGGGAATTACCTGGGTAATTTGGGGTCAAAGTCGAGCGGCGAGTGAAGATGATGTTCTGCACACGGGGACAGATTATGTGCGGGTAGATTTTCAGTTTATTAGCAATCAACAGACCTATAAAATTATTCGTAGTCGCCATCGGGGAAAAAGTAGTGCCTTAGAATTTCAGATCGAGAGTGAGGGACAATTTCGTTCTCTCACAGGCAAGGGATTACGAGCAACCCAGGAAAAAATTATTGAAGCAATCAAGCTAGATTACGATACCTTCACCAACTCAGCCTATCTCCGTCAGGGTCGCGCCGATGAATTTATGCTCCGTCGTCCCAATGAGCGCAAGCAACTGTTAGCGGATTTACTTAAATTAGACCAGTACGAAATTCTAGCAGAACAGGCCAAAGAAATTGCTAGAAATCATAAAAATCAAGCGGATTTTCTCGAATTAAGAACCCAATCCCAAAAACAACAACTGAATCAACAACAAGAAATTGACGAAAATCGTAGCCAGCTCGATCAAGAAATTCAGCAAATTCGCCAATTGCAACAACAAGAAGAATGGCAACTCCAGCAGTTAAAAGTGACGGAAAATCAACGTCGTACCTGGCAACAACAACACACTTGGCAGCAAACCCAGGCTCAGAATTTAGATCAAGAAATTCAACGTTTAGAGCAGGAAAAAAAATCCTTAGAAAATCAGTTAATTAATCTCCAGCAATTACTCAATCAAACAACCCAAATAGAAGAAAATTATCAGACTTTATTAAATTTGCAAAAGGAAGAAGAATTATTTTCTAATAAATTTCTACTTTTCCAAGAGACACAACAACAAAAACAAACGTTAGAGCAACAGTTAATTGAAAAAAATAATGAATTAAGTTTAAAAATAAAACAAGCCCAGGTGCAATTAGAAAATCTGGATAATCAAGAACAGGAATTGCAACCGATTTTTGACCGTTCCGTTGAAATTTTAGCGGGAATAGAAAAACTCAAAAGCCATCGCCAATATTTAGCTAAATTAGATGACCTGCAAAATCAAGCGGCTCCTTTGCAACAAAGAACTCACATCATTCAAGTGGCGATCGAAAGGGCTGAAGCGCAACTTATCGCAAAATTGGAACAGCGTAAACTTTTGGCGAAGGAGTTAACGGAAAAAATTCAAGAAATTCCTGAAATTCGTCGAGCTTTTCAAGAAACCGACAGTCGAATTAAGGAATTGGATAAAAAAAAGGTTTATCAAAAGCGGGTAGAAGAAAAAGGCCATGAACGGCTCCATTTTCAGGAAAGACTCCAGGAACATCAACGCATCTATGAAGAACAAATTTTAGAATTAGATGAAAAATTACAATTATTAGATATTCCCGATGCGATTTGTCCGCTCTGTGAACAGGAATTAAATGAAGAACACCATCATCAGGTTATTAGTAAAACCCAAGGAAAACAAAAAGAAATTCGGGATCAAATTTGGGTCTTAAAGGAACAGATGGCCGTTTCTGGAAGAGAGTTACAAATTTTACGGGGGGAATACGCAGAAGTTGCTAAGGAGTTAAAAATTTATGATGCCCTCCAACAACAATTTGGACAGTATGAATCTCAGCTAGAAAAAAGTGGAGAAGTTCATGAAAATTTACGCGCTTTACAGTTAGAAATCCGACAAATTGAAGAGGATTTAGCTCAAAAAAACTATGCGGAAGATTTGCAATTGGAATTAGCAATCCTGGTGCAGGATCTCGATAATTTAAAATACGATGATCAGTCCCATGCTTTAGCTAGAGCCGAGGTGGAAAGATGGCGTTGGGCAGAAATCAAACAAGTCAAGCTGGATGAAGCCTATCGTCGTCAAGGAAATATTAATCAAGAAAGACCGATTTTACTGGCGGATATTGCAAAATTTAAGCAAGAAAGTCAACAATTACGTCAAAATTCAGAATTACAACAACAAATCAATCAATGCGATCGCCAAATTAAAGAGTTGGGTTACGAGCGATCGCGGCATCAGGAAATCTTGCAGACCCTACGACAAAACCAAGTCTGGCAACTCCGTTATCAAGAATTGAATCAGGCCAAGGAACAATTGCCCCAATTACAAAATCGGTTAGACAAATTAGAGAATAATTTACGGGAAAGATATGGTGAAAAAGCAAAAATACAAATAGAATTAACCAATTTAAATCATCAAATTGAACAATTTATTAATCATGAAGTTGATATTCAAGTTTTAGAAAAAAGTCTTCAGGAGCGTCGGCAAAATTTAGATACTTTACTGGCTAAAAAAGGAGGCTTGGAACAATTAGCCATGCAATTAGAGATGGTAAAAGAGGAATATCAAGAAACCTGTCGGGAATTACAGGAAACAAAAAAACAATATCGAATTCATAAGGAATTAACCCAGGCTTTCGGGAAAAACGGCATTCAAACCCTGATGATCGAAAATATTCTGCCCCAATTAGAAGCCCAAACTAATCAAATTCTGGCACGTTTAACAGGGAATCAATTACATATTCAATTTGTCACCCAAAAAGCCAGTAAGGGAACCTCGAAACGCAATACTAAATTAATTGATACGTTAGATATTTTAATTGCCGATGCCCAGGGAACTCGTCCCTACGAAACCTATTCAGGCGGAGAAGCTTTTCGCATTAATTTTTCCATTCGTTTGGCGTTGGCGAAATTACTGGCCCAACGGGCGGGAACGGCTTTACAACTTTTGATTGTGGATGAAGGTTTCGGGACTCAGGATGCAGACGGCTGTGAGCGTTTAGTCGCGGCTATTAATGCGATCGCGTCAGATTTTGCTTGCATTTTAACGGTTACCCATATTCCCCAATTTAAGGAATCTTTTCAACAACGGATTGAGGTTTATAAATCCAATCAAGGATCACAAGTCACCATTGCGGGCTAAAAAGTTTGGTTTCCCTGCATTTTTATTTTTATGCAGAAGACAAATACCAAACTTTCTTATTAACTGATTTCCTGCTAGATTAGGGTTTTTACTCTTCTTGTTGTAGCGTTTGTAAGATTGTTTTGACTTGAATTTGGTTTAAAGAAACTTGTTCCTGCAAGTTTGCCCAACAGTGACCTTTACCCTGATTTGTCAAGGGTTGACTACGTAATTGGCGCAATGCACTGATACAAGAAGGACAGTCACAACTAAATAATGCTACTGCGGCATCACTTTCTGCCTCACTGAAATCGAGAGGTGGCACATCGGAAGAAGCGAGTAAGATGCCTTGATTCGAGCGATGGTTTATGGTTGCTTGTAAATTTGTTGGTGTAGCATCACAGGATACGGAAATGGGCGCGGCTTCGGCGGCTGATGCCTGATTAACCATTAGAGTCACGGTCAAAATTGAACTAGCAAAGGCGGGAAAAGCGATTAAATTAAGCAAAAATCTGTAGTTCATGGGTTTAAATGGCTCAAGATTAAGTTAACTGCACAATCAATTATAGAGGGATTTATTTGATATTGTGTCACAAATTCTTCAAGGGAGAACATTTTAGAGGATAAATGATTCGCAAAAAAAATAAGATAACCCCAGAGTGATTACCTTATTCTTAAAAAAATATTTGATAAGTAGGTGGTCGTTAACAAACTTAGGATCCCCCCGTCCTACGGACACCCCCCTTATCAAGCTACCGTGTACACACAAGTTTTTGGTTTTCTGTTTAACCTGATCTAGCCCCCTAAATCCCCCAATTCTGGGGGACTTTCAACTCAGAAATGCTCCGAACTCCCCCCAAAGTTGGGGGGCTGGGGGGGCAGAATGAGGTTTAGGGAAAGATGTGTGTACACAGTAGCCTTATCAAGGGGGGCAGGGGGGATCGAGCGTAAAACTTATTTTTAGTTGTAACCAGCTACTTAGTAACAATCTAGAAATAGATCGTACCGCCCCAACGAGCATCTAGTTTCGGCGCAATTAGGGTGTAACCTGCAACGTCATAGACATCATCTTCCGTGAGATTTTTCAACTCAGGATAGATATCTGGTCGGGTGACATTGGGGTGCAATTCGGTATAATCGTCCACTCCATCATAACTGGTGGGATGTTTCAAATAATCGACGATCGCGAGCAAATTGTCCCTGGGAGGTTCGGCTTGGGCCAAATCTTTTAATCCTAAACTGACGTTATTATTGGTTTTTGTTTTTCCTTGTAGATGGCACTTAGTACAATTTTGCACAAAAATCTTTTGACCCTTGGCAAATTCTTGGTCACTTAGGGTTACCGTTTTACCCGCCCCGTCTAGGGGGATAGTCAGGGTCTCTGTGGTGAGTTCGACCGCGTTGGCACTGCCCACTGAAAGTTGGAACAGGAAAAATACAGTAGCGATCGCCACCCAAAAAAATCGTTTTACCATTGTTCTCCTCAAATAGTTTGATTGATTTGGTTTTAACTTAATTGACTTAACATTGACATTTCCCAATCTTGCTAGTTTATCGATCATTCTTGAAAATGTTCTCATCATGCCCTAAGCCTAAATAATCGCTTTTTTCTAGATTCCCAAAGCCGAGAACCCTAATTGACGGATATTAAGGACTAGATGATGACTTTTGAGACAAAATATGAGCAATAATGGCTTTGGCATCTTCCAACGCCAACTTAGTCTGTTGATTTTTATAGGTCACTCCCAATTGATCACAGATATGAAACACTGCTGACCCTGGGAGATTATATTCAGCCGCAATATCCGCGATCGATAAATCTGCAAATCCCATAAGGACAATGACCGTTGACTAAACTAGTTAAGATTGAGTGGTAATAACTATCATGCCATTCAAGTGACCCCTTGCTTCATTATGGGATAAGTTTTAGTCCTGATTTTCATCAATAGGAGTTAAGGGTTGACAGGGAAAGGAGAGGAAAAAGGATGACTTTGGATACAGATTTCTGGGTTTAATTTTTCTAGAGTGATGGATGATGTAAAATTAATTTACACAAATCTTAAAAATTACTTAAGAATTCCTTGCCTTTGACTTCTGCCTATTTGTTAGTTTCTCACGGGAGTCGCGATCCCCGTCCTCAAGTCGCGCTGGATCGACTTGCCTATCTGGTGGATCAAACATTGGCGACCAGAGAAATGAGTCGGGTCAATCATCGGGCAGTTTCATCGCCAAGAAATTTGACAGAAGGCGCAACTACTCTGCTCTGTAATCCTGAAAGCATCAGGGTTAGAACGGCAACCCTAGAATGTCATCCCCTGCCCTTACATCAGCAAATGATTGAGGCGGTCTATTTGAATAAAGCATCGGGATTTTCTACCTTAAAGATTGTGCCGCTTTTTTTACTTCCAGGCGTTCATGTCCAGATAGATCTTCCCTCGGAAATTGCGATCGCGCAGTCTAAATTAGGAAATTCAATTCAATTAGAATTATGTCCCTATCTAGGCAGTTCTCCCCAAATTCTAGAAATTTTAGCTCAAAGGTTTAATCCAGATCCCACAGAAGTCCGCATTATCCTTGCTCATGGCAGTCGTCGGGCAGGAGGTAATACGGTGATTGAGACTCTAGCGAATCAATTAAACGCGATCGCCTGTTATTGGTCAGTGGCTCCGAATTTAGACACAATTCTCTCTAATTTAGACCTCGACAAACCCCAAAAAATCACGATTTTACCCTATTTTCTCTTTTCAGGCGGTATTACCGATGCGATCGCGACCCAGGTGCAACAATACCAACAAAAATTTCCCAAAATTTCGTTTAAAATAGGCTCTCCGCTAGGAGCAACCCCCGAACTCGCCCAATTAATCCTTGATCTAGTCAATCCATGAATCAGCCGCTTGTTGAATCCAATCCTAATCCTATTTTCGGTAAGGTTTATCTCGTCGGTGCGGGGCCAGGCGATCCAGGCTTAATGACGATTAAAGGAAAAACCCTTTTGGAACACGCTGATGTGGTAATCTATGATGCCCTCGTCAGTCCTCCCATCTTGGAAATGATTAATCCCCAGGCAGAACGGATTGATGCAGGGAAACGTAGGGGTCGTCATTCCAAGTTACAGGACGAAACTAATCAATTACTGATCAAAAAAGCCCAATCCCATGCCGTTGTGGTGCGCTTAAAAGGGGGCGATCCCTTTGTTTTTGGTCGAGGGGGAGAAGAAATGGAAGCTTTGATCCAAGCAGGAATTGCGGTAGAAGTGATTCCAGGCGTTACATCTGGCATTGCGGCTCCTGCCTATGCGGGAATCCCTGTCACCCATCGAGATTATAGTTCTAGTGTCACCTTTGTCACGGGCCATGAAGTAGCGGGAAAATATCGACCCCAAATCAATTGGACAGCGATCGCCCAGGGGTCAGAAACCATCGTGATCTATATGGGAGTCCATAATTTACCGAATATTTTGCCCGAACTATTGGCGGGTGGATTATTGCCCGAAACCCCGATCGCCCTCATTCGTTGGGGAACGCTTCCTGATCAGTCCCAATTAATCGGAACCCTAGAGACTATTGTTGAGCAAATTGAAGAAAAACAGTTTGAAGCTCCCGCGATCGCAGTAATTGGTCGGGTAGTAGATCTCCATTCTTCTCTATACTCAAGTAAAGCCCCCTAAATCCCCCAATTCTGGGGGACTTCCAAACATAAATTCCCAAAAATAAGATATTAATAACACTGCATGAGATTAGCGACCAAAATTGAAGCCATTCTTTATCTCAAAGGCCAACCCCTTTCCCTCGCTGAATTAGCCGAATCTACAAAATGCGATCGCACAGAAGTAGAAGAAGCCCTGATCGAATTAATGGATGATTATGCCCACCGAGATAGTGCCTTAGAAATTGCGGAAAATCCAACGGGCTATAGTCTCCAACTACGGGCAACCTTTCAGGAATTGATCCAGGATTTTATTCCCGCCGAACTCGGTACAGGGAGTTTGCGTACCCTGGCGGCGATCGCCCTCAAATCCCCCATTTTACAAACCGATTTAATTAATCTACGGGGAAGTAGTGCCTATCAACAGGTGCAAGAATTAGTAGAATTAGGCTTCGTAAGAAAACGTCGTCAAACCGACGGTAGATCCTCTTGGCTAGAAATTACGGACAAATTTCACCAATATTTTGAGATTGACAAACTCTCGCTAAATTTGGAATAAAATTTTTTCATTTTTTAACTCTAGCCGCTATAGTGGGTAAGATAAGATCGGAAGAGATGTCAAACTTAGCTTAGGGAGTCCTAATGGTATTTAACTTTGATTTTTTTGCTTCTGAACCAGAAGAACAAGATACCAACACCTTAATTCAGTACCTCCAACAACAACACCCCGAAACCCTTGCCTGGGTTGCCCAATCGGCCAGTCCAGAAATTAAAGAAATTATTACCCAAAATATCCAGGGTTTGGTCGGAATGCTCCCGTCAGAAGAATTTCACATTCAAATCAGCACCGATCGCGACAACCTGGCAAATCTTTTGGCTTCGGCGATGATGACAGGCTATTTTTTAGGGCAAATGGAAAATCGTAAAACCCTAGAAAGCACCTTCAGTCAGTCCGACTCCCTCAAACCCAAGCCATTTAAACCCAAAGAAAGCTAGGTTTTTGATGATGAACGGGAAAATTAAAAACAGTGAGCAGTCGCGATCGTCAAGGATTTCTAGGGCTGGTCACTGTTTCAATTGTAAGGAGTTCGAGATTATGGGGAACCTAACCGCCCTTAGCAAAACTGCCTAAGACGAGGGCCGAGAGCAATAAACCAGGAATCAATAAAACCACAAGCATTAAACGTTGATCAGTCGTCATTATTCGCCTCACAGATTTGAGATTAGACGTTTTTTCCACTGTTTAACGCTAACAGATTTAGGAAGATTTGCGGCCAGTTTAAGAGCTTAATTATTCTGACTCTCTGGAATTGGGATTTATTTTATAGCGTTCAAGGGCGAACGCAATTCGCCCCTACATAAGGTTTGGGGCAGTAGGGGCGTAAGGCTTGCGCCCAAAAGTAGTTTTATTGGGTTCTAACCGTGAGAATTTGCGGCGGCGTAGAATCAGGAGGATAGAGCAATTCCACCTGGACTAAACGGCGATCGCCTGGAGGCATGGTTAGATTAATTAAAGATTCTCCCTTTTGGCCCCTGCGTTGAACGAGATGGAAATAACGAGTTAAAGATTTGCCACTGTCATCGGGATAAGTAATTTTGACAGTTCCCCGAAAAAAAACGTTTTTGGGACTAGGAACGAGGAATTTTAACTGTCCATCGGTAATTTGATCCTTTTTGATCGGGGTTTCGATCGCGATACCAACCTGTTGAGTTTGTTGAGTGGAATTGTAGAGGGGCAGACTAAGACTGTATTGCATTCCGTAGTTCCCATGAGATTCATAGGCTGAATCGGGATAACGTACCGCCATTTTAGCCGCTTGACTTTGATTTGTGCCTAATCTTCCCCCTTCTAGGGTGCTAATGGGGTAGGAAAAAGCCTGACCCTGGGCAGGAATACTTAAACTTGTTCCATTGGGAGTATCGGTTAAGGTTGCTTGCCATTGAGAACCAATCGAAACTCCTGCCACTCGGCTATAAATACGACGTTGAGTATTACGAGGAATGCGATCGCGGGGAGTCATCAAGTTCCCCCTCTTGAGTAAACCCTTCCAATCCTCTAGGCTCGGTGAAATATCTTGACCCATTGCATCTTTTTTAGAATACATAGCCATACTAGCCGCCTGAACTTTCCCATCACTGCTGAGGCGAAAATAGGCCGAAATCCCATTCCGATTCAAATTTGTGGAATTAACGGGAACGGGCATATTCAATAACATTTGGGATTCCCCAGGAGCCAACGTAATTTGGGGAGGAAGATTGGCGGGACGTTTCCCCCGTAAAATATCCACCATACTACGACTGCCTGGCCCTGCAAACACTGAGCCATTGGGGTTTTCTACCTGGGGAGGCAAATCCAAGAAAGGAGCCTCTGAAGTGATATAACTTGCGCCCTGTAAAACATCAATTGTTACGGGCTTCCTGCTGTCATTAAAGAGTAATATTCCCAAATAAAGGGTTCTGTCCTGACGTTGGGGACTATCCTTGACGACATGGTGAGCAAAGACATCAAAACGCCCTTTAAATTGATAATTCAGATGGGCATAGGGATTGGCCATCCCGACAGAGGACAGAGTCGAAAGAATGATCCCTTCATTGAAGATTAATTCGGGATTATTGCTATTAAAAACGGGAATACTATCTAGTTTGCCAGGTAAGGGACGAACAGGTTGGGAAACACTGATTATCTGGGGTTCGGGCGGTTGCTCGATCGCGGGAGTCGGGGTAACAATACCAGGACTCCGACGAGAAGCAGGAGACGGGGGAATAACGGGAATGGGAATCGCTTGGGCAAAAATCAGTGGGAGGACAAACGGTAACATTATGACTGGTGATGGTTAATTTTTTGGGTCAAATCGTTCAAAGTTCAAGCTGCGATCGCCGACCCAGGGAAAAGACGAGAAGACCTTAGAAGAGACTTCTTTTTTGGCAAAATTGTTTCTTTAGATGAAGCGTTCAGGAAAAATTGCCCAATATTTTGCGAATAAATCTTCCCGTTGCGGGATTTTTTATTCAATCTGAATTATTCAAAGTTTTCGGCAATTAAAACACCTTTTCTCACTTTTTCTGTCACTAACTGACGGTAGAGTTCGAGTTCTTGGTAGAGTAATTCAGGGCTAGGATTTTTTTCTAGGGCGGTGTTTCTGATGTTGTCGTATTCTGAATTAGAAATTACCCCATCGGCGATCGCACTTTCGATAATGCCCTTGAGTCGCTCAAGTTCCTTCTGTTCTTCGGGAGTCAGTTCGGGGGCATTGGGACGTTCAACTTTCATGAAATTTCACCTGATTAATGACTACGCTTTAATTTTTTATCAAACTATAATACATAAATCATGAAATGTTTTCAAAAAACGACTAGACAAAATCATTGAATCTAGACAATCCATCATGGCTGACCTTTTCGATAAATCATCCAGCTTTCGACTTTCTCCCCTCATTCAAATTACCCTCATCAGTTTATATCTAGCTCTGACGATTCCCTTGCCCTTTTTGGCGCAATTTACCCAGTCACCGATCTCCCCTCTCATTCTCTGGGTCGGAATCGCGATCGGTCTCGTCATTTTAATTGGCTTTTTAAGTGAAAAAGTTGTCCTAGATGAGGCCAAAATCGAAGTTTGTTATCCTCGTTGGATTCCGAGCCAATTTCGTCGCGGTTGGAGCCTAAACTGGACAGAAATTCAAGATTTAAAACTGCGAACCACAGGACAAGGGGGATTGGTCTATTATTTTGTGACTCCTAAAGGTGATCGCGCTTATTTATTACCTATGCGTGTAGCAGGATTTGCCCGTTTAGTGGAAATGGTTCAAGCGAAAACAGGTATTGATACAAAGGATATTCGTCCCCTCGCTCAACCTTGGATGTATTTAACGTTGTTTGTTTTTACGGTATTTTTATGGCTGATGGATGGATGGACTATTTGGACAGCAATGACTCAAGTGATTTAAATCGCGTGATTAAATCTGTTGAAAGAAGACAATTGTGATTATTAAGTTCAGATAAAATGCAATTTTAAAAAGATCTAGTTCTAGACAAGTTTGTGTCTATCATAAAATAGAAGGAGAAGGTCGGAGGTCAAAAATTTGCTTCTACCAATTGGGATAAATAGTGATGATATTGATAAAATCGGGTTACAAAATCTAGTTACAGTGATCGACTTCTTAATGATTTACTAAAATGCTAAACTAATAATCTTAATTATGGCTGAAATTTCCCAAATCCTTCAATTACCGAGTCAAGAAAGCGCGATCGCCTTAGCAGGAATGCAGGAGGAAAATTTGACCTATCTAGCTCAACATACGGGGGCAAATTTGGTATTGCGGGGTAAGGAAATTCGCGTTTATGGGGAAGAAAAATTCGTCGAACGAGCCTTGAAAGTGCTGCGATCGCTCTCTCCCTACTGGCAAGAAGGAAAAGCGATTTCTCGGCCCGATTTATTAACCGCTTGTCAGGCGTTGGATGGGGGGCAAACGGAAGAATACCAGTCACTCCAACGGACGATACTGGCGAAAACCCGTCAGGGAGAAACCATTCGTGCCAAGACTTTTCGACAACGCCAATACGTGAAAGCCATTGAAACCCACGATATTACTTTTTGCGTCGGGCCAGCAGGAACAGGCAAGACTTTTTTGGCGGCGGTACTGGCAGTTCAAGCTCTTTTAAATAATCAATGCGATCGCATTATTTTAACGCGACCTGCGGTAGAAGCGGGGGAAAAACTCGGCTTTTTACCAGGAGATTTGCAACAGAAAATAGATCCTTTCTTGCGTCCGCTTTATGATGCCTTATATGAATTTATTGATGCTGAAAGAATTCCTGATTTAATGGAACGGGGAAAGATTGAAGTCGCACCGTTGGCCTATATGCGGGGGCGGACTCTGCGGAATGCCTACGTTATTGTGGATGAAGCGCAAAATACCACACCTGCCCAATTAAAAATGGTTTTAACTCGTCTTGGTTCTGGCTCTAAAATGGTGGTTACGGGAGATATTACCCAAACGGATTTACCGAGTCATCAAGAGTCTGGCTTAATGGCGGCAACTAAAATTTTAAAAGACGTAGAGGGCATTGCTTTCTGTCAGTTTACCCAAGCCGATGTGGTACGTCATCCGTTGGTTCAAAGAATTGTTGAAGCCTATGAAAAAGCTGAAGCTTAAATCAATTAGAAACGCGATCGCGCTAATTTTTTGAGACCAAAATCATCTTTAAAATAGGTTGTATGGGTTCATGAAACTGACTAAAAAAATAGTATGGTTTTTGTGCGTGGGAATGATACTTGGGACAATCCTTTGGGGAAGATTTCAATCCAATTATTCAACAAAGTCTGTTCCATTCCAACCCGTTCCATTAATGGTATCTGCCGCCATTAGTCTCAAGGATGCCCTAGAAGAAATCAAACCTATCTATCAAAAAACACACCAAAATGTAGAAATTATCTATAACTTTAGTTCCTCTGGTTCTTTACAACAACAAATTGAACAAGGCGCACCTGTTGATGTTTTTATTTCGGCGGCAAATCAACAAATGGATGCCCTAGAATCTAAGAAATTATTATTAGGAGGAACTCGCCAACCATTACTGACGAATCAACTCGTTTTAGTTACGCCAAAAAATGAAAAAAAAGTTAAAAAAATCCAAGATTTAACCCAAACTAATATCTCTAGGATTGCAATGGGAGAACCCAATTCTGTCCCTGTAGGTCGCTATACAGAAGAGGTTATTGCATACTATAAAATATTAGATAAGATACGATCTAAAATAATTTATGCTAAAAATGTCCGACAGGTATTAAGTTATGTAGAAACAGACAATGTGAATGCGGGTTTTGTTTATCTGAGTGATGCTAAAACTTCTGGGGAGATTAGATTAGTAGCAGTTTTTCCCAAAAGTTCCCATACTCCAATTATCTATCCGATCGCGGTTTTGAGGGATAGTAAAAATCCCAAGATTGCTAAAGAATTTAGTCAGTTTCTTTTGACTCATTCTGCTAAAAAAGTTTTTAACAAATATGGATTTGGAACGTAAATTATTGACACAAATCATCAAAATCTACTCATCATCTTAACGGAAGTAGCGATCGCGCCGCCGCTAATCCTGATAAAACAGCCCCTTCGATTTTGGGAGCCAGAAAACCATCCCCTGCTAAAATCAACGGGCCAGGTTCAGTTAAAACTAAACAGGGTTCCCCATAACTAACTGCCACCTGACTATATCGCCAACGATGAATCTGATAATCTAATACCTTTGAACTGAGCCAAGAATCGGCAGCTTTTAATAATTGCTGGGCGATTTCTGCATTATCCTGATCCCAATAATTCTGGCTAAATTCAGGGCCTGCTTGGAGAGTAACGGCATAGCCCTTAGTAGAAATCCCTTTTTGATAATTGCAAGCGATCCATCCCAGGGGATGACCCGATCCCCATAATCCCCCTGGAGCAGGAATTTGACTGGGTTTTTCCATGAGTGCCAGCATCGTAATACAAGGATAGTAGGTGACTTGCTCTAATTTTTGTCGAATTTCTGGGTTTATGGCAATATCAGAATGGTCTAATAACGTTAACGATTGGGGGACGGGGGGGGTCAAAATTAGGCGATCACCCTGGAAAAATTCTCCTGTTTGGCTTTGAACTTGCCAATGGTCATCTTGCCAACTTAATCGGGTGACTTGGGCATTGGTATGAACCGTTAGGGATTGGGCCAAGTATTGAGCTAGACTGCGATTGCTTTTGGTTCCCCGATAACAGGGTTTATTACTGGATTTGAAAGAACCTGATTCTTGGAAAAAACCCTGGCTCCATTCCGTGATTACGCCTTCCGCTAACCATTCATCTACCCAGCCCTGAAATTCGCGGTCACGCAGTGTGCCTACGGCATCGCTGACGGTAAAATATTGCGCTCCGTAGTCAAAAACGCCTTCAATTTCCTCCGAATAGGTTAATCGACGAGTGGCTAAACGTCCTCCAATCCCCCGTCCTTTATCTAAAACCGTAACATCAAGGCCATGACGTTTTAGTACGGTTGCCGCCATCAAACCTGCCATGCCGCCCCCAATAATGAGACAAGAACCAGAATTTTTCATTTTTTATCCTGCAATACTTTATTCATTCAAAATCGAACTCATCTTCAAAATCATCTAACCGTGATCGGCGTTTGGGAGAACGTTTCCAGAAAAGAGGAAGAAATGCGCCAAGTAATAGACCAAAGACAAAGCAAAACGTTAATAAAACACTAATGGGAAGTTGAATCGACTCAAACAATAAAAAGGTTAGAGAAGTGGGGATAACATTTTGAATGGCAAAAACCACGAATAGGACTAATCCCGTTGCCAGGATCAGCGTTGTCAAAAAATTAGTAAAAATCGACATAATACAGCAAATTGTTTTGTAAAAACTAACAAAATATTCCTGAGAAATCTTTTTTTCCTGCTCCTATCAAGAATGTAATCACGAAGACTTGTTAGTTAATTTCAAGGATGTCCAGATCCCCTTTTTAATCTGACTAAAGGGAAGGATTGGCACTATCCACAGCAGAAGGGGATGACTCTAGGCTGGGTTCAGGCGGTGCAACGGGAGCGGGAGGAGCAAGTAAACGTCGCCAATCGGAGATTAATTCTCTAGAAGTACTGTAGGCCGCACTATCTTGAGGAATGAGACGAGCTAGGCGAATTGCTTCCGAAAAAGAGGAGACACTGGCTTTTTCCTGGGCGATGGAGAGTAGCTGATAACTCCAGGTATTTAAGGCTTGGAGTCGTTGGGAACTTGCTTCGGTATAGGAAGGAATTTGGTTCACTAATCGAATGGCACTAGTGAGGGATTCGGGAGTCCGATTGGCGGCGATCGCGTAGGCTCTTTGTAAATTTTTCTGAGCTTGAATTTCGGACTGCCAACGACCAATTTTTTTGCGGGCTTCTGGGTAGAGGGCGCGACCTGAACGAATTTGGGATGCAGTATTGATGGCGGATTGATAATCTTGGTTATTGCCCAGGGCATTGGCTTGATCCAGAATGGGTTGATCTTCTTGGGTTTCTACCGTGCTTTGCCAACCCTGAATTTCCTTACGGGCTTCGGAATAGAGGGCGCGATCGCGATTAATCAAACTGGCTTGACTAATGGCTTGTTGGAGGTCGCTAATATTACCAGAAGTCGCTAATTCCTTTGCTTTATTGAGAATAGGGCTATCTTCCGTTACTTGTACCTGTTTTGTCCAGGTGGCAATATCCTGTTTTGCGTCTCGATAACGGGTATTACTACTCGGAATCATTTGAGCCTGGGCGATCGCGGCATTGAGAGCGTCAATGGTACCAGGTTCGGCGGTTTGTCGAGCTTGAGCCAATAGAGTTAAATCCTGTACCTCCGTTTTCCAGCCCGCAATTAATTCCTGGGCGACTTGATAAAGGGGGCGGTTTTGATCCGTAATGCGTTCGGCCGTTGCGATCGCCGAATTGAGCCCCTCCAGGGTACCCATCTGAGCATCGCTCCCTGAACTGCCTAAGATTTCCCATTCATTGAGTTCTTCCGTAGAAAAGGAACCATCAGGTAAACGACCGACCACACTTGATAGAGTCTGCCAATCCTTATCATCAATTAACTTTTGGATGGTTTCACCGATTTTTTCCTTGGCTTTAGTAATTAACCGTTGCCCCTCTTCATAGGCATAACTGGTAGAGGGAACTTTAGCCGCTTCGGCGATCGCCTGTATCCAATTATCAATCCCACCGCGACGAAAGATATTGAAAGCAGTATCGAGTTTTCGGCTTTCTTCCTGAGCGATCTGGATATTTTTAACGGTTTCATCGTATTTGATCGTCGCCCAATAGCGATTATCGATATTTAACAGTTTTACTCCCTCACGGAAGGCATCATTCCACCGTGCCTTGCGTAAATTACTTTCTACCGCCGCAAAAATTTCTTCCCCTTCCTGCCAGGTTTTTTGCCAATGGGCGATGCGGTCTTCGACTAATTTATAAGCCTCTACATGATCGGGAATGCGTCTGACGGTTTTGATGGCTTCCTCTAACTTCCCAGACTGAAACTCATCTTCAGCCAAATTGAGGATGGAAGTCGCCCATTCTTCAATATTTCGTTCAACTTCGGCATGGAGGGGATGATCCGCAGGTAGGGACGCAACCAATTCGATCGCCCGTAATAGACTATCCACCGTACGTTCATCGGCTGAGAGTTGAGCGCAATACAGTCGCATGGAAGCAGAAGCAACTGGCCAAAAAACCCTAGAACATTGAGGCGTTTTGGGTAATTTCAATAACAAAGTCGTCGCGCCAAAACCGACACCGCTTGACAGCAAAATGAGAATCAATGCCCAGGATTGTAGGGGAAATCGTTCAACGGTCTCCTGAATGGGTCGGAATAAGCGTTGAGCGAGGGACGAGTTCTCTATTGCCAGAGGTTCTTGTTCAGTCGGCGGTGTGGGATTAGAGGGGAGTAAGTTATTGGGGTTTATATTCATTGGCACACCCATCAACGTGGGCTAGGAGCATTATGGGTCGTTTTAAAAAAAACAGATCAAATTTTTGCCCATCTTAACACTACTTTGCTAAATTCCAACCTTCTTTCGTTCCGCGATCGCATCTTCTCCATTAAGAAAAATGCGATCGCCTTTCAATTATTTATTTGCAGTTCAAAGTAAGAATTATTTGAGATCAAGATCACTGGAATTTGAAGATTTATATTTCTTCCAAATCCCAATGCCAAAAAGCAGGGTAGTACCCACAACAGGAAGTGCATCTGTTTCCCAAGGAACTGCCTGAATTTGAGCATTACTCAGGGTCAAGGTTGATGAGCCTGTTGAATCAAAGAGATCAATAACTCCCATTGCAACCTGATAATTGCCAGCAGTAGCAAAAGTATAGCTATAGCGACTACCAGTTGACAGCACTTGGATTGCGTTATTAATAGCAACAAAAGCTTGATCCTGACTGTCAATGTTAGATGTCCAATCAAAGCTAAACCGATCCCCTGCATTGAAGTTCAAGGTTTGTTTAATAGCTGAACCGAAGGTAGTGTCGGCATCAAGAGAACCTGAAGTAAAACCCAGAAAGGATTCCAAAGCATCCACGTCAACTGTATCATCTGTTCCTGATTGAATAACGGTGTTGTTATTCGTAACATCTCCAATAGCATCAAAAGTGAATAAATTAACATTAATAGAGTAGGCAGGAGTAGAAAAGGCGATCGCACAGAGACTAGAGGCAAGAGCAAGACCGAGAGTTGTTAGAGGGGTTTTAGATTGAGTCTGCATAAAATTTAGGGGAAGAAATAAGGGAGAATAAAACAAGGGAAAACTGGGTTAAAACTGGAAGTTGTTGGGATTGTTTAATTGTGTGGGAGTAATATTATCAACTTGTAGGAAATTACGAGCGATCGCGCTTCCTGTTAGTCCATCCCGATCAATCTGGAGGAAAGTATGAGCTGAATTTAATCCTGTTCCCTGAATAAATTTGATATAACCATCGGCAATAGGATCGGAGCCTGTATAACCGAGGCTAGAGAAGAGTTGGGCAAAGACGAGTTTATCTTCTCCAACAGTAAAGTCTGCAATCCGTTGACCGACATCCCGCATATTGGTAAACACAAAGGAGTCATTACCACCGCCCCCTGTCAGGGTTTTTGCACCTATCCCGCCTGTCAGATAATCAGGGCCAGCCGTCCCGACAATTGGGTTCCGACCATTGTTAATTAAAGGATTACCTTGAATTTCATTAAGGTCAGTCACTCCAATCGTTAACTGTTTCTCAAAGGTTAAGCCGCCTTGATCGGTGGTACGAACTCGGATGCTGTAACTATTTTTAGTTTCAAAATCAAAGATTCCATTACTTCGGA
>QBMS01000037.1 GCA_003249095.1 Snowella sp.
GCTAGGGGGTTAATTAAGTCACCTTAATAACCAATACGGTTTTTGGGTAAACTGTTAATTTCAGTATTTTCTCGGATTCTTCAATTTAACATTAACGAAATCTGAGAAAGTTTCTGAGTTTATCTCATAAACTTGAAGGGGCTGAAAAACATAATAATAAAATCTTGTTTCTTCTGTAATAACCCTTCTGTATCTTTTATACAACGTCAAGCGGCCATCTGTTTGTTACATCTTGTTAAAATTTTTCCTGCTTTTTTGTAACGAAATATTACAAGGAATCTGAGAGAATAGAGTGAGGCAGGGAGCATCTTCTGAAGGTTAATACGGAACCAAGAAGTAGATCCTTGCTGACCTCTACCATAGTAAAGAGCCAGAGAAACTTAAATTGAGTATTTTATGAAAACAACTGTTTTATCTCAGCAATCCCCAAAAATTGATTATCCGATTAAAACCTTGCGGCGAGCAGAGTTGGCTCTCAAGGATTCTCCCTTCTGCTTAGTTTTATTTGTTGCTATGGGTTTGGGGAGTGTGCCATTGCCTTTAATGGCGAACCAAAGTGGACTCATGGAGGGTTACACGGAAAAATTTCTGTCTGAAAGACGAGTCGAAGTAGAGTTGACTTGGCTAATTCAGGTGGGACTACTCCGCCGAGAAGTCGATGGTCAGGGTATTACTGATAGTTTTCGGTTAACGCCTTTGGGCAAATATTTAGTAGAGCAATGGAAAAGTCAAGGCCCACTGTGGAAAAAGATTACCTTGGGGCAACGATTAATCAATCAATGTCGGCGTTGGTTTCCCTGGTTTCTTTAGCTTGATCTGAGTGATTGATCGTGTTTAATTCGTTGAGTGGATTGGAAAAATCGTATGAAAGCAGTGATGGTGGTGGGGACGACTTCCCATGCGGGGAAATCCTTTCTGACGACGGCAATTTGTCGTATTTTCAAGCGTAAAGGTTGGCAGGTAACTCCTTTTAAGGGGCAAAATATGGCTCTCAATGCCTATGTCACTGCTCAAGGCGGAGAAATTGGTCATGCCCAGGCGGTGCAGGCCTGGTCTGCGGGAACCACTCCCAGGGTGGAAATGAATCCTGTTTTGCTTAAACCCCAGGGTAATATGACTTCCCAGGTCATTATGAACGGTGAGGCGATCGGGGTGACGGGAGCGGCTGAATATTATGAAAAATATTTTGAACGGGGTTGGCAGGCGATCGCCGAATCTTTAAAACGTTTAGAACAGGATTTTAATGTCGTTGTTTGTGAAGGAGCAGGCAGTCCCACCGAAATTAATCTCAAACATCGAGATTTAACCAATATGCGAGTGGCGAAATATCTCAATGCGGCGACAATTTTAGTGGTAGATATTGATCGCGGCGGTGCGTTTGCCCATGTAGTGGGAACCTTGGCGTTATTGGAACCAGAGGAACGGGCGTTAATTAAGGGCATTGTTATTAATAAATTTCGGGGACAGCGATCGCTGTTGGATTCGGGTATTGAATGGTTAGAAAATTATACGGGCATTCCCGTACTAGGAGTCATTCCCTGGTCAGATTTATTATTTCCCGCCGAGGATTCCCTGAGCTTATTAGACCGTCGCGCTCCATCAAGTCCAACGGATTTAACGATTGCCGTTTTACGTCTATCCCGTATCGCAAATTTTAATGATTTTGACCCCCTAGAAGCCGAACCGAATGTAACGTTAAAATATGTCAAATTAGAAGACTCCTTAGGTTATCCTGACGCTGTTATTATTCCTGGTAGTAAAACAACGATTGCTGATTTAATCGAACTGCACCAAAGCGGCATGGGAGAACAATTAAAAAAATATGCGAAGGCAGGAGGAGTAATCTTTGGGGTTTGTGGTGGTTACCAAATGTTAGGAAAAGTCGTTAATGATCCCGATCATTATGAAGGGAAAGAAGATAGTTATCGGGGCTTAAATCTTTTACCGATAAAAACCATTATAACTTCTCAAAAAATCACTCAACAACGTCAATCTATTTCCTGTTTTCCCCAGATCGGCTTACCCGTTGTCGGATACGAAATTCATCAAGGAGTCAGTAAACTTCTGAACTTTACTCCAGGAAATTTTCAACCCATTTTTGAAGATACAGATTTAGGAATGGTCAAAAAAAATCAATCCATCTGGGGAGTTTATTTGCATGGTATTTTTGATAATGGCCCTTGGCGCAGATCCTGGTTAAACTTTCTCCGTAAACGTCGAGGACTAGCAACGTTACCCACAGGAATTCCCAATTATCAAGAACAACGAGAAGCGATGTTTGATAACCTAGCTGATCTCGTTGATCAATACGTTGATTTAACCCCTATTTTAGCAATAATAAATGAGGACAAAGAATGAGTATTAATGTTCTTTTTTTACCTGATCAAATTACCATTCAAGCTGAACCTGGCGAGTTGATTTTGGATGTGGCAGAACGAGCAGGTTTATTGATTCCAACAGGCTGTTTGATGGGGTCTTGTCATGCCTGTGAAGTGGAAATAGAAGAAGATAATCCCATTTGTGCCTGTATTAGTGGAATTCCTTCGGGAATAGACTCGGTAACTATTACGATTTATTCCGATCCTGTTTGGTAGGATAAACTATTTTGAAAGTTTATTACTCACGGACAAATAACAAAATACTGATTGGGACATAACATTAAGAACGGCATATATTATGTCCCTACAGTTTATAGCGATTCAACTTAAATCATGGCAAAGTTGCTATTAACTAAGGAACTAACCGCGATCGCGTTTTGACTATCGAAAATACCAATCAAATTGATTTCAGTAGCCGTTACCGCCTTGTTATTCCCTGCATTGAAGTAATAAAGATAGGCATTATCGTTGTCATAGGCGAGAATATATCCCTTACCTCCAGACGCACTAGCGGAAAGAGAAGCACTGCCAGAAGCAGTATTTAATCCATCAAGTAACGCAGAACCAATGGTGACAGTACCTAGATTTACATCTGATTCCGTATTATTAAAATTGAAACAGAAAACATCAGAAGTAGAAGTATTGAGCGTAGCGGAGGTACCCTGACTTACATTAGCAAAAACAGGTGTGCCAGTGCCAGCGCGGGTTGTCAGATTATTGGAAAGACGAACCGTATCTCCCGTTAAAAAATCAGTAATAGTATTACGATTGGCTGGTGCAATAATGCCCGTTAAGTCAAAGGTGTCATTGCCACCCATCCCTGTCAGAACATCAATACCATTACCTCCTTTGAGGATGTTACTAGCATCATTGCCCTTGATGATATTGGCTCCCGCATTACCTGTTCCATCGATCGCCGCCGTTCCTGTAAGAGTGAGGTTTTCCACGTTAGCAGAAAGGATTGTGGTTACAGATGCAGTCAAGGTATCCGTGATCGTCGTCGTGACGGATTTGGTACTGCCTAGAAGGGCGTTCGTCGGATTAGAAAGGGTGAGAGAAAAGGTTTCATCCGCTTCACTGACAGAATCATTGAGGATGGGAATGGTGATAGTTTGAGTCGTGACCCCCGCATTAAACGTCAGGGTTCCCGTTGTACTGGTATAGTCTGAACCTGATGTAGCCGTTCCGTTACTGGTGGCATATTGAACCGTAATACTTTGAGTACTAGCCGTATTTAAGCTGACTGTATAAACTTGGGAAGTTGCTAAACCTTCGACAACGGTTTGGGGACTGGTTGTAATATTAATCAGAGGGAGATCATTGTCATTATTAACAACTGTCACATCATTAGGATTCAGTCCGTTGTAGTTAGCATCGCTGGAAGTTGCGGGAGCTAAAACAATACTATAGGTTTGATTTCCGTCAATTAATAAATCATCAACCCCTGTGACGGTGACGGTTTGGGCGATATTCCAGTTCGCGCTGGTGAAAGTCAAGTTCGAGACATTAACAGTTCCTTCGTTAGTATTACTACTACTCACGTCAATCAACACATCCGCAGTCGGAGCAATGTTGAGAACAACTGAAAATGTTACCGTTCCCCCTGATTCTGTGGTGGTTAATCCAGAGATTGGAGTCACAGAAATTCCTGCGGTAGTGACGGGCGTTACAATGGTTCCGCTAATGGAATATTGTCCTAAACTGCCATAGTCCGAATAGCCCGTTGTGAGGGGATCTCCTTTTCCTATTCCATCAATGGCTAAATAATACGTCCCAGCATTGAGGAAAAGATTAGTAAAATTCGCCGAGAGCAGATCTACAGGATTCGATTGAGCAACTAAAGTTGTTCCATCAGCTCCATAAATTCCCGCCCAAATGTCTAGATTAGTAATGCCACTGGCGGGAGTTAGGTATTGGGTGGAAAAAGTACCGCCATTATTAATAAAAGCTTGGCTAATGGCCTGAATGGTTAAATTAATTGATCCATTGCCTGTGGTAAATTTGAACCAATCCTGGTCTGTGGTTTGCTGAATAATGCCGAACTGATTCACATCACTGAGACTTGTATTATTTACATTTACACCCAGAATTCCTAAATTACCCGCCGCTACAGCCGTATTGCCCGCTTCATCAGCACGATAACCAAAACCACTGTTCGTGGTAATGATGCTCAGGTCATCTTCTTTGTTATTCGCACCTGAATATTCTCCCTTGCTCCATTGGGTTAATTGTTGATAATAACCGACCCCCATAATTGAAGCCCAACCTGTGGTTCCTGAACCGTGACCCTGATAATAACCCGTAGTAGATGTGCCATCATGATCCAGTCCCAAATTGTGTCCTACTTCATGGGTTACCGCTTCGGCAATATATTTTTCGTTATTCGCAAGATTTTCAGGAAAAATCAGAGCAGGTTTATAGTTATCACCGACATAGTTAAACACACCGACATAGGCAATGCCGCCACCACCAAAATAACTACCGATGGGACTAATTAAGGCTCTGGTTCCATAGACCTGATCGCTACTACTACTGCGGGTCAAATAAGCCTCTCCCCGATCTTCCGTGGTGACATTCACATCAAAGGGAGCAAAGTCTTCGGCTACTCGTTGCCAAATGCCTTGGATGATGGAACGTTCTGCATCGCTAAAGGTTGTTAGGTCTGAATCTAGGCTCCAGGCGGGGGCATTAATCGCATTGCCGCCATTGTAACCATTGGCCCAGGCACTACCCGCAGGCAAAATATGACCGTTAAAGTCGAGATAAATAGTTTTTGTGGCGAAGGGATTGCTGTGTAGTAAAAAAGTGTTGCTTAAATTGCTTAGGGCGAAGGAAACAGAAGGCGTGCTATTGGTGAGTTGAATTTGCTGGGGATCAACGGCTGGAAAAATATCTGCATCAGGTTCGTTGTTTTTAGAGCCAGGCTGAAAAGAGGAAAAGTTTTTTAAAAGCTCAGTGATCTTTGATTCTGGGGAAGAGGTGCTTTCGGAAGAAGGACGCGCGAAACTTGAGAAGAAAAGGGGATTAAAATTTTCGAGATGATAAACAGGAAATTCGATGCTTTTGGGATTGACGTTTTGAGAGGATGTCGTGTTGGGATTTAACCCAGAATCTTGAGGTTTGTCTACGATCGCGCTAAAAGAATTTTTCCTTATGTCTGGGGAAACGGAAGCAACGAGGTCTTTTAAAGAGTCCCGATCGGCTAGATCGAGATTGATTCCAGCATCGGCAATAGATTGGAGAGAAAGATTAAGGGGATTCATAGCGGGCCATCCTTGAATAGACAGAATAGACTTAAGACAGAGCGGGCGATCGCAAAAAAAATTTATTAAAAAGAAAATTAAACTTTTTGCTATTGGTCTATCTTATTAAGGTGTCACGCTATTCAATAATCGGGAAAATACGGCTTTTTTGAAAGTTTTTGCTTAGAGATAACTTTTTTTGCGTATATTTACTCGGTTGCAAACCATGAAGGCATTGGTGATTGTTGATACTAAAAAAAAAGCAGGTCGCTATCCTGTTTTTATCAGTTCAGACAGTATGAGATAAATGTAAAGAAAAATTAAGGGGCTATGCAATGGATGGCTGGACAATATTGTTAGAAATATCCTCTTCCCCTGCATGATAGGAGCTCCGCACCAGTGGCCCAGAACGAACTTGACTAAATCCCAACGAACGGGCGATCGCGCCTAAATGATCAAATTCTGCGGGTGTCCAATATTTTTTAACGGGTAAATGTTCCAAGGAAGGACGCATATATTGCCCCAAGGTGAGGCGATCGCAATCAACTGAGCGTAAATCCTCCATTGCCTGAATAATTTCGCTCTCTGTTTCCCCATGACCCAACATCAGTCCCGATTTAGTCGGAATCCCATTATCCTGTTCTTTTACCCACCGCAACACATCTAGCGATCGCTGATATTTGGCTCCCCGACGCACGACTCCCTGTAATCGCTCAACGGTTTCAATATTGTGGTTATAACAAGCGGGTTTTGCCTTAGTAACCGTTAAAACTCGTTCCTTTTGGCTAACTTCTCGCTCTACTCCTCCCCAAAAATCGGGCGTTAAAACTTCAATTTGAGTTTCCTGATGGCGATCGCGAATAGCAGACATCACCTTCACAAACCAACCCGCTCCCCCATCGGCCAGATCATCCCGTGCCACCGAAGTTAAAACCACATAGCGCAACCCTAATAATTCAACGGCTTCAGCCACTTTTTGAGGTTCATTGGGATCTAATGCCATTGGTGCATGACCCTTATCTACCTGACAAAAAGCACAGGCACGGGTACAAACAGGCCCCATCAGCAAAAAAGTCGCCGTTTTGTTGGCATAGCATTCCGCCCGATTAGGACAACGCCCCTCTTCACAAATGGTATGGATTTGACGTTGTTTAACAATTTGTTGGACGGTGGAAAGTTCGCTGGCCTTACCGATGGGTCGTCGCAACCAGGGCGGAAGTTGGGTGATTTCTTCGCGCCATTGTTGTTGGGAGGGGGGAATTGTCGTCACGGCGTTTATCTTAAAAAATAATAGTTTTACTCTAACTTATTCCACTTTGAAAAAGAAATCTCTAGCCAGGACGCGATCGCTTAGGCTTGTTTAAATTGACGGGTATAAACCTCATCTTCTTTTTCTGTTTCAATGACTAAATCAGAAAGGGGATAGGCAACACACAGCAGGGCATAACCTTCCGCCTGTAATTCCAGGGAAACGCCCATGCCTTCTTCTTGAGCCACTTTTCCTTTGGTAATCAGGGCCGCACAGGTGGTACAAACCCCCGCTCCACAGGAGGTCGGTAAATCAATTCCTGCATCATGGGCCGATTGAAGCACCGTTTTGTTACTAGTTACTTCAATCGTATGGATTTTTCCTTGGTAATCGATCTCAGCTTTGTAGGTATGGATCTCGGCGTTGGGGGTCTTGGACATGACAGAATAACAAACTTTTTTGTGGGTTTAGCGTTGTTGATCTTAGCAAGTTTTGGTAGGGTTGTTAGGCTTTTTGGGATAATTTATAGTGAGCTAAGAGTGATTGACTATGAATTGAATCCTCAAAATACGGCTTTTTATAACCCAATACCGTACCCCTAGATTATTAATCTCCTTACAGAATCAAGGATATAATCCTGTTACATCCCTACCAATATTTGTTTTTTATTATGAAGAGATCTGTTGTATTTTTGAACCTTAATTAATTTAAAAAAATTTATCACCTTGAATATATTTAAAAATAGCAATGACAACTACCCTGGCGATGGTGGCAACTCAATTTTTAGACCGAGCAGAACTGAGTCCGAATACTGTTCATTCCTACGAGATGACCCTATTACCTTTTTTGCGGCGATACGGGCGATCGCCCATAGAAATGGTGACTGAAGAAGCCGTTGAAGCTTACTTAGCAAGTTTGACTCACCTTGCCGAAAATACCCATAATCGTCATCGGGCAACGATTCGCGCTTTGTTTAATTTTGCCGTTAAGCAGGGTTATTTAGAAATTAATGCGATCGCCTATCTTAAATCTCGAAAAAGTCATAAAACTGTCAATCAAGATAACAATACGGAACAAATTCGTTATTTGACTTCAGAACAATTAGGTCTTTTATATCATCTTGTTGAACCCAATTCTCGTCTCCATACCCTCATTCTTTTATTGCATCAAACGGGGGCCAATGTCTCTGAAATTCTATCCCTAGATCTCGATCAGATTAATTTCGGCGATCGCTGTTTTGAAGTGATGAATCAATATCATCAATCCCGTTGGTGTTTTTATGGTGAAAATTTAGCACAAGTTTTAGACCATTATGTGCAACATTATCGACATTCAGGACATCCTGCTCTATTAACTGCCCAACAACCTAAGAGTAAAATTATTAGTCGTTTGCATTATCGCACCGCCTATCGAGATTGGGTGAATTTAATTAGTCAAAATACTGAATTAAAAGGCTGTCGGCTTCAGGATATTCGTCATACCTTTGCGATGGAGCGGGTTGGATTTATGGCAGTTCAAGATTTGCAAGCTCTGATGGGCCATGACACTGTACAAACCACCTTACGTTATTACAATCTATCTCATAAATCCGTTAAAAATATTGCCCAGGAAGCATTGAAAAGATTAAGATAAGCAGTTATTTATAATTAAGTTGACAATTTTCTTGCACTCGATCCCCCCTGCCCCCCTTAATAAGGGGGGTGTCCAAAGGACGGGGGGATCTTTTCGTTTACAACGTCCATATATTTCATTAAAGTCAACTCCTTTGATAGCGCATTCCTGGCAATTGCTTCACTAACCCCATTAATTCTAGCCCTAATAATTTTCCTGAGACTTCACTGGCACTTAATTCTGTTATTTGAATAATCGAATCAAAGCCAATGGATTCGTGATTTAACGCTTTAAAAATTTTTAGAGAAATTGGGTCTAAATCGGGTAATGTTTCTGCTTCAGTGACATGAAGTAATGATAATTGTTGAGTCGGTTCTAAGGTGGGAATCGCGCCCAAGTTAGCTAATAATTGTTCTTGTTCAATAATAATTTCTGCTCCGTTATGAATTAAGGTTAAACAACCTTTCGCCTGGAGAACATCAGGAGAATTGGGTAAAGCATAAATATCTCGTCCAAATTCATTGGCATATTTAGCTGTAATCAAAGCACCAGATTTCTCATCTCCTTCCATCACTAAAATGGCTCGACTCAAGCCCGCAATAATACGATTTCTGGCAGGAAAATTCCCCCGTTCTGGTTTCGTTCCGACGGCATATTCGGTGACGATCAAACCCTGGGTCGCAATTTCTTCAAACAGTTGACGATGTTGGGGCGGATAAATTAAATCGAGTCCCGTCCCTAAAACGGCAATCGTCCGACCTCCTGCGTTTAAACAACTCTGGTGAGCATCGCCATCAATGCCTGCGGCCATGCCTGACACAACGGTAAAGCCACTTTTTGCCAATCCCGTTGCAATTTTTTTTGTCCAACGACGACCATGTTCCGTCGGCGATCGCGTTCCCACAATGCCTATGCCTGGAATTACCCCTGAATTTTCCTTTGGATTAACTTGACCGTAGTAATACAGAACAGGAGGAGGACTCGGAATTTCCCATAATAAAGCGGGGTAATCGCGATCGCTGGGAGTCCAAAAATTAGGATTTTTTTGGGAATGATCTTCTAATAATTGAAGAGGATCAATTTTGACCCGTTGTTCTAGAATGGTTTGGATCAATTTTCCGCCTAAACCGTTGACTTCTCCGAGGGCTTTTGGCGATGCTTTCCATGCATTTTCTAGGTGATCAAAATGTTGCTGAATTCGTTTTAATAAAATGGGGCCAACACCTTTAATCGTTGACCAAGCTAACCAATAAATTCGTTCATCATTCACACGCTTTCAACTCCTTGAATAAATTATCTGTAGGGGCGAATTGCGTTCGCCCTTTTCTTATTAAAATTGCGATCACCGTTTCTTTAATAAAAATTAATTGATCAATTTGACTAAAATAATTGAAATATCGAAACTTTTAAACATTAATCATTGATGGATAACGTATAAATTACGTATAGATAAAATAGTCATCAAGACATAATATTAAGGACATAATATATTATGTCCCTACAATAGATGAAACTTATCGTAAAGTTCTGTATTTAGAGATATTTTATGGTATCTTGTTTTGTAAAAGATGTAATCCAAAGATTAACCTTAGTTTACTATGAAAAATTTGTGGGATGACCAGGAAGCGGCTCGTTATCAGGGAGATTTAGCCCAAAGAGTTTATACATCCCGCCTTTTGGGACGGAATCCGTCTTTAGTATTACACGGAGGCGGTAATACTTCGGTCAAAGTTCAGGAAACGAATATTGTCGGAGAAACGGAAGATATTTTGTACGTCAA
Organism: Snowella sp.; assembly: GCA_003249095.1. Classification (GTDB taxonomy): domain Bacteria; phylum Cyanobacteriota; class Cyanobacteriia; order Cyanobacteriales; family Microcystaceae; genus Snowella. Next base: position 10,261 of record QBMS01000037.1, read on the forward strand.
AGGCAGTGGTTGGGATTTGGCCACCATTGAAGAAGCGGGATTTGCGCCTGTCCGTATGCCCCATTTGTTGAAGTTGGCGAAATTAAGTTCTTTACCCGATCCCCAGATGGTCAATGAACTCAAAACCCAGATGACCCGTGCCAGTGCGCCGTCGCCTTCGGTGGAAACCATTCTCCATGCCATTTTGCCCTATAAATATGTGGATCATACCCATGCCGATGCGGTAGTGACGATTACCAATACAGCAGACGGATTCGATCGCATTCAATCGATTTATGGAAATAAGTTGGTGATTATTCCCTACGTGATGCCAGGCTTTGATTTAGCGCGGGTTTGTGCTGAAAAGTTTTCTGCCGAAGCAGGGGAACAAACCATTGGCATGGTGTTGATGAATCATGGCATTTTTTCCTTTGGAGCAACCGCCAAGGAAGCCTACGATCGCATGATTGATTTAGTAAATTTGGCGGAAGATTATTTGAAACAAGAGGGAGCTTGGGAATTAGAAAAAAAACAACCGATAGTCCCCACTCAAGCAATTACTCAAAGTTTAGCTAACCTGCGAGCCGAAGTTTCCCAAGTAGCAGGATTTTCGGTTATTTTAAATCGCCAAACCGATGAAAAGAGTTTAAATTTTGCCCAACGTCCTGATTTAGCTCTAATTTCCCAACAGGGGCCTGCTACTCCCGACCATGTGATCCGCACCAAACGTATCCCCCAGATCGGTCGGGACGTTCGAGCCTACGCCGAAGCCTATCAAACCTATTTCAATACGGAAGCGGCCAAAGTAAAAGATCCGAAAACCATGCTGGATGAGGCTCCCCGTGTTATTATCGACCCCGAATTAGGACTCTGCACCGTTGGACAAACGGCCAAAAGTGCCGCGATCGTAGCTGATATTTACCAACACACGATGGAAATTATTGAACGAGCAACCCAATTAGGCGGTTATCAAGCCCTTTCTGCGACAGATATTTTTGAAGTGGAATATTGGGATTTGGAACAGGCAAAATTACGCACGGGGGGAACGCCACCGATGTTTACAGGGGAAGTTGCCTTAGTGACAGGAGCGGCATCGGGAATTGGGAAAGCCTGTGTGGAATCCCTTTTAAAACGAGGAGCGGCGGTGATTGCCCTTGATATTCAGCCAGAAATTGAGACTGTGCATAAACGGGCAGATTATTGCGGCATTCAATGCGATTTGACCGATGAAACCGCCTTTAATCAAGCGTTAACGAAGGGGATCGAAACCTTTGGCGGTTTGGATATTTTGGTTTTGAATGCAGGAATTTTTCCGCCCAGTTGTCGGGTTGCTGACCTGAGCCAAGCCCAATGGCAAAAGGTGATGAATCTGAATTTGGATACCAATTTAATGCTGTTGCGTGAATGTTATCCTTTCCTCAAACTCTCTTTTAAAGGGGGTCGCGTTGTCGTAATCGGCTCTAAAAATGTGACCGCTCCAGGCCCTGGGGTTGCCGCCTATTCCGTCTCAAAAGCCGCGCTCAATCAATTAATTCGGGTAACGGCTCTGGAATGGGGACGCGATCGCATTCGACTGAATACCTTGCATCCCAACGCGGTATTTGATACAGGCATCTGGACAGAAGAAGTGTTAACTGCGAGGGCAAAACATTACGGTTTGACCATAGAAGATTATAAAACCAATAACTTATTAAAAGTCGAAATTACCAGTCGAGATGTGGCTGAACTTGCCACCGAAATGTGTGGCCCTTTATTTAGTAAAACCACTGCGGCCCAATTACCCATTGATGGGGGAAATGAACGGGTTATTTAAAAAGATCAAAATTTCTACTTTTGAGCAAGTTGGGCGCAAGCTTGCGCCCCTACCGACCATAGATTGACATTTTCGTAGGGGCGGATTGCGTTCGCCTTTTTAACTAAATTTATCAACAATTTTTTTCGCTAATAATAATATATTCATACAGCATGGTATTAAGGGTATTTCCCGTTTTATTACTGGGTGAATTTTTGGACGGCATGGCTTTACTGCTTAAGGCTCTTTCGTAGGTGACTAAATGTTTACAGCCATTTTTTTCAAAGCGTTCCGCGATAAATTGATCGGTCGGGAGTTGAATTTTTTTAACCGTTCTATTGCCCACCACATAAATACTTTTTCCGCCTTTATTTATACTTTGAGCGATTCGATCAATAGAGTTTCCTAAATCTTCATAAAAAGATGATACTTCTAAAGCTCTTTTATGATTTTCTTGATTAATTTCAGTAATATAATCGGCGATAATTCCCTCTAAAAATAGTTCCTTTGATTTGACTCCCCCCATTAACATTCCATCAATTTTTCTGGCATAATCAATTCCCGCCCATTCATTAGATAAGGTCGAAAATTGTCCATAGGCAACGGTGGTTCGACTATCTCCGTAGGGTGGACTGGTTAGTACAACATCAAAGGTATTTTTAGAGGGTTCAAATTTTGAATATTGAATATCAATTTTAATATTATTCAGTTTGGGATAATAAAAATTTTCATAAATGGCGATCGCATCATTAACTTTTTTAAAATAAACCCCAAAAACGTCAGGATTGAAATTTAAAATTGCCTCTGATTTCATTTTATACAGTTTAAATTCATTATTTCTGGTGTAGGAACATTCCCGAACGGTTTCAGAAAAAGGAACTCGGAAAAAGCGTTTGATCTTTTCATCCTCGATTTGATCCAGAAAATACTTAATCACATTGAGATTTTGTAAGACTTCCTGGGAAAACCAAAAGTTAATATTGGTGATTTTCGGTAATATTAATTTTTTAAAATTTTCTTCATCCTTAATAAATTCAAAGATTTGATGGCGTAATTGGGTTTTGACTTCTGTGATTTTTTTAATCGAAATTTTGGTATATTTAGCCTTAGAAATTAAAATTGCTAAAGGATTAATATCAAAGCCAAACATTTCAGTAATACCACATTCTAAACCACTCGCAAAAGATGAACCTGAACCGCAATAGGGATCAAGTAATTTACCTGTTGAAATATTCAATTCTTTCAATATCTCAATGCCAATTTGAGGTAACATTGTGGCGGGATACTTATGTAAATTGGGATAAACGGCACTATAGTATTGTCCCGCAAAATCATATTTTTCATTGCGAACTACCTGGTATTTCATGATACTTTGTATAAATTAGTTAACCAGAGAAATAAAAAATAGTCGTAGGAACATAATATATTATGTCCTGGTATCAAAAATTAAATCGCAAAATTGAGAAATCCACTGGATTCAGAGAAAAACTTCGTTTGACGAGGTTTAATAAATACCGTTTGATTAATGTGTAAATCCAATTCAGCAAATTGTTCACGACTTAAATGGGCGACGACAGATTGCTCATCGGGTAAAATTAATTCTACCTGAATTTCCCAACCTAAATGGATAATCCGCTTAATAATTGCCTGACTGGTGACTTCATCGCTTTCCGTTTGCACGGCTAGATCATGGGGACGAACAAAGGCTGAATAGGACGCATGATAACCGTTTGTTTTGATAACATCCTGACCATTATTTTGAAATAAAGGAGCCGAACTGGGTAACACATTCACTTCCCCAATAAAACTCATCACAAAAGGCGTGGCAGGGTGATCATAAATTTCTGCGGGTGTGCCAATTTGTTCGATTTTGCCATTATTCATCACCACAATTTCATCGGCAACACCCATTGCTTCTTCCTGATCATGGGTCACAAAAATACTGGTTAAATGGACTTCATCGTGTAAATTTCGTAACCAATCTCTTAATTCTTTTCTGACTTTTGCATCCAAGGCCCCAAAGGGTTCATCTAACAGCAAAACTTGGGGTTGTACGGCCAATGCTCTAGCTAACGCGACCCGTTGCCGTTGACCGCCAGAAAGTTGGGAAGGATAGCGATCGCCGAGTCCTTTGAGTTGAATAAGTTCTAACAGTTCTTCGACTCGTTGCTTAATTTGTTTAGCAGGAGTTTTACGAATTTCTAGGCCAAAAGCGATATTTTTACGAATGGTTAAATGTTTAAAGAGAGCATAATGTTGAAACACAAAACCAATATTTCGCTTGCGAATATCCACATGGGTGGCATCCTGTCCATTAATTAGAATACTTCCTTGATCGGGGGGTTCTAATCCCGCGATCGCTCTGAGGAGAGTCGATTTTCCCGAACCTGAAGGGCCAAGTAAGGCGACTAATGTGTTCTTCTTAACCTCTAAATTAATGTTTTCTAGTGCCTGAAAGCTACCAAAATTTTTGAAGACGTTGTTAACAATAATACCCATAGTTTTTTAGTAAATCAAAAATAAAAATTAACTTCCCAATCGCAGCAAGCTGCGGGGTATCACTTCGCTACGCCTCTCACACTTCGTGGTTCGGCTTCACTCAACAGCACCCCTTCGGAAGCTGTTTTTACAGATCGCAGCAAGCTGCGGGGTATGTATCCCACAGAATTAAGATCAATGTCCTTTTCTACCCGTATATCGTTCTAGAATTTCTTTAACAACTAATGTAACTGCCGCTAATAAAGCGAGAATGACTGCCGCGCTAAAAGCCGCTTCAGTTTGGTAGTTTTTATATTCCTGTTCAACGAAAATAGGTAAAGTTGCTGTCTGTCCAATTATACTCCCAGAAACAACGGATACCGCACCAAATTCTCCCATCGCTCTCGCATTGGTTAACAAAACCCCATACAATAAACCCCAACGAATATTGGGTAAAGTAATCCGCCAAAAAATTTGCCAATCTTTCGCGCCTAATGTCCGAGCCGCTTCTTCTTGATCGGTTCCCATTTCTTCTAATACGGGAATGACTTCTCGTGCGACAAAGGGCAAAGTAACAAAAATAGTCGCGAGAACCATACCAGGTAACGCGAAAATCAGTTGAATATCTTTTGCATGAAACCAACTACCAATCCAACCTTTTTGTCCATAGAGAAGAACAATCATTAGGCCTGCAACAACGGGAGAAATGGAAAAAGGTAAGTCAACCACACTCATAAATAAAGCGCGACCAGGAAATTGATTGCGAGCCAGCACCCAAGCGGCACAGAGTCCAAAAACGGTATTCAAAGGAACGGTGATTAGAGCAATTATTACTGTTAATTGAACCGCCGCTAGAAAATCAGGGGATTGAACGGAAGTCAAAAAAGGCTCTATTCCTTTATGAAATGCTTCGTAAAATACCGTGACAGTGGGAATTAAAATGATTAACGCAAGATAAATTAAGGCGATCGCGATTAACCAGGTCTTAGAAAATTTACTCAGTAGCATAACGGCGGCCCCACTGTTGCAAGAGATTAATAATTAATAAAAGAATAAGGGAAAATAGCAGTAAGACAGCTCCAATAACAGTCGCTCCTTCATAGTCATATTCTTCTAAACGCTGAAATACTAAAACAGGGGCAATTAAATCTTTAAATGGGATATTAGAAGAGACTAAAACGACAGAACCGAATTCTCCAACGGCTCTCGAAAACCCTAACGCAACTCCTGTTAAAATTGGGGGAATTAAGGGGGGGAAAATAACACGCCAAAAGGTTTGAAATTCCGTTGCTCCTAATGACCAAGCCGCCTCTTCGGCTTCGTCTTCTAATTCCTGCAAAACGGGTTGCAATGTCCTCACCACAAAGGGCAAAGAAATAAAAAGCATCGCCACGAAAACTCCCCAAATAGTGAAAGCAATCTTGATACCAAAGGGGACAAATAATTGACCAATCAAGCCTTTTTCGCTATAAACTGTTGCTAAAACTAAACCTGCCACCGAAGTCGGTAGAGCAAAGGGAAGATCGACTGCGGCATCCACAACTTTTTTAAAAGAGAATTCATAGCGGACTAAAACCCAGGCAATCAAACTTCCCATTACTCCATTGATTAATCCTGCGGCGAGAGAGGTTAAAAAAGTTACGTTATAGGCAGAAATAGCAATAGGAGAACTGGCAACTTCCCAGAATTTTCCCCAACCGAGAGTTAAGGATTTGGTTGTAAGAGCTGCGATGGGAAGAATCAGAACAAATAAGAGATAGACTACGGTAACTGTCCAGGGAATGGAAATTCTTGACCAAAGCGTATTTTGGTTTTTGTTGATAATTTGAGAAGAATAATTGACGGTATTGCTCATTATTTTTTGTTGAATAGAGTTTTTGAAAATATTTTTATCCCCCTAAATCCCCCTTGGAAAGGGAGACTTTAATTCACCAACCGTCAATTTCCTGGCGATCGCGATTCAGAATTTCAACATCTAATTCAGATAAATAAAGCAAGGCATTGTCAATAGAGTCAGAAGATCCTTTTAAGAGTAAATCAAACCAACCACTTCCTTCAGCATTGACCCCCAAAATGGCCGCTTGAATATTAACTTCTAACTGATGACGGGAGGCGAGTTGGAAAATAATCGGTTCATTGTGATGTTTCTGGGGAATTTTGATTCTGATTTGGGTTTGGGCTACGCGATCGCGCCCCGATTCATCTAAATTTAAAACATGAGCTTGAGACATAATGATCTCCTCCGATAATAGAATTTAAAAAGTTAACAGTTGTCAATAAATTGGGTTTAGTTTAGAAAGATATTTCTCTCATTTAGCCAATCGTTTTAGCCTTTTGACTTACCAACTTTCGTAAGAATTTGATCAAAAATTGCTCCGTCATCAAAAAATTCAGTCTGTACCTTCTTCCAGCCCCCAAAATCATTGACTGTAAATAGTTTTTTAATCACTGGATATTGAGATGTAAATTCTTTGGCAACGGTTTCATCAACAGGACGAAATCCTGATTCAGCAAAGGCTTTTTGGGCTTCGGGTGTATAAAGAAATTGCACAAACGCTTCAGCGACTTTACGAGTTCCATTTTTATCAACATTACTATCCACAACCGCAACGGGTGCGTCAATAGAAATATTCTCATTGGTCGGAATAGAATAGGGTAAAGTTTCCCCTTTTTGTTTGGCTAAAATAACTTCATTTTCGTAATTTAATAGCACATCCCCCTGACCTTGTTTATAAAAAGCATCAGTGGCTTCCCGCGCATCCTTGGGCAAAACAGGGACATTTTGATATATTTTCTGGACAAACTCTTGCGCCTGGGCGGGGGTTCCTCCTGTTTGAGTGACCGATCCCCACAGACCGAGGAAATTCCATCTCGCGCCTCCAGAGGTTTTGGGGTTAGCGGTAATCACTTTCAATTTTTTATCGGCTAGTTCAGACCATTTCGTGATTTTCAGGGCAGGATCACGGGAAACGATCGCGATGACGGATTTAGTGATAATGCTATCGTTAGGAGCTTCTTTTTCCCAGCCTGGCTCAATTAAGCCCGCTTTTTCGATTTTCTGGACATCGGAACTGAGAGCCAAGGCTACCACATCGGCTTCTAAGCCATCGATCACGGCACGAGTTTGGGAACCCGATCCGCCGTAACTCTGTTTGAAGGTCACCGTTTGTCCCGTTTTTTCCTTCCATTGCTTGGTAAAGAGGGGAATGATTTTTTCGTAGGCATTGCGAGTGACCGCATAGGAAACCAGAGTCAGATTCGCGCTCTGTTTCGAGTCAGTGTTTGCTTGAGGATTTTCTGTCTGGGTTTTCTCTGGGGCGGGAGAACAGGAACTTAGACCACCACAAACTAATGCGGCGATCGCCAAAACTCCAAAGAAACGCAAAGACGTAACCATTGTGACCCTGTCTCCTAAAAACGAAACGTATTTGTAATGCCCTACGAGATTATCACAAATAAAAATGAATCGCAATACATCTCAGATACAATGTTGATTTGAATACAAGCGATCTTGATTTTGTGCCATGATTGAATTGGCAGCTTATTGGCACAATAAACCTTGATTTCTAAGGGTTTTAAGGAATTTAGACATGGCAAAACAGACCCCAGAAAACGCGATCGCCCCAAGTGCTTCTTCAATGTGCGCCACGCTCCCCGAACTCATTGAAAAAAATTATTTGTTCCGAGGATTGGACGTAAATTGGCTAGAAAATTATCTATCCCCCCAGGATCTAAAAATTGAAAAGCTCTTTTCTAATCGTCCTCTCTATACGGCGTTTTTGCCCGAAAAATCCCTGGATGTCCTCTATGTCGTCTTGGATGAAGGTTTTGTCATCACCCGCAGTACGCCCTTAGACCGAATTATTGCCATTACCTACGCGGGTAGTTGTTTTGGGATGCGGAGTTTGCCCTTTGGTTATGGTTTGGCGAGCAAAGCGTTTCCCTGTTTAGTGGAAACCTATAAGACGACCCACGTTATTAAAATTGATTGGCACATTATTCAAAAAATTTATGACGAGAGTGAGATTTTTCGGGAACATTACCGAATGTTGTTTGAATTACGAGCAAAGTTTGAATACCATTTGCTCAATTGCAGTACCTATCCACCTCAAGCAGTCGCGACTCTATTTCGTGCCTTAATTTATCAGGAAAGAGCTTTAGGAAATCAACCGAATTCTTCAGGACATTACTGTTTTGATCTGCCCGTTGATGTGATTGCCCGCGCTTGTCAGTTGAACCAAAGAACAGTAGAACAGGTATTAAAAGGAATGCAACAAGTCGGTTTAATTGAAATGAGTAAAGGGGAATCGGGGGACTGGATCACGGCGATCGCGCCAGAAGAATTAAAAGAGGTTTATAGTGCAACGCGAGACAAGGTTTCCTGGTGGCCGTTACGTTAGTGATCCCAGTGAATAAACGAGTAAAGGCGATCGCGGTTTATTTTTGTAAATTTGGAAAGAGGGCGATCGCTCGTGGTGAAGCTCAATTCACAATTCAAAAATGTTAAAAATTAACGTCTCGCTTTGTGAATCGATTCAAATTAGAGATAGGTTATTAAATCGGGATTTAAGATTATGTCATTTAATGCTTACAAAAATATCTCAGATGTTATTCAAGCGTTTCCCGTTCATTATCAGGAAATAGACGTTATTCAAGAGCTTCCCTTTGTGATAGATAATTCTTTTCGCCAACGACTAGAGTTGATTGTTCGAGAAGGTGTTTTTTTTAATTCAGAGTATGCTATCTGCGAAAATATTATTTCACCTATTCCCATCAAAATTGGTGAAGAAACATAAACACAAACTTGTCTGGAACTAGTAATCTTTACCATAATCTTTTACTTGTTTCACATTAATTTTTAGTCTGTAAACGTTGCACTAACTCTTCAAACGATCGCCAATCATCATTATTCGCGATCGCGTCCCAAACTTCTTCAATTAAAGGTCGTAACAAAGCCGTTTTAGGATTAGCACTTTTTAGGCGATCGCCGACTTGAATAAACTCATCTTTTGGTAAGGACTGTAAAACAAGATGATAAAGAACTTTCCAACTAGTCCAATCCGCCTTTCCTAGATCCGTATTTTCTAAAATGGTAGTCGGATCTTCTCGCCAACCCAAATTAAAATTCTCAGTTAATTCTGTAAAAAATTGATGATAACCAACCTGACTTTCTTGCAATAATTCAATTGTTTTTTTGAGCAAATCTTGGGCATTGGGAATCTCAGCCAGAGGTAATCCTAACTTTTGCAACATCAAAGCTTGATAATAATCCTGATAATCTTCTTCAAAATTAGCTAATACGGTCTCTAATTCTGAAATAGGAATAATCATACTGAGGGGAACTTGCAATAATTCCAAATTCAGACGACAAATTAAGGGTTGATTGCCATAGCAATATCGTCCGCCATAGTCGAAATAGGCCGCCGTAAAACCAGGATTATAGGTGGGAATAAACGCATAGGGCCCATAATCAAAACTTTCCCCCGTAATCGACATATTATCCGTATTCAAAACCCCATGACAGAAACCCGCCGCCATCCACTGAGCCGCTAATTGAGCAACACGCCTCACTAATTCTCGATAAAATTGAAGATAACGATCTGGATTCTGACCCTTTACTTCGGGATAATAAATCTCAATCACATGATCTAATAATTTTTCAATCAGATCGGGGCGTTTGATATAATACAACCGTTCAAAAGTCCCAAACCGAATATGCGATCGGCTAAAGCGAATCATCACCGACGATCGCGTTGGAGACGGTTCATCCCCGCGCCAAAGATTTTCTCCCGTTTCAATTAAACTCAGACAACGAGAAGTATTTACCCCCAAGGAATGCAACGCTTCTGCCGCTAAAACTTCCCTTACACCACCTTTTAAGGTCAATCTTCCATCCGCACTGCGAGAATAGGGTGTTCTTCCCGATCCCTTGGTTCCAAAATCGTAGAGTTGTCCATCAGTTCCCCTCACCTGACCATATAAAAATCCCCGACCATCGCCCAAATAGGGGTTATATTCTCCAAATTGATAGCCATGATAGCGGAGGGCTAACAGGGGAGTCACGCTCTCAAATTTCCCAAAAGCCTCGATAAAATGCTCGTTTGTCACCGCCTGGCTCTCTAAATTAAGTTTAGGTAATAAAGCATCATTACGGAAGCGCAGGATCTGTTGGGGAAAGGCGGCGGCAGTGACGGCATCAAAGTAATCATTCCCTAAATTTTCTAAGGCTGGTTCGTAGGGAAGAGATAAAAAGGGATTGGAAGAGTTATCTGGCATTGGGAGATTTAAGGATTTAGGGAACGGGCGATTTAATGTTATATTCAATCTGAATTTAACACGCTTTTCGTGGATAAATTTTAGATAGATTATCGGATATTGCTAAACCATTGGATGAATTCGCTATTACTGTAATGATTTTTCTTGCCCCCTAAATCCCCCAATTCTGGGGGACTTTCAATCAATTCTTCCCCCCAAAGTTGGGGGGCTAGGGGGGCGATCCTACGCTTAAATTGACCAACGTTTAAAAAACTTGTTATGTTAGCCAAAAGAATTTTGCCTTGTTTGGATGTGAATGCGGGTCGAGTCGTGAAAGGAGTGAATTTTGTCGATCTCAAGGATGCGGGTGATCCTGTGGAATTGGCGCGAATTTATAACGAGGCGGGGGCAGATGAGTTGGTGTTTCTCGATATTACTGCCACCCACGAAGGACGAGACACCATGATTGATGTGGTTTATCGCACGGCTGAGGAAGTTTTTATTCCCTTGACAGTCGGGGGGGGCATTCAATCCTTAGAAAATATTAAAAATTTGTTACGGGCAGGAGCCGATAAGGTCAGTATTAATTCTGCCGCAGTCCGTAATCCCGATCTAATTAATCAAGCCAGCGATCGCTTTGGGTCTTCCTGCATTGTGGTGGCGATCGATGCCAGAAAACGGAATGATCCGCAAAATCCAGGATGGGATGTGTATGTACGAGGCGGTCGCGAAAATACGGGCATTGATGCGATCGCCTGGGGCAGGGAACTCGCGCAACGGGGAGCAGGAGAATTATTAGTCACCAGTATGGATGCGGACGGAACCCAGGCGGGCTATGATTTACCCCTCACCAGGGCGATCGCCGATCAAGTAGAAATTCCCGTCATTGCCTCTGGTGGCGCGGGCAATTGTGAACATATTTATCAAGCTCTCACAGAAGGTAAAGCCGAAGCGGCCCTCTTGGCCTCTTTGTTACATTACGGTCAGTTAAGCATTGCGGAAGTCAAAACCTACCTCCAGCAACACCAAGTCCCCATCAGACCAACTTAAGATCCAATACGAAAGAAAAGCTTAAGCTCTGTTCGTCTTCCTTGCATTGTCCATAAGTTGTATTAAAATAGAATTAAAGTTAACAATTTTTAATATATGTTAGTTCCAATTCTCATTTTTGATGTAGCTCTGGTGGCTTGGTCTCTCCATCTCATGCAACAAGCAGTGGAAGATCAGGAGTTTTCCCTGATGTTAGCGGGATTTCTGGTGGCGGCGGCGGCGGCGGCCATGCTTGTGGTTTACTTCTTGATGGGAAACTGCATTGCTCATCTAAGCAAAATTTCTTACTAAAACAGAATTCTATTGAATTGAGATAATTGTTGCGATGTTTTTATAGAATTTTAAAAAAGTTATTTTTTGTCAAAAGTTGGCCCTATGGAAAATTAGCCAACTTTTTTTAATCCTTTTTAACATTTATTTACCAAGGCAGCCGACTACCATCCCAGGAGAAAAATTCCCCGCTATCTTTTTCTGTGAGTTGGTCTAACACTTCTAATAATTGTGTGGCTGTGCGATCGCGGTCAAACAATTTTTCGGGGGGAACATTACGTTGAAAGGGTTTAGAGAGTTCGGTGTCCGTCGTGCCTGGATGGAGCATGACCATAATGGTCTGGGGGGACGTGCGTTTATACTCGATCGCCGCCGTCCGTAAAAACATATTTAGGGCCGCTTTTGAAGCTCGATAACCATACCATCCCCCGATCTGATTATCCCCAATACTACCAATTTTTGCGGATATAGTCGCTAAAATACTTCTTTCTGGATGTTTTAGCAAGGGAATAAGATGTTTAACCAATAAAATTGCTCCAATACTATTGATTTCAAAATATCTCAATAAATTTTCAGGCTGAATTTGTCGTAAACTTTTTTCGGGTTGAAAATCTCCGTCATGCAAAATTCCCACGCAATTAATTACTAAATGGAGGCGTTTCACCTGCTCACCGATTTTTTTCGCGATCGCCGCTACCTGGGATTCTTGGGTAATATCTAGGGATAAAAGTGCTAATTTTTCGGGATATTCCTGCTTTAGTCCCCTTAAATCAGTCATTGAACTGGATTCTCGATGGGTGGCAAACACTCGCTCCACCTTATCCTCTGCCAACAACTGTCGAGTAAAAGCTAGACCAATTCCCCCCGAAGCCCCCACAATCAAAACATTGATGCCCTGGGGATAACGATTCAAGCTCATAGTTTTAACCAACAAGATTTTAGGAGGACAAAACCAGTCTAACGAGCAACAGCGATCGTCGGCAAAATTAACTCAACGCTAGGGGCAAAGCATTTGATATCATAGGCATGATCTACGTCATATCAATCGCTTTAGTTATGTATTATTTGCCTGAGCCGCCTTATTTTTTGATTTTTGTGGGATTATTTGTGGGTCTTACCTGTGGTGCGGCTTTTGAAGCGACACTCAAACAAAAGGTCAGGGTGTGGTTGAATACGCCCACTAGTACGTTACAGGACTTGGATTTGCAACTTCCTTTTCTGGGAATTTGTGTCGGAATTTGTGTGTTTTTATCGTCGGGAGTCGAAGTTTTTTTAGGCAGTCGTTTGGTGTCCTACGCAATTTCTCTACCTGTCACTATTTTTATTGCGGCTTTGGTTTGGAGACAATTGGATAGCCTATTAAAACAGTTAAAAGCAGGGGGGTCTAAGGCGATCGATTTAGACGTATTTTAAAAATAAAATAACCCTGTAGGGGCGAATTGCGTTCGCCCTTTTCCTATTTTTAAAAGTAAAATAACCCTGTAGGGGCAAATTGTGATCGCCCTTTTCCTCTTTATTTAACTTCATTTTGTAATGGTTTACCCTGTTCAAAATCTGTCAAGTTCGCGATCGTTGTATGGGAAATATCCTTTAAAGCATTTTCCGTAAAAAAGGCTTGATGGGCCGTAATCACCACATTAGAAAAAGATTGGAGCAATTGAAAGGTATCATCCTGAATAATCGTATCGGAAAGATCTTCAAAGAAAAGGTGTTCTTCCTCTTCATAAACATCAATCCCAACATAACCAATTTTTCCTGTTTTAATGCCTTCGATCACAGCTTTTGTGTCAACTAATTTACCCCGACTGGTATTAATTAACATCACGCCCTGTTTCATCTGGGAGATCGCCTCTTGATTAATCAGATTTTTGGTTTCAGGCAAAAGGGGACAGTGCAAAGAAATAATATCTGAACGTTGCCATAGTTCCTCTAAAGAAACATATTTCGCATTGCCCATTTTCTCGAAATTCTCATTAGGATAGGCATCATAGCCCAACAGATGACAGCCAAAACCCGCCATAATTTGAGCAAAGATTTGTCCAATTTTTCCTGTTCCAATGACACCAACCGTGCGATCGCGCAGATCAAACCCTAATAACCCATCAAGAGAAAAATTATCATCCCGAACTCGATTGTAAGCCCGATATAACTTACGATTGAGCATGAGGATTAGACCAACCGCGTGTTCTGCCACTGAATAGGGCGAATAGGTGGTTACTCGGACAACTTTAATTCCTAATTTAGCCGCACTTTCTAGATTGACATTATTAAATCCCGTGCAACGAAGGGCAATTAATTTGGTACCGTCCTTTGCCAAAATTTCTAAAGTTTCCGTTCCCAGATCATCATTAACAAAGACACAAACTGCCTCAAAACCCGTTGCCAGAGATGCAGTTTTCGGTTCTAGTCGTGCCTCAAAATAAACTAACTCATGGTTAGCCTGGGATTCCCTATTCTCTAGATCAAGAAATTGGCGATCGTAAGCTTTCGTACTAAAAACAGCGACTTTCATGATTTAGATTGATTAAATTTTAGAACTTCTAATTTTGTAATAGATACAGCAGATTGCGTTGTGATGATAGACAAAATATTTGTAGAAAATATATTATGTCCTTAACCTTAATAATCAACACAAACAGAATAAAAATAGGGTTTTGGTTCCCAAATCCAGAAAGTATTCAGAGGTGGAAACCAATCCCTACCTAATTAAGTCGATCGCTATTTAATAAGGCCACTTAAAGTGAGTTAATTCATCCTTATCTGTTCCATGTTCATAGGCATAATTACGGGCATCAATTTGGAGATTTTTGAACTTCTCCTTCGCATGGGCCCCTGCTACCTGTAACTCAGGAACTCGGTCAATCACATCGATCGCCAAACTAAAGCGGTCAATCTGATTACTAATGGCTAATTCCAAAGGAGTATTAATATTCCCCTTTTCCTTATAACCGCGAACATGGAAATTATCGTGGTTTGTCCGACTATAGGCTAAACGGTGAATCAACCAGGGATAACCATGAAAATTGAAAATGACAGGTTTATCAATGGTAAACATACTGTCAAAATCCTTATCCGATAATCCATGAGGATGTTCTGTTTCAGGGACTAATTTAAACAGATCCACCACATTAATAAAGCGAATCAACAAATCAGGAAACTCTTCCCGTAATAAAACCACTGCGGCCAGAGCTTCTTTCGTTGGAATATCTCCCGCTGTTGCCATTACCACATCAGGTTCATAGCCTTGATCATTACTCGCCCAATCCCAAATTCCCAAACCTTTGGTGCAATGTTGAATGGCCGCATCCATGTCTAGATATTGCAAATGTAACTGTTTGTCGCAAACAATCACATTGATATAGTTTCGACTCTTCAAACAGTGATTCGCAACAGACAGCAAAGAATTCACATCGGGCGGTAAATAAATCCGTGTTACCGAAGGACTTTTATTGACGACTAAATCTAAAAAGCCAGGATCTTGGTGGGTAAAACCGTTATGATCTTGTCGCCAAACCGTTGAGGTAATCAACATATTGAGGGAAGAAATATCTGCCCGCCAGGGAATATGACGGCAAATATCCAACCATTTTGCGTGTTGATTAAACATGGAATCAATTACATGGACAAAGGATTCATAGGTGGAAAAGAATCCATGTCGTCCTGTCAGTAAATACGCTTCAAGCCAGCCCTCTAGGGTATGCTCAGACAGCATTTCCATGACGCGACCATCGATCGCTAATTCTCCACCATCGGCATCTTCTTCCAGATATTCTTCAATCCAGAATTTTTTGCTGACTTCGTAAATATCTTGCAGTTTATTAGAAGTATTTTCATCAGGCCCAAAAACCCGAAAATTGGTCATGTTATTGGCCATGACATCCCGTAGAAATTTACCCAACGGACGGGTATTTTCCGCTTCAACTTGACCTGGATGGGGTAAATCTAGGGCATAATCCCGAAAATCTGGCATTTTGAGGGCTTTGCGTAGTAAACCGCCATTGGCAATAGGATTTGCTCCCATGCGTTTTGAACCTGTAGGAGCTAATTCCTTGAGTTCAGGAATCAGGGTTCCATTTTCGTCAAATAATTCTTCGGGCTTATAACTGCGTATCCAGGCTTCTAATTGCTCGAAGTGGGCGGGATTTTCTTTGACACCAGCCAACGGGACTTGGTGCGATCGCCAAAAACCCTCAACCTTTTTACCATCAACGAAATCGGGGCCAGTCCACCCCTTAGGACTCCGTAGAACAATCATCGGCCAACGGGGACGAGTGGCTTTACCCGTACTGCGGGCTTCCTGTTGAATTTTATGAATTTCTTCGACACAATGATCCAAGGTCGCCGCCATCGCCTGGTGCATACTTTCGGGATCTGAACCTTCCACAAAATAGGGCGTATAACCGTAGCCAATAAAGAGAGATTCCAGTTCTTCGTGACTAATACGGGATAAAAGGGTCGGATTATTAATTTTATAACCATTCAAGTGCAGAATCGGTAAAACTGCCCCGTCTCGAATGGGATTAATAAATTTATTAGAATGCCAAGAAGTTGCCAGAGGCCCCGTTTCCGATTCCCCATCTCCTACCACTGCCACACTAATCAAATCAGGATTATCAAAAACCGTTCCAAAGGCGTGGGAAAGACTATAACCGAGTTCACCCCCTTCATGAATAGACCCAGGGGTTTCAGGCGTGCAGTGGCTCCCTATTCCGCCAGGAAAAGAAAATTGTTTAAAAAACTTCTTTAATCCCTCTTCATCTTCACTTTTATCGGGATAGGTTTCCGAATAGGCTCCTTCTAGATAAACTGGCCCCAAAACCCCAGGCGCACCATGCCCTGGCCCCGCCAAATAAATCATGCTTTGGTCATATTTTTTGATGACGCGATTCAGATGAGTGTAGATAAAAGATAATCCTGGACTCGATCCCCAGTGACCCAAAAGACGATTTTTGATGTGTTCAATTTTTAAAGGCTCTTTAAGGAGGGGATTGTCCTGCAAATAAATCATTCCAACTGCTAAATAGTTGCAGGCTTGCCAGTAAGCATGGGTTTTACGCAATTCTTCCCCAGTGAGAGGGGTTCCTTTAACCGTTGATCTGGCTTGACCGAAGGCACTAATGGCCGAAATCGTCTTTTCTGGTGCTGCGACCATAAACAATCACTCCAAGTTAAATAATCAATTTCTAGGGTAATAGGAAAACTGCCAACTTGAACATCTAATTTTGATAAGTTGCCTGTTTGATCAAATCTTAAGAAATAGTTAAGCAGAGATTAAAGATAAAAATAAGCGGCGATTACAAATAAAAAATTTGATTTTCCTCACATTTTTCAGGAAACTGTTACAAAATTTACAGAAAAATTCGTCTGAGAGAATAAATCTTTTCAAAAGATAAAAAATATTTAAAAAAATCAAAAAATCGCTCGTTAATTCTTAAATTACTTGTATGCTTTAAAGAATCTAAGTCATCAATCCTAAAAATAGGAGTTTATTTTCATGACAAAAATTAAAGTTGCTATTAATGGATTCGGCAGAATTGGTCGATTAGTCTTTCGGGCAGGTTTAGATCACCCTGATATCGAATTTGTGGGTATTAATGACTTAGTTCCGCCAGATAGCATCGCCTATCTCCTTAAATATGACTCCACTCACGGACAATTTAAGGGAACTGTTGAGGCAAAATCCGATGGTATTTTGGTTAATGATCAATTTATTCCCTGTGTTTCAGTCAGAAATCCCGAAGAGTTACCCTGGGGAAAATTAGGGGTTGATTACGTTGTAGAGTCAACGGGATTATTCACGACCTTTGAAACCGCTTCCAAGCATTTGACCGCAGGAGCCAAACGAGTTGTGCTGTCTGCTCCTACCAAAGATCCTGAAAAAGTGCCGACTTATGTGGTTGGAGTGAATCACCAAGATTATAATCCTGTCACCGATGTTATTGTCTCCAATGCAAGCTGTACCACCAATTGTTTGGCTCCCATTGCCAAGGTTATTAATGATAATTTTGGGTTAGCAGAAGGACTGATGACAACGGTTCATGCGATGACGGCAACCCAACCCACCGTTGATGGGCCTAGCAAAAAGGATTGGCGGGGCGGACGGGGAGCATCCCAAAATATTATTCCTTCTTCTACAGGTGCGGCGAAGGCGGTTACCTTGGTAATTCCTGATCTGAAGGGGAAATTAACAGGTATGGCCTTTCGAGTCCCTACGCCCAATGTTTCCGTAGTTGATTTAACCTTTAAAACAGCTAAAGCAACGAGTTATGAGGAAATTTGTGCGGCGATGAAGGCGGCCTCTGAGGGGCCAATGAAGGGTATTTTAGGCTATACCGATGAGGAAGTTGTTTCTAGTGATTTTACGACCGATGCCCATTCCAGTACCTTTGATGCCAACGCGGGAATTGGACTCAATGGTAATTTCTTTAAGGTTGTGGCTTGGTATGACAATGAATGGGGTTATTCCTGTCGGATGCTCGATTTGATGTTGGCAATGGCGGCCAAGGACAGTTAGTTTTTCTGAAATCACCTAGAATAAAAGGATTGGCAATCGCCTACGTTTGCGAACCAGGCGATCCAACTTTTTTTTAAACCTACACAAAAGGAATTCCTATGGCTGAACTCGAAACCTATGTCCGTATGGCAGAAGATGAACTGACGGAATACAGCAGTGAAGCCCGAAAAATTGAAAAATTACGGCGGAAATTTGCCCTAGCTCTCAATTATCAACAACAACAAGAGCTTAAGAAGCAATTACTGGAAATCATGCCCAAGGGACTTTTACCCCGATTGGTAGAAGAGAATCGACAAACGGTTGCTTTACCTTTTTGGGGTATTGCGGGCTTGGGTTTATTGTTTGGGATTTCTCTGCGCCAACCCCTAGATTTTATCGCCGTCGCGATCGCTTTACCCTGCGCTATTCAAATTCAACGGTGGGGCTGGCAATTAGAAGCAAAACGCTTGGTACTTAAAACTTTCGATCAATTAGAAGAACGGATGAAAAATCCGAGTGCGATTACTTAATTTTGGCGGATTATTTGGTTTAAAAATATTACGCGATTAACAACCTTTCTGTTTAATGGCTCTATTCGCTATGTCTCTCCTAAGATGTCAAGCGATCGCGGCTATTTAAGTTAGAAACGCAGTTTTAAACTTAAATCAAAAAGAAGACGGCGATCGCGCTATTTTTTTTAGATATTTTGGAAAGGGTTCGTCCTTTCTATAAAAAGATAGATTAAAATGAGCGTATCAGTCTGATCAAAAAAATGAGTTATGCCAACACCCACTATCATCGAAACTGATTTGCGCGAGATTCTAGCAGAAATGAATAAGAAGCTAGATACCATGTCTGGCGACATCAATAGGAAGTTAGAGGGTCTCTCTGGCGAGGTAAATCAAGTGCAAGTCAGATTAGCTACTGTAGAAACCAAAGTTGATAACATAGAAAAACGACTGGATTCTATGGATAAGCGATTCGACAAAATGGAGTTACAGATAGAAAAGGTAGAAAATAATCAGGGTAAGCAGGTTTGGGCTTTGATTGGGATTTTGTTTACGGCTGTCGTGGCAACTTCTATTCGTTTTGTTTTAACAGCTTTACCCCCGACTTAAAAAGAAAATCTGGTCGCATTTTAAACTTTAATCAACAAGTAATCCTAAAGTGCATTTTACAACTTCCCAAAGAAAATCGCGCTTTTAGTTTAATCAACAAGAAGACGGCGATCGCAGTCAAATTTCTCAAAAATTCGGTAGGTTGGGTTAAGGAACGCAACTCAACAAATTAAATGACAATGGTGTTAATTTGTTTTGGAGAAGAGATATTGTTTGGATAGAAATTTTGGGTTTTCTTTCGTCAACCCAACCATCGATTGTAACCCTTACACTGTAAAGATTCGGACAGAATGCCGCTCAACTCTTAGTTGCGATGAATTGTAACTAAAATTCTCAGGAAAAACTAATAATTAAGAGTCTTTATCAATATGAAGTTCTCAAATGAAGGTTTTTTGTAAAAAGGCTTTTGGGTGAGTTAAGAAATAAAAATATATATTGAGACCTGCTGAATGTGGGGTGTAACAATGCTATTCTGTATCGAGTAAAAATCTAAATTGTAGACAGGAAAACAATGATGGACTTTAACTTTAACGGAAAATATACGAGCGTCTCCGCCGAAAATTATGATGAGTATCTGAAAATTCTAGGAGTCAGTTTTTTGTTGCGGAAAGCTTGGCTCACAGCTACACCAATAGTCGAAATAACAGAAACAGCCCCAGGTAGATGGAAGATGGTAACAATCACATCATTCAATACATCAGCAGTGGAGTTTGAGGAAGGAGTTCCATGTGATGAAAAAACTTTTGATGGGCGCGATTGTAAGACCACCTTTGTTTTTGAGACAGAGACTCGCCTTATACAAGAACAAAAAAGCACCAAGGCAGGGGGTAAAGACACTAAACTAATTTGGGATTGTTATAGTGACAAGTTAGTGCTTCAAATGACTTGCGAAGATGTCACGTCAATGCGTGTTTTTCTGCGGAATTAGCTTCTATACTTGCTAAGCTCATGGATTAAGATTTTCGCCCCCTAAATCCCCCAATTCTAGGGGACTTTCAAACCCATCAATAGAGAACGTTTCCCAAAAAAATTGGGGGGCTAAACTAAAGACCGCAAATTATCACCGTGCGAGGTATAGTACCTTTGATTCAGCCGATTTGTTTCCAATTTTTCAGTTCTCCCACCTTTTCAGCCAGGTCTGGAATTTTTTGAACGTAGGGCTGTTGAATTTGTAAAGTCGTTTCTATTTTGATAATGCTCTCTTTTAGCTCAGATTGAGTTATCTCTATTCGCTCTAGGCGATTGTCAATCTTAGCAAGAACCTCTTTTAAATCCGTCTCGATTGTCGTGGTAGCCATCGGTTAAACTTTTCTTAGATTAGTAGAATTTTAATATTAGACGAAAAAATTAGCCACTTTTCCCTTTCTGCTTTCTAGGGTAACGGATTATCTGCGCGATCGCCTCTGGTACAGGTTAGCTTGACAACTCTATTTAGAAAAACCATAAAAATAAGGACAGAAAAAAATTCTGCCCTAGATTTTCTTTATTAATCGCAATTATTGAAATAAAAATCCTAATTGCTGCCACTAAACACAACTTCTTTAAACTTGCCTTGAGCTTCTGCCATCGGAACCAGTTTATTTTGATTTTTCAAATCTTGCCAGTAATTGATCACTTCGGTTGCTTGATTTAGCACATCAATGCGGTCTGATTCTTCAATCCAGTGCTTAGCATCTAATTTATCTTTGAGTTGTTGCCAAGCATCATGACGTGGCCAGAAAAAATATTCCGTCAACGGACTTGTTCCTTTTCCTACGATCTGATCGACGGCGATCGCAACATTTTGATCTAACCAAAGAACCTTGAGAATAAATTTTGTCTCCAAACGACCCCTCCAGCGAATTCATTATTAATGGGACGACTTAAAAAAAATCATCTGACAATCCCCTATCTTAACCTAAGTAATGACCGTGCGGCCATTGTAAAGACTCATCGCTTTTTCGATCCCACTTTTTAGCCCTAATTCTAGGGATTCAATGGCTAAATCTAGGCTTTTTTGCACAATCGGCCCATCTTCTGGGGAAAATTTGCCTAATACGTGGGAAACCGTTTCGCCTCCCCCCTTAGAGCGACCAATCCCTAAGCGCAAACGAGGAAAATCCTGGCTATTGAGATGACTAATGATCGACTTCATGCCATTGTGACCTCCCGCCGAACCAGACAGGCGCAAGCGCAACCGCCCCAATTCCAAATCCATATCGTCATAGACCACTAACAAGGATTCAGGGCTTAATTTATACCAATCCATCACCGCTCGCACGGATTGACCCGAACGATTCATATAGGTCGTCGGTTTGAGTAAGCCGATTTTGTGACCCAGGACTTCCCCTTCCGCAAAAAAACCTTGAAAACGTCGATTTTCTTGTAGCTTAAATTGCCAACTATGGGCTAGGGCATCCACAACTTCAAAGCCGATGTTGTGGCGGGTTTGGTTGTATTTTGCTTCAGGATTCCCCAATCCCACGATCAAACGGGGAATAATCAAGGGTTTAGCGTTTGCGTCTGTCATTTTTAAAATCAATCAGGTCTTTGAAAAAGCGTTTCTAGATAAACCCTGGAACAAGCACGATAGTCAGTGGAGGTCTGTCCTCCATAGCTTCCTTCATTTTGTAACAGAAAAAGGGACAGGGATGCGGCGAACACTCGGTCTAAATCCCAGTTCGGATGATTTTCCAGATATTTGGTGAGAGTTTCGTGTAAATCTTCTGGTATTTCTGCAAAAATGCTAACAGATGTGTTCATAATAACCTCTATCGATTCTAGATAAGTCCTCACGCTTCTTTTCATAACTGCGCTAAACGAGCGGCGAGCAGTGAGGGGTGTAAGGGGGTGAACATTATTTTTAACGGGGATTGGGCTGATTGTCAATGCTACGAAATATTACAAAAATCTCTAGATTTTTTTTCGCTTTACGACAGAATAAGGGTTTAGCCCTATTTTTTGTTACGCAACTTAACATTAACTCAGTATTCTCCGTAGTTACTTCGGAATAAAAAGGGATTCCCCAAGCAAATCACCCTCAAAATTCTTGACCTACTACCACTAGGGATGGGGGGATGGGCTGGACTCTATCTGTGGGGATTGGCCATAACTTGGAGATAACCTTCTGGGGAAAAGTCAGGCATAACCTGTGGAAAACTCAACTTTTTTGGGATGTCTCTGGGGAAAACATGGGGAAGGGGTGGGGGAAAAGTCAGCAAAAA
>QBMS01000038.1 GCA_003249095.1 Snowella sp.
GTATTGGAGGGAGGGGAAGGATCGGGAGTAGGAGTGGGGGGATTCGTCGGCGCGGCGATCGCTGTTTGGGGGGTCGGAGCAACAGGAGCAACGGGAGCATCAAAACCCAACAAAAACTCACTATCAGAAAAATAATTGATCAAAGGTTGGGGATTAGGATTACTCAGCCATTGTCGGCGGCTCATATTAACGGAAAGCACAGGGGCGATATTACCATTATTTTGACCGATTACCACAATTCTGACTTCATTTAAGGATGAATTCTTACTGAAATCATTTTTCAATCGTGTTGTCACTAAGGTTGTTGCCCGTTGAACAAAATTAGGATAGGTTTCATCAGGCTCACGGGAAAGAGTCAGGGGAATTTGGGAAATTTGGGCGATCGCGACGGGAGAATCCACTAAAGCAACGGTGAACCATCCAGCGCAGCCCAAACTCAAACTGGCGAAACAGCTAAGGGAAAAGAATTTTGGGATAATCCCAGCTTGTCTAAGTTTTGTTTTCATCATCAAAAATATAAAAATAACGAGAAAAAAATAGGATATTTACACAGAATTAAGATTTTTAAAAGAAAACGGCGATCGCGCCATCAAAAATTCCATTCATCAGAGTAAGGGCAAGGAAAAAGAATCCTAATAAAGAAACCCTTCCTAAAATTCTAGTCAAGAGGGGAATACATCCTTTATAATGAAGAGTCTGTGTCCTGACTAGATTGATGAACATTACTCAATCTCTTACTGTATAGTAACAGGAGGCATTAACACCAAAAACGCGGAGATTAAGGGATTAGGACTTAAAACGTACATGATCAGTCAAAAAACAACTACTTCAAAAAATATTGGTTTTACCCACGAGGACTTTGCAGCACTTCTCGACAAATACGATTACCATTTTAGCCCAGGGGATATCGTAGCAGGAACCGTCTTTAGCATGGAATCTAGAGGCGCATTAATTGATATTGGTGCTAAAACAGCCGCCTATATCCCCATTCAGGAAATGTCTATCAATCGGGTGGATGATCCCGATGAGGTTCTTCAACCGAACGAAACCCGTGAATTTTTTATTCTGACTGACGAGAATGAAGATGGTCAGCTAACCCTTTCTATCCGTCGCATTGAATATATGCGGGCTTGGGAACGGGTACGTCAACTTCAGGCAGAGGATGCTACCGTCCGTTCTAATGTTTTTGCGACCAATCGTGGTGGTGCTTTAGTCCGTATCGAAGGATTACGCGGCTTTATCCCTGGATCTCACATTAGTGCGCGGGAAGCCAAAGAAGATTTATTGGGCGAAGACCTACCCTTAAAATTTTTGGAAGTGGATGAAGAAAGAAACCGTTTAGTTCTGAGCCATCGTCGTGCCTTAGTTGAGCGTAAGATGAACGGTTTAGAAGTGGGTCAGGTTGTCATTGGTTCTGTACGCGGCATCAAGCCCTATGGAGCCTTTATCGATATCGGGGGAGTTAGCGGATTACTCCACATCTCTGAAATTTCCCATGATCATATTGATACGCCCAGCAGTGTTTTTGAGGTGAATGATGAACTGAAGGTGATGATTATCGATCTCGATGCCGAAAGAGGTCGGATTTCCCTTTCTACCAAGCAGCTTGAACCCGAACCAGGGGCAATGCTTAAAGATCGGGAATCAGTTTATGCCCAAGCAGAGGCAATGGCTGAGAAATATCGTCTCAAGTTATTAGCCGCCGCCGAAGGCCGTACCCTTGAACCAGAAGAGGTGGTTGATCTCTCTGATCTTGATATTCCCTCTGCCCTAGAAGATGGGGACGATGAAGAGGCGATCGCCGCTACAGAAGAATAAACAGAATTTCCATGATTTTGTCTAGAAGAGGGTTAATCCCTCTTTTTTTGTGGAAAATTTGAAATCCACTTTTAAAATGTCAGTCGGACAATGCGACTTCTGGGTTCGGTTCTAACGACTCACTAATATATTAAAATCTTGTTACAGTAGAACAAAGTAAAAAATTAATCAATAAACTTGAAGACTATTGTTCTTTAAGTGGGCATTGTTAACATACCAGCATCATCGAGAGGAGGAAAACCATGAACCCCGAATCCCAACGTCAACAAAGTTTATTTGGCAGTGACCATGAAATCGGAGAAGGTCTTTGGAATTACGTCCAAACGCTG
Source organism: Snowella sp. (assembly GCA_003249095.1). Taxonomy (GTDB): domain Bacteria; phylum Cyanobacteriota; class Cyanobacteriia; order Cyanobacteriales; family Microcystaceae; genus Snowella. The sequence goes on from QBMS01000038.1 coordinate 2,148, forward strand.
ACTCCCGAAACGATCGCCCAACTATCAAAACCTGAATCCCAGGAAGTTTTTCAGGTGATGGAAAGAAATATTATCGGTTTGTTAGGTAATTTACCATCCGAACATTTTGGTATCACCGTTAGCACCAGTCGGGAGCATTTGGGCCGATTACTAGCGTCTGCCATGATGAGTGGTTATTTCCTCCGTAATGCGGAACAGAGAATGGGTTTTGAGCAGTCCTTCCACTCCCTTCAAGGTGTTAGTGACGCTGAATAATTTGACCGATCTTCAGGTTGAGCAATTACGGCGATCGCTGCTCCAATGGTATAACAAACAGGGGCGCGATTTGCCTTGGCGACGGACGACTGATCCCTACCCCATCTGGGTTTCAGAGATTATGCTCCAGCAAACCCAGGTTAAAACCGTCATTCCCTACTATGAACGCTGGTTAATCCAGTTCTCCACAATTTCCCAGGTGGCCCAAGCCGAGTTACAAACCGTTCTCAAAGCCTGGGAAGGTTTGGGTTATTACGCCAGAGGTCGCAATCTCCACAAAGCCGCCCAGGTCGTAACCCAGATTTATGAGAGCAGATTTCCCGACCAGTTAGAAAAAGTATTAGCCTTACCAGGTATCGGTCGCACCACGGCAGGGGGAATTTTGAGTGCGGCCTTTAACCAACCGATTTCGATTTTAGATGGCAACGTTAAACGGGTTTTATCTCGTTTGATTGCGTTACCCGTTATTCCCACAGAAGCCTTGTCTGAACTTTGGGCCTTATCCGATCGCCTACTTGATCCCGATCAGCCGCGAGATTTCAATCAGGCATTAATGGATTTAGGAGCCACTGTTTGCACCCGTTCTCAACCAAACTGTGTTGAATGTCCTTGGAATTTTGCCTGTGAAGCTTACAATAAGAAGATACAAAATCAATTGCCGATACGAAAAATGTCTGTTCCCCTTCCCCATAAACGCATTGGTGTGGCTGTTATTTTCAACGATGAAGGTTTAATTCTCATTGATCGCCGTCCCGAAGGGGGATTATTGGGAGGTCTATGGGAATTTCCTGGCGGTAAAATTGAACCGAACGAAACAGTCGAACAATGTGTTGAACGAGAGATTTTAGAAGAAATTGGCATTGCGATCGCGGTTGGTGAAAATTTAATCACCATTGATCATGCCTATACCCATTTTCGGGTCACGCTTCAGGTTCATCTTTGCCGTTATGTGAGTGGCACACCGCAAACCATTGAATGTGATGAAATCCGTTGGGTAAGTTTAGACGAAATTGATCAATTTCCCGTTCCTAAAGCCAATAGCCAAATTATTACAGCCTTAAAAGAAAGAGATAGGTTGAACAATTTAGTCAAATAACTCAACAAAGTTTGATGCGATCGCGGTTTTCCCCTAACCAGATCTAAACTCATACAAAATGAGTATGTAAATTTTTGTTTTATATGCCTTAACTTTCAAGAAAAGGTGTAGAATTTCTTATTGAATTTAATTTTTTAAAAGCCCATTTGAAATTGATTGGCTTTTATTTTAAAAAATTTTTCAGAAAGATTAAGAGAAAAAGAAAATCAAATTTATGAATATATCCGTTATGCTCGATATTGGTATTGGTCTTGTAATTATCTATCTTGCAGGTTCAATTTTAGTATCTGCCATTCAAGAATTAATTGCTTCTCTTTTGCAATGGCGTTCTCAGCATTTAAAACAATCAATTTTGCAAATGATGCTAAATGATCCCTCTGCCCCGCAGCTCCAGACTGATTCTCAAACCAATCCCGTTCCTTCTCAAACAAAAACACAATTAACCGTTGCTAGAGAACTTCAAAATAATATTTATAAGAGTTCATTTGTTCAAAGTTTAAACCATGCATCAGTCAATTTTTTAGGAAAGCGAGAAGAAATAACGGAAAAGAAATATAAAGAACTATTTATGCGAACCGATCCCAGTTATCTCTCTTCTGAAACCTTTTCAACGGCTTTAATTGAGCAGTTAAAAGAAGAATTGAAAAATATGTTAGAAAAACCCGATGAGGCTAGGGCTTCGGATGCAATTAAACAAATAAAAGATAAAATTAATCATTCTCAAAAAATTCCGACATCTTTAAAAGAAACCCTCATGACGTTAGCAGACAGAGCTTCTTTAAAAGCCAGTGAAGCCGATAATAAGCTTTTAATGTTTCAAAAAGAAATTGAGACCTGGTTTGATCGGTCAATGGATCGAGCTTCTGGGGTGTATAAACGTAATACCCAATTGTTATGTTTTTTCCTGGGTTTTGCGATCGCAATTATTTTCAATCTTGACTCGCTTTTTCTTGCCCATAGACTTTCCCAGGATACGGCAATGCGAACAGCCCTGGCAGGAGGAGCGGAAACTATTGTGAAAGAATCTACAGCACAAAATTCTCAAAATTTCGATCCAGCTAAACTACAACAAAACATTAATAGTCTGCTAGGACAATCATCATTCATTGCACCAATCACTGAAAATGCAGGAAATTTGGTAAATTGTCCCAATAATCAATTAACTTGTCCTCTACAACCAGGAATCCCTAATTTTGGGAAAGTATTTTCTGCTGTCGTTGGTTGGATTATTACCGCTTTAGCGATTTATATGGGTGCGCCGTTTTGGTTTGAAATTCTTGGCAAATTAGTAAATGTACGCTCAACGGGCAAAAAGTCTTAGAGCGTAACAGATTTACGAGGCTCTGGCACTTCTCATTTCTTCAATAATTTCAGGGAACCAGGATGGTATAATTAGAAAAGGTTAATATTTCTTAACTTTATTTTTTTCAATATTTGGCTAATCCCAATCCTTAGACTTATTAAAGATTGTCGGTTTTCCCTTTGAGTTGGCTAAAATTTGACCCTATCCTTGCTTTAATGGGCTTGGAGAGTCGCAAACACCCTGATTAATCGTATTTATGACTTCCCCCCTCCAGCAACAGCGAGCCATTATCACAGGAGCCAGTAGTGGTATCGGCAAAGCGATTGCTTTATCTTTTGCCCAGGCGGGCTGTAATCTTGTCTTAGTGGGCCGTTCCCAGGAAAGGCTTGCTAGCGTAGCCGATTTGGTGTCGGGGTTTGGCGTAGAAGCAACGGTTTATCCCCTAGATTTAAGTCAACTTTCCCAGGTTCAGTCCCGTTTTCAGGCGATCGCAGAAAAATGTGGGCCGATTGACCTGTTAATTAATAATGCTGGCATGGGTTACACCAATTTATTACGGGACACCTCCCTGACAGATTGGCAACAGGTTCTAGACCTCAATCTCACCAGTGTTTTTCAAGCCACAATGGGGGTTTTACCCTCCATGCGCGATCGCAAAAAAGGAACCATCATCAATATCGCTTCCATTGCCGCAAAAATGGCTTTTCCTGAATGGGGAGCCTATTGTGTGAGCAAGGCCGCTCTTGTGACCTGGGCGAAGGTTGTCGCAATAGAAGAAAGGGCTAATGGCATTCGAGTGATGACCATTTCACCTGGATCGGTAAACACTCCTATTTGGGATACCGCCACCGTTAAGGCAGACTTTCCTCGGTCTTCGATGTTAACCCCAGAGGTTGTCGCTCAAATGATTTTACAAGCGGCCTTACTTCCTACTGAAGCGGTTATCGACGAGATGACAATTATGCCCAGTGCTGGAACCCTATAAGTTCCAATTTAACCTACCTCTAAATACTCAATTCTTATTATGACGATTGCTTCTTCTCCCAATTCCGACATCAATAATGGAAAGGATCTTCTCAATACCCAATTGACTGAGCGGATTCAAACTCGCCCCGATCGCAATACCCACGATGGACAGATGGCCAAAGTTCATCCTGAAGCCCTTGAAATCAGTAAAGAAAAAATGATGGATTCCGTCAGGGGTATCCTAGAGGCTGTGGGGGAAGATCCAGAAAGAGAAGGGCTATTAAAAACGCCAAAAAGAGTAGCCGAAGCCATGCAATTTTTGACCCAGGGCTACAATCAATCCCTAGAAAAATTGGTGAACGGGGCTATTTTTAATGAAGGCCATAATGAAATGGTGTTGGTACGAGATATTGACTTTTTTAGTCTCTGTGAACACCATATGTTACCGTTTATGGGAAAAGCCCATGTTGCCTATATTCCCAACGAAAAAGTTGTTGGCTTAAGTAAATTAGCTCGCATTGTGGAAATGTATTCCCGACGGTTACAAGTCCAGGAACGCTTGACCCGACAAATTGCGGAAGCGGTTCAGGAAATTCTGGAACCTCGTGGAGTTGCCGTTGTGATGGAAGCAACCCATATGTGTATGGTGATGCGGGGAGTTCAAAAACCAGGTTCCTGGACAGTCACCAGTGCGATGATTGGTTCCTTCCAAGATGAACAAAAAACCCGTGAAGAATTTTTGAATTTGATTCGTCATCAACCTAAGTTTTATTAAACGTTTCGATACTCATTTCTACATTTTTAATAACAAAAAAAGAAACCCGATGTCTTATTTAGGCGATCGGGATTTTTTATGGTAATTGGATTTTAGAAAATTCTTAGCACAGAATTAGGTTTAACGCTTTCTTTTCTAAGGATTTGGAAACCAAACTCCTACCAGATTTAAAGGAGTTTCTGAGAACCTAATTGAGTTTTATTCGTAAACCCAAGGAGTAATCGTGGGTTCCCAGGAAACTAATTCTTCTGGGGTAAACCAGAGAGCGATTTCGTGCTGGGCAGTTTCAATGGCATCCGAACCATGAATGAGGTTACGACCAATACTAACCCCAAAATCTCCCCGAATTGTTCCTGGAGGCGAAGTTAAGGGATTGGTGGCTCCAATCAGATTACGGGCCGAAGCAACAACGCCATCTCCTTCCCAAACCATCGCGACGACGGGAGAAGAGGTGATAAATTGGACTAAACCTGCGAAAAAGGGTCTTTCTTTATGAACATCATAGTGTTTTGCTGCTAATTCTTTAGAAACGGATAATAATTTTAATCCGACGAGTTTAAAGCCTTTGGTTTCAAAGCGACGAATGACTTCACCAACGAGATTGCGTTGTACTCCATCGGGTTTGATCATAATAAAGGTGCGTTCCATATTGCCTCTTAGGGGTGATTGTTAAAATTTGTCACAAGTCCAAGGTCTATTTTACACGCATTATTAACGCATTATTCTAACTTTTCTCGGTACTGAGATGGGACGGCGATCGCCTAAACTCTATTTTTAGAGAGTTATTCTTATTAGGATAAAAAACAACCAATTAGGAGAAATTAATTTGATTATCAGAATTTTTAAAGTCAGAATTGATCCTGAACTTAGAAACGAGTTTGAACAAAAATTTCAAGAAATCTCTATTCCCTACGTCCAAGCCCAAAAGGGACTAATTTCTTTTGTCGTGGGAAAACCTACCCAGTGGACACCTGATGATTACTTATTAATAACTACTTGGGCTAATGAAGAGGATTTAGTCACATTTGCAGGAAAAAACTGGAATCAAGCAGTTATTCCTGAAGGGATGGAAAAATTTGTTGTTCAATGTTGGGTTGATCATTTTGTTCTTTCAGACGATAGTCAGATTCAATAAACAAAATCCTAGACAAAACAAAATATTCCCGACTAAAAAAATATATTACTGATAAAAAGACTATTTTTGATCCTAATTTTTACGAAAAAAATAGCCAAGACTTAATCATCCTGGCTACCCATTCTTCTAAGAACCAAAACTCAGATACTTAAAGAACCTGTTCAACTTCAGCAATTTCAGGGATCATTTCTCTTAATTTACGTTCCAGACCCATTTTTAGGGTCATGGTAGAACTCGGACAGGAACCGCAAGCTCCTTGTAACCGAACTTTAACGATAGGGCCGTCTAACTCCACGACTTCCACATTGCCACCATCAGCCATTAAATAAGGGCGCATTTCGTCCAAAACGGTTTCAACATTTTCTAGGGTTAGTGCCATTGTTGTTGTCATTGTTAACCTCGGTTAAGCATAATTGCGTTGTTGTTAGTTTTATCCTAACGCTAACTTGGATAATGTTTCGAGGTGGCTTCCCCTTTTCCGATTTTTTCTAGGCGATCGCGTTTTTGCATTCCAACTGAGTATAAATAAGCCATATATCCTAAGAAAATCCTATAATGAACGAGGGCCTTTTCGGTAGAAGTAAAAAACGACCAAAAACCTCTCAGGCATATTTAATTCTAACAATAATGACAGATCCGAATTGGCAACAAGGCAGTTTAGTTGAACTAGAGATTACAGGCTTAAGTAATAGCGGTGAAGGCTTAGGGCGTTTTCAAGAGCGTGTGGTTTTTGTTCCCGATACCGTGACAGGCGATCGCGTTTTAGTGAGATTAGTGCGGGTTAAACAACAATACGCCCAGGGACAACTTCAAGAAATTATTAGTCCTTCTGCCCATCGAGTCCGCCCGCCCTGTATTGTCGCCGATAAATGTGGGGGTTGTCAGTGGCAACATATTGATGAGACCTTTCAACGCGACAGCAAACAACAGCAAATCATTGATGCCCTAGAAAGAATTGGGCAATTCTCCGAAATTCCCATCGCTCCCTTATTAGCGACCACTCAAATCTTTGAATATCGTAATAAATCGACCTATCCCCTGGCCCGCTCCAGTGAAGGACAAGTCCAGGCAGGTTATTACCGTCCCCAAAGCCATAAAATCATTAACCTGAATCAATGTCCCGTTCAAGATCCGCGTCTTAATCCCTTACTGGCTGAAGTTAAACAGGATATTCAAACCCAGGGCTGGTCAATTTACGATGAAACCGAACGCCAAGGCAAACTCCGCCATCTGGCTCTGCGTATTGGGCGACGGACGGGAGAAATTTTATTAACCTTAGTCAGTGCCAATCCTAACTTGCCCGGCATTGAGGAACAGGCCCAAGTTTGGTTAGACCGCTATCCCCATCTCGTCGGCGTTACACTCAATCATCAACCCAATCCGACTAACCTGATTTTAGGCACAGAAACCCAATTAATTGCGGGGATGCCTTATTGCCGAGAGATTTTTGCAGGATTACAGTTCAATTTGCGCTCGGATACGTTTTTTCAGGTAAATACCGAAGCGGCCGAACTCCTATTGGAAAAAATTCTCCAGCAGTTAAATCTACAGGGATGGGAACAGATTATTGATGCCTACTCTGGTGTGGGGACGTTTACCCTTCCCCTGGCCCAAAAAGTGGAAGCCGCGATCGCGATCGAATCTAACAAATCCGCCGTTCAACAGGCCAGGGAAAACGCCGAGATTAATCACATTGAAAATGTCCAATTTTTGGCAGGCAAAGTCGAAAACGTCTTACCTGGGCTAACCCAACAGACTGACATGGTAATTTTAGATCCGCCCCGCAAAGGTTGCGATCGCCGCGTTATCGACACCCTCTGTGCCACCAGACCCAAAACCCTGCTTTATATTAGTTGCCAACCCGCGACCCTCGCCAGGGATTTAAAAATTCTTTGTCAAGAAGGAGGATATCAGCTTACTTGGGTACAAGGAGCCGACTTTTTCCCCCAAACTGCCCACGTAGAATGTGCCGTTATTCTGCAAGCCAGCTAATTGACTAAGGGACAAAAAAATCCATAGCTTATCTACCTTCAGTTGTATAGAGTTTCGCCTCGCGATAGAGGTTGTCAATCTGCTCTTTTTTTGTCTCTGTTTTGATGATTGGCTCCCCGACAACTTAGGCAGGATATCCCTATTACAAATCCAACAAACCTGGGGGTGGAGTAATTTCAATTCGTTTATTAGCAATATCTACAATCGGTACAATTGTCATCACGAAAGGAATTAAAATCGTTTTGGGTTTCTTCTGAGCAACTTGTTCCGTCTCCGCGATCGCCTCCTCTGTTTCAGGCAGTGTTTCAAGCAGTGTTTCTGATAGGATTTCAGGGATTAATTGGGGGATTAATTCAACTTCTAATAAGTCATGACCCGTCGAAAAAATATCTCTGACGTATCCCACCAATTCCCCTGTTTCCTGAAGATAAACTTCCAAATCAATCAAATCCGCAACATGATATTCATCCTTGGCAAGGGGAACGCGATCGCCAATGGGAACCAGTAACTTGTAATTTTTTAAAGCTTCCGCTTGTTCTCGACTGTTGATCTCTGCTAGCTTGACAATATAAAGATTTTTCCCTGGAATATTTCGTCCATATTTTAAATTCACCAGTTGGGGGGTTTCCCCTTTAGGCGATCGCAGCCAACGTTCCCCCTTTTTGATGAAGCGTTCAGGAAAATCGGAGAGAGACAGCACCTTAACTTCTCCTTGCAATCCTTGGGGTGATACAATTGTGCCAACTTCTAACCACTCATCCGAGACCGTTTGATTACTCATTGAAATTCAAATATCCTGATTTTATTTGTCTATTTTAGCGTTATTTTGTTAATTTAATCTATGACTATTTGGCAAGCCGATTTTTATAAATATCCATCTTCTAATACGGAGAAAAATATTGACTGGGAATTATTAATTTGTGATCAAAAAGGAAAAATCATCGTTCAGGAAAACTGTTTACAGTCCCAAGTGAATAGTGCCTGGCTTGTCAACCAATTATTACCATTAATCACCAAAGAAAAACCTGAAAAAATCCAAGTATTTCGTCTCCAATCCCTCAATTTATTAACCCTAGCAAGTAAAGAATTAAATATCCCCATAGAAGCAACTCGCCAAACGTCAGCCCTCAAAAAAATATTAACCCAACGTCATCCCGATTGGCAAAATTCTCTCAAATTAGACCAGCCGCCCCCCTTACCCCTACCTGAAAATCTCTGGGGAGAACAATGGCGTTTTGCAACCCTTCCCGCAGGGGATATTGTCGATTTTTTCCGCGATCGCCCCATTCCCTATTTACAGCTACCTGAAACGCGATGGCCCATTAATTTAGGTATTGCATCTAATCGTCCTATTTCGGGGATCATCATCTATGGCGGGCGACAATCCCGCTATTTAGCTCAGTGGTTAGACTCGATTAATCCCGTTAGTTTGCATTATATTCCCACCGATGTAGAGCAAGCAGGTGGTTTAATTCTAGAATCAGGCTTAAGCGATCGCTGGGTTTTATTAACCTTTAAAGATCAAGAAACAACCAACAATGCAAAAATCTTTGAAACTCGAAAAAAAGAGAGTCAGAACTTACATTTTTTATTAGTACAACCCGATGATTCAGGCATGACCTATACAGGATTTTGGTTACTACAAAATGAGTCTTAATATGAGAATTAAATATTTTACATGATTAATAAACTTCAATTACCTCCTCCTAAACTGTTAGGAATTATGGGCATTGCCACTATTATTTTTTTAATAAGTAGCATCATCAGACATCTTTTATTTCAATCTAACGCCCTAGATTTGGGATGGTTTGACCAAGCGATTTATTTAATTAGTCAAGGAAAAAATCCTATTGTTTCTTTTCAAGATTTTCACATATTAGGAGATCATGCCGCTTTTATTCTCTATCCCCTGGCTCTTTTTTATAAACTTTATCCGAGCGTTTATTGGTTATTTTTAATTCAGGCGATCGCTTTGAGTTTGGGAGCATGGCCGACTTGGTTACTCGCTAAAGAAGCAGGATTAAAGCCCGATCAATGTCTGGCGATCGCGGTGGCTTATTTACTCTATCCCATGATATTTAACCTCAATCTTTTTGATTTTCATCCTGAAGTCATTGCCCTACCGACTTTACTTTGGGCGATTTATATGGCGAGAATCAAAAATTTTTGGGGATTTATTTTCGCTATTTTGATTATTTTAAGTTGCAAAGCTGTATTATCTTTAACGGTTGCTGTAATGGGATTTTGGTTAATCATTTGGGAGAAAAGAAAAATTGAAGGTTTTATTGCGCTTGTATTAGGAATTACTTGGTTTATCATCACGACTAAAATTATTATTCCCCACTTTAGTGGTGGAGAAGTGGCGGCTGTCGGTCGTTATAGTTTTTTGGGTAATTCAGTAGCAGAAATTATTCAAAATTTAATTTTTAAGCCTAACATTTTATTAAGTCATATATTTACTTTAGAAAACTTAGGCTATCTAATGCTATTAGTGAGTCCTCTTATTTGGGGATTATCCTTACAACATTTAACGCCCCTTATTCCTGCTTTACCCGCATTATTCTTAAATTTATTAACGGATTATTCTCCTCAAAAAGATTTAACCCATCAATATTCCCTAACTATTTTACCGTTTTTATTATTAGCCGTTATTACTAGTTTAGCGAATCATAAAGGCTGGATCAAAAGTCCCAAGGTGATTATTATTTGGGCATTGATTACTTTTTTAGCCCTCAGTAAGTATGGTTATTTCTTTGGGAGATATTGGGAAAACTGGGATAATTTAGCCGCCATGCACGAATCTATTCATCTGGTTAAAACCCAAGAGAGTTTATTAACTTCTCCCACCATCACGCCCCATTTAAGTCAACGAGTTAAGGTTAAATTAGCGATCAAAGATGCTGAACCAATTGATCTCCAAAATTTTACCTATATTTTATTGAATAAGCGTCATCCTGGCTGGGAAAATTCGGAGGAAACCGTTAAGAATTTAGTCAATCAATTAAAGAATAATCCTGACTTTAAAAATATTTATCAAAGGGATGATGTTTGGCTTTTTCAAAAAGCGACTATTACCCCTGAAAAATAATTACTACCTATAAATAATTCGTTGATAGATTATGCTGTGAAACAGTACGATAAGACTTTCGCGATCGCATGAGACGTAATCAACGAAAAATTTACAGCAAGAATTTTTCTATTGACAATTTTATCTTGTTACAATGCGATCGCCGATTAATTGATAATTAAAACCGAGATTGCTACCCTCAACTCTATTTTACGGGGGCAAGCTTTTGCCGCTTATTGCTGATCTCTTGATTCAGTTCCATATTTCGCTTAAATCTAAGGTAAAACCAGGTAAAATGTCTTCGCCAGATAAACTGTTAGGAGAATTTTGTACTTCAACGGATTTCTTTGGTCTGTAAATTTCCACCTTTTTACGGTTTCGATCAATTAGCCAACCTAATTTCGCCCCATTTTCTTGATATTCTTGCATCTTTTGTTGTAACGATTCGAGGGAGTCATGTTTAGACCGTAGTTCTAAGACAAAATCAGGACATAGGGGCGCGAATCCAGATTTTTCTTCTAGTGTCAGTGTATCCCAGCGATCTTGACCTATCCAAGAAACATCGGGAGAGCGATCTGCTCCATTGGGCAAATGAAAGCCACTCGAAGAATCAAAAATTTGACCCAGTTGAGTTTGTCGGTTCCATAACCACAGTTGTCCTAAAATATCTGCGTTTTTGTTGCCTGTGTCACTTCCTGTCGGCGGCATGACAATTAGTTCTCCTGTGGCGGTTCTTTCTAGTTGTAAGTTTTGATTGACCCAGGCTAACTGAACAAACTGCTCATGACTGATAGTCAGTTTTAGGGTTGATGGCAGGTTGAGGGGCGGGCAGTAAATTTGGGTCATGGGTTTGACTTGTAGTTAGGAATAACTTATTCTATTTTAACAATATGCGATCGCCTGATAATTAATAATTGTCCATTGAAAATGCGATCGCCCCTTACCGTTAAGTAAAAAAGTGATCACCTCTTCTTTTTTTGTATTTCGGTAGGGACATAATATGTTATGTCCTTGTTTCATTGGTATTAAAGGATTTAACAGTGTTAAGTCCCTACAGTGGAGGGGTGATTTTCGATAATTAATTGCTTCTTAACTGTGAAAATAAAAATGCGATCGCCCCTTATCGTTAAGTAAAAAAGCGATTGCCGATTAATTGATAGTTGATAATGGATAGTGAATAATTATCCATTGTCAATTGTCCATTGAAAAATGTGATCGCTTTCTTCTCTCGTTTTTTAATCGGTCAAGAGGCGATCGCCTTTTTTCTTGGGTAAACAGCAATTTGCTTGATGAGAAGATTAGCCAAACCTGATACAATAGAGAGTTTGCAGAAATAAATTGCATCAGATAAAACAGTTGCACGGAAGGAGACAGCCTCATGGCTCGGATGTATTATGATCAAGATGCCAATTTAGACCTATTGGCAGGTAAAACAGTTGCGATTATTGGTTACGGTTCCCAGGGTCATGCCCACGCCCTGAATCTTAAAGAAAGCGGCGTTAATGTCGTTGTCGGACTTTATGCAGGCAGTAAATCAGCGAAAAAAGCAGAAGAGTCTGGCTTAAAAGTGCTTTCGGTGGCTGAAGCCTCTAAAGTCGCTGACTGGATTATGATTTTGTTACCCGATGAAGTCCAGAAAACTATCTATAAAGAAGAAATTGAACCTAATTTAACTGAAGGCAACGTTCTGTTGTTTGCTCACGGGTTTAATATCAATTTTGGACAAATCCTTCCCCCCGCGTTTGTGGATGTCGTGATGGTTGCTCCCAAGGGGCCTGGCCATTTGGTTAGACGTACCTACGAACAAGGTGAAGGCGTTCCCGCTTTATTTGCTATTTATCAAGATGCCAGTGGTCAAGCCCGCGATCGCGCCATGGCCTACGCCAAAGGCATTGGGGGAACCCGTGCAGGGATCTTGGAAACCACTTTTCGAGAAGAAACGGAAACCGACCTCTTTGGGGAACAGGTGGTACTGTGTGGCGGCTTAACGGCCCTCATTAAGGCAGGATTCGACACTCTGGTAGAAGCAGGTTATCAACCTGAATTGGCCTATTTTGAATGTTTACATGAAGTCAAATTAATTGTTGATCTGATTGTAGAAGGCGGACTTGCTAAAATGCGCGATAGTATCTCTAATACGGCAGAATATGGCGACCTAACCCGTGGCCCCCGCATTGTCACCGAAGAAACCCGCGAAGAAATGCGTCAAATTCTCCGAGAAATTCAAACAGGTCAGTTTGCCAGGGAATTTGTTCTCGAAAACCAAGCAGGTAAACCAGGTTTTATCGCCATGCGTCGTCGGGAATCGGAAGAACTCATTGAAGAAGTTGGGAAAGATCTAAGAGCAATGTTTAGCTGGCTCAAGGATAAATAGATCCTATGGATTAAGGGCAATTTTATCCCAAGCGATAACAGACAAATTTTTGTAGGGACATAATATATTATGTCCTTATTTTGTAAGAGATTTAACGACAAAGCTCTGTAATCAAATTAAATTGGTATAAAAAACTATAGGTTCTTAATGCAATGTAGGGGCTTAGTCTCTCAGTCATCCAATCTAAGGATTTGGGAACCAAACCCCTACTTATTTAAAATTCTCAATTTGTTTTTCGCGTTCTTCGGTCAAGCGTTGTACTTTGGGTTTGGGTTTGGGCATTAGGGTAATTAATTTTGCATTAATCATATTACGGGTATTTAAACTATAGGTGCTTAGGGGTTTAGGTAAAAATTGATCTCCAATTCCGACAAAAATTATTCCCCCGATAATGCCGACTGTTAATAATTTTTGGAATAATTTAAACATTTTTTTTCCCCTCTCTATGCCTATCTACAGGTTTATAGTTTACGTTTTTGATTTAACTCTAACAGAAAAATTTGGGTTTTAAATCCGTATAATCTCTAAAATTTTAGGTTTATTGATCCTTCTGGCTTTTTTTTGAGGTGCGATCGCCGAATTTAAAGTAAATTTTTAGCTTTCAACTGTAAATACCGTTCGACTAACTGATTACTCATCAGATGGACAGGAGCATCTAAAACCAAAACTCCCTGTTGTTTGAGGCGGGCAAAAACAGCTTGGCGTTGGGCCATTAAATCGATCGCAACGGCACGGCTATAGGCAACACTCAGCATTGAATTGGAATTAGGAAGCATTAAGGTATCAGAGGTTTCTGCAATGCTATCCATTTGGGGATCACGCAGGGCGATACAAAAAGGCAGATAACGGGGAATGAGGCGGCTCATGGCCGCTAATAATTCCGCAGAAGCGGTCTGATCGACAATATCGGTAATGAGAACAATCAAAGCGCGACGAGTTTGCTGGCTGACAATTTTTGAAACGGCTCCCATATAGTCGGGTTCCAATAAAACAGGCTGGATAGGCGTTAAACTCTCAATTAATTTGGATAAATGTTGTTGACCCCGCTCAGGCGCAATCCAAGTGGTAATATCTCGGTCAAAAACCCCAAATCCCACGCGATCGCCCCGATGGAGAGCGGTTAAAGCCAAAGAGAGAGCTGTATTTAAACCCCAATCAAAGCGTTTTAATCCCTTTACCTGGGCGGTCATCAAACGTCCTCGGTCTAGGAGAATCATCACCGTCTGCTCCCGCTCTGGCTCTAGTACCCGCACCAAGGGACGTTGACGGCGAGCAGTAGCTTTCCAGTCGATATAACGCAGGTCATCTCCCTGTTGATATTCCCGTAATTCTGCAAATTCTGTTCCGAGTCCCAATCTTCTTGCCTGGCGCATAGAACCCGTATTTTCTAAGGCTAACCGAATCGACAGCGATCGCAGGGACAATAAATCAGGATATACCGCAACGGATTGAAGGGCGGGAACTGTCCAGCTTTGCCAGACCAGGGCCCATCGTCCCAATTGACGAAGATGAAGATTTCCCCATTGGTACTCACCGCGTTGCTGGGGTTTGACGGTATAGGTCAGGGTTTGCTCACTGTGAGGAGAAAGAGTCGCCCTTAATTCAGTTTCAGAAACGGAAAAAATAGTAGGATAATCGTCTCTAAGCCAGATTTTTGCGGGGTAGTCCTGATTTTTCAAGGTTAATTCTACTACATTATCCCGACCAATGGATAAACGAGCGAGGGGCGATCGCGTCACTTCAATGCGATAGTTTTTTCCTCGATAGCTATCTATTATTCCTAAAATTAGTAATAAAACATCATATAAAATCATGATTCCCAAGCCCATTGCCTGGGAAAAAAATACGGCTACTAAAACCGCGATCGCGACCCCTAAAACCAGTAGTAAATAAAAACGGAGAGTGGGGATCATTGTTATTAAAAAAGTTAATTCTAATTTTTTTGATTTTCGTTCTCTAACTGAATGGACAATTTATTTAGGTTTCGATTGGGATAATTCCCGAATTTTTTTCTTCAGATCAGGAGAAGGAGCAACATCTTCTGCAATTTTAAAGAGTGAATTTGCTGTTTGAAAATCTCCCTTTGCCTGACGTAGCATGGCTTTTCCGACGAGGGCTTTAAATTCCTTGGGATTTTTGCTTAACATCTGGTCATAAATTTTCTCTGCTTTATTCGTTTGATCCGATAGTTCATAGAGTTTAGCCAAATTAAATTGCCAATCTAAATTATTGGGTTGTATGACCGCAATTTTTTCTAACACAGGAATGGCTTTTTCTAATTCGCCTTGCTCTAGGTATAAATTGGCTAAGGCAACCAAAGCATCCATGTTTTGGGGATTTTCTTTGAGGAGTTTTTCGTATTTTTCGACCTGTTGATCGGTATTTCCAGCGCTGGAGGCGGTAGGAGTCGGGGTTGAATTCGGTTGTTTCAAAAAGAAATTCCAACCTAGCCCCAGAATGATTAAAGCCGCGATACCCCCCAAGCCCCATAACAGTTTCGGAGAAAAAGTGGGTAAAAGTTTTTGGGAATCGGTTTTGTCCTGAAGACTCGCTTCCAGGGATTTATCAACGCCAAAGGATTTTTTCTTATAGAGTTCTGCGACCAACCAAAGAAAAGCCGAGGAAACGCCATTAGATTGAAGTTTAAAGACACCGTCTCTTTCAACGATGGGGATACCCGTATAAAAGCGTTGATATTTTGCCGATACAGACTCCAGGGCTGTCACTAGTCCTTGAATTTTTTCTTCGATTTGGAGTTGCCCGATCGCCCCAGGCGGCAGTTGATCACATTGGGTAAAAATTAAGGCAAAGGCGTAGGGAATCGCGGTTCGGTCAATCAGACGTGCTAGGGAAACGACTTGTTTGGTGATAGTTTCCAAACTTTGGACATAGGACGCATCATGAACTAGACGGTCAGCATTAATGAAAACACAACAACTATGGGAATTCAAAACCATCGTTTGATAATAAGGATTCTCAAAATTACAATATTCCCCTGGAATGTCCCACCATCGGAAATAACATAAACTTTTGACTCCCCAGCGTTTCCGTTGCTTAAAGGCAAAATGGAAATCAGTAATCTTTAGGGTCGGCGGGGGATAATGTCCCGTTTGAGAGACATAATTAAGGATGCTCTCCAATAATTCCTTTTCAGGATTATATTGACATTCAAACCAGAGAGAAGGAGCCAAATTAGGTGCTAAATCGGGATCGATGTCAGATACGCTATTCAACTCGGCATAGCTGCCCACAAGGAAAACTGTTTTTCCAACCCCTCGCTCACCTAGACTGAGAAGGTTATAAATAGGCGGTTTTATTGGTGATAGCAATTTCATCCTCGAATATCAATCAATAATTGAGTTAATTTATTATCTAAGGTTACCTCGAAAAGTCTGTTACTGATGAAACAACTCAAGCGATTTTATTCTCGACGTTATTCCCGTTATTTTGCTCCCCGTTGGCAACTCCCCCTAATTCTGGCGATCGCCATTGTGATGGTATGGGCGGGCGGGGCAATGGCTCAATCGTTGAGTGGTAATAACGTTATTCAATTTCAACAAACTTTACAAGTTTCTTTGGATACAGCCTGGGTCATTTTTGCCAGTTGCCTGGTATTTCTGATGATTATAGGATTTTCTTTGCTCGAAGCGGGATTTTGTCGCCAAAAAAATGCGGTTAATCTCCTCTGCCAAAACTTGATTGCCTTTTCCCTCACTAGCTTGATTTTTTGGTTAGTAGGCTTTGGTCTGATGTTTGGCGATGGAAATCCCTTTTTTGGCATGAACGGTTTCTTGATGCAGGGAGCCGATAATAGCCCGAATACGGGTTCGATTTATGAAGGGGTTTTTCGTTCTTTGAGTTGGGCCAGTGTTCCCCTTCAAGTTAAATTCTTCTTTCAATTGGTTTTGGCAGGGACAGCGATCGCGATCGTGGCGGGGGCAGTGGCAGAGCGCATTCAGTTTTTTGCCTTTTTTCTCTTTTGTCTTTTGTTTGTGGGGATTATTTATCCCATCCCAGGCCATTGGATCTGGGGAGATGGTTGGCTGGCCCAATTAGGTTTTTGGGATTTTGCGGGATCAACGGTGGTTCATTCCGTCGGCGGATGGGCGGCTTTCGTGGGAGCGGTTTTACTTGGCCCCCGTTTAGGGAAATATCAAGGAGGAGAATCCTTTGCCTTGCCTGCCCATAATTTACCCCTGGCGACCCTGGGTGGTCTTGTCTTGTGGTTAGGGTGGTTTGGTTTTAATACAGGGGCTTTAATGGCGGCTAGTCCCTTAATTATTAGCCATATCCTGCTGGTAACAAATCTGGCGGCGGCGATTGGAGGCTTGGCGGCCATGCTCACGGCTTGGTTTTATTTTGGCAAACCTGATTTATCCGTGATGATCAATGGTTTTCTGGGGGGATTAGTGGCGATTACGGCAGCTTGTCGCTTTGTGGATCTGGGTTGGGCGGCAGTGATTGGCGCGATCGCAGGAACCCTGGTGGTTTTTGCCGTTGATTTCTTTGACCGTCTCCGCATTGATGATCCTGTTGGCGTAATTTCCGTCCATCTAGTCTGTGGCATTTGGGGAACCTTGGCCGTTGCCTTATTCGCGATCGGGCCAGAAGTTTCTATCAACAATAGTTTTTCCCTCTACGAAGTTGGCCCCGTCAAGGGTCTCTTGCTCGGTGGCGGCTTAGATGCCCTCAAACAGGTCTTTATTCAACTGTTAGGCATAACCTCCGTCAGTTTTATCACGGTTCTACTCAGTTGGTTAGCCTGGATTTTGATTCAAGTGGTTGTTGGTCTGCGAGTCTCCGTTGAATCCGAATTCAAAGGTCTAGATTTGAGCGAACATGGTCTTAACGCCTACAGTGGATTCGTTATCAAACAGGATTCGAGCAGTAAATTGCCAGGCAAAAATCAGGGTTTATTGCCTCCTGAAAAGCGTTCCTCTTGGTAAAAGCTTTCGTTGATCAATTTCCAAATTGATCCCTGGGAATAGAAAAAACTCTTATGCCTTAGCCTCAAACGGGCCACCTCACCCTGATAATAGTTTATACATCACTGAATCGGGACGATTGGATTGTTATGAAACCCCGCACCTTTTTCCTCACCCTCGCCATCATTGTGACCGTGCTACTCTCGATCGCGGGGGGTGGACTATATTGGGTTTTGTCCACGAGTCCCCTAACCCTACTCAAAGGGGGAATTATGGGCGAACCAACGGCAGCGGCGTTTATCCCCAAACAATCCCCCATCATGGTTTCTCTTTTAGTCAATCCCAACCGTTTGGAGGCCTTTAGTCAATTGATTGCTTCTCCCGCCAAGCGCAAGCGATCGCATCAGGAGCTAGAGGAACTAGAGCAAAGTTTATTGGCTAAAACAGGGTTAAATTACCAAAAAGAAGTCAAACCCTGGTTAGGAGAAGAGACTACCCTGGCAATAACTTCCCTCGATTATGACCACTCGACCCAAAACGGCATCCAACCAGGCTATCTTTTAGTCGTACAAACGAAAGACCCCGAACTGAGCAAAGAATTTTTGCAATTGTCCTATTCTGAATCGGCGATCGCGGGGAATTATGATTTAGTGTTTGATACCTATCAGGGAGCAAATATTACCTATAAACGCTCCTTACAACCCACTGCCAATAGTAATCTTTTTGCGAGTACCGTTGTCGGCAACTACGTCCTTTTTGCGAATCATCCCAAGGTTTTACGAGAAGCCCTCAGCAGTGTCCAAGCTCCCGATCTTAATTTGTATAACGCGATCGCCTACCAGGACGCATTGAAAACCATTGAAGAACCGAGAATTGGTATTTTTTACGCAAATTTTCCTGAACTTTCCGCCTGGTTAAGCCATTTAGCCGTTCCGGAAAAGCCCGATATTACCCAAACCCTCACCGTTGCTCTCTCTCTCAAATCTGAAGGTTTAGTCGCCAAAACGGCCCTGATTGGGGTGAAGGAGCAGGAAAATCCCTTACCCTTGCTATCCCAACCCGTACAGACTTTGGCTTATATTCCCAGTAATGCCCTATTGACGGCGGCGGGAACCAATCTCAATCAATTTTGGCAACAGGTCGAAACAGGATTAGAAACCGATAGCCCGCTTCAACAATTGATTTATCGCACCATTGAAAGTGTACAAACTCCTTGGAATTTAGATTTATCTCAAGATATTTTTAGTTGGGTAAAAGGAGATTACAGTTTAGCTCTGATTAATAGTGTTAATGGTGGGAAATCAGAATGGGTTTTTGTTACAGAAAGTGTAGATCCAACAGAAATAGAAAATGCCTTGATCCATTTAGACGACTTAGCTAAAAATCAAAATTATAGTGTGGATAAATTAACCGTTGCCGATCAATCGGTGACCGCCTGGACTAAGTTAAAAACCTCATCTAATAACAAGATCACTCGTCTAGAAGCGGAGGTAAAAGGGGCGCATTTACAGATGGGTAATTACGCAATTTTAACAACTTCTTTAGAAGCAATGTCTCAAGTTTTATCGGCTAATCAAGATCCTTTAGTGGCTAGTACAAAATTCCAGCAGGCGATTAGTGCTTTACCCACAGAAAATAACGGTTATTTTTATCTAGATTGGAATAATAGTCAACCGCTTTTAGAACAACAGTTTCCCCTTATTCGAGTTCTGGAATTAACGGTTAAGCCTCTTTTTAAAAACCTGCGATCGCTGACGATTACGAGTGAGGGAAATGTCAATAATATTCGTCGAGCAACTGCTTTTTTAAATTTAGGTGTTCGAGAATAATCTGGATAAAAAATGCCTAAAAAAATCCGCGAGCTAAAGACTATATTAAAAAAGTTGGCTTTTCTCAATATTCTGGAAAAGGAAGCCATACAAAATGGTTACATCCCCGTTATCCTGGTCGTATTACTCTTTCTGGTAAAGATAGTAATGACGCTAAACCCTACCAAGAGAAAGAAATCATGGAAGCGGTAAAAATTGTTACTGAAGAGGATTAAAAACATGACAACGCAACGTTATCCGATGGTGATTGTTTGGTCAGATGAAGATGATTGTTATTTAGTTCATTTGCCCGATTTTCCAGAGCAGAAATTTCGTACTCATGGAGATACCTACGAAGAAGCGGCTAAAAATGGGCAAGAGATTCTAGAGCTTTTACTTGAAGAAGATGGTTTGCCAACTCCTAATTTTGAAGCCGTTGTACTCTAGCATTTGATGTTGTTCTCATCTCCCTTAAGAATTACTAAGTCGCGATCGCTGACAGTTACGAATAAGAGAAATTTTAATAGCATTCATCACTTTTTAATATAAAACAACCGATATAAAATTTATGTATATTAAAAGAGTTGCAATTAATAATGTGCGATCGCTCAAATCCTTAATATGGGAAATTGAGGAAGATCAGTGTCCTGGCTGGCACGTCATTATTGGGGATAACGGTTCAGGTAAATCTACATTTTTAAAAGCCATATCGTTCGTTTTAGTTTTTGAAGAAATAGAGAAAATTCGGGAAAATTGGAATCAATGGTTAAGAAAAAATAGTCCCGTAGGCCGTGTTTTTGTTGATATTTTACATAATGAAATAATTGATGAATTTTCATGGAATGATAAATATTTTGACTTGACTGAAATGAAACAATCTGAAATTGAAATCAAGCCCTTCTTTCGGACGGAAGCACGATGGCAAAGATTGGATACAGAAGTTGTTTGGATATCTCAGACTTTCCCAGAAGGTTTCCACTCAAGTGTCATGGTTTTAAGTAGAAGTAAAGGACTATTTTCCTGTTCCTACGGCCCATTTAGACGATTTACTGGCGGTGATAAAGAACAGCAAGATTCATTTAAATCTTATCCTAGATTAACGGCTCATCTCTCAATTTTTGGCGAAAAAGTTGCCCTTACCGAATGTTTAGATTGGCTTCAGCAATTAAGATTTAAACAGCTTGAAAAGAAAGAAGAAGGCAATTTATTAAATTCCATTATTGAGTTTGTTAATCAAAGTAATTTTCTTCCGTTTAATGCTCGCATTAAGGATATTTCTTCCGATGGTGTAACCTTTATTGATGGTAATGGTTGTGAATTACCAGTAGAGGAACTGAGTGATGGTTATCGCTCCATTTTAAGCATGACTTTTGATTTGATTCGCCAACTGGTTCGAGTTTATGGTTTTGATCAGGTTTTTGATCCTAATGATCCGACTAAAATTATCGCCCCTGGTGTTGTTTTGATTGATGAAATTGATGTTCATCTTCACCCCACTTGGCAACGACGAATTGGTATTTGGTTCCGTGAACATTTTCCTAAAATTCAATTTATTGTCACCACCCATAGCCCTCTCATTTGTCAGGCGGCAAGTGTAGGAACTGTTTATCGTTTGCCTCAACCTGGGAGTGATGAACAGGGAGAAATGATTACAGGACAAATGTTAGACCGATTAGTTTATGGCAATGTATTAGATGCCTACGGAACAGAAGTTTTTGGTGAAGGTATTACTCGCTCGGAAAAATCAAAACAAAATTTAGCGCGACTTGCCAAATTAAATCAAAAAGCAAAGCATAAACGTCTCACGGTAACAGAAGAGGAAGAAAGACAAAAGTTGAAAGCAATGATGCCCAGTAATCCAGATATTTCTAATTAATTCTAAAAATGCTTCAATTACCAGAAATACACTTAGATAAAAAATGGCAAAATTACCTAGATAAATGGCAAAAAGAAATTAACACGAGCTGTGCTGATTTTGGGGATGAATTATATTTATTAGCACTCTATAAACTATTAAATAGCGACTATTTCAGGCTGTTGAGTTTTTATTTTCATTCCTTAATTCAGCAATATTTTAACGCGCTTCCATCCTACTCAGAGAAAGTAACACAAGCAAAAATAAAGTATGAAAATCGGACTAGAACGGCAACATTTAAAAATATTCGTGCAACTTTAGAGACAATGTGTTCAGGCAATAGGCGTTGTTGCTATTGTGAAGATTCTTGCGCTGATGAAGTTGAACATATTTGTCCTAAATCGTTGTATCCAGAACTAGTATTTGTCTGGGACAATTATCTCTATTCCTGTGGTTTATGCAATCCCAAAAAGAATAATCATTATGCCGTTATCGTCGGGAATAAAATTCAACCTATTACGAGAAAAAAGAATGATCTCATTGTGCCACCTCCCGTAGGAAAGGATGTTTTTATTAATCCGCGTATTGAAAACCCTTTGGATCTTCTCGAATTAGATTTAGGAGATGATTTGGACGGCACATTTTTTTTCCAACCTCGTTATCATCTTTCAGAAGATAGCATTGACTATCAAAGAGCTAAATATACAATTGCTATTTTAGATCTTAATGATCGGGACTATTTATGCAGAGGACGAGAGCAAGGGGCATTAAATTATCGAGCTAGACTGATAGAATATCAACAAGAAAAATCAAAGGCAAAAAGACAACAACTGATCAACGCTTTCAAAAAAATGAGTTATCCTACTGTCTGGCAAGAAATGAAAAATCAATATAAAAATATTCCGAGCATTTATTCATTAATTGAAGAATTCCCAGAAATTCTTGATTGGTAATCTTTTGTTTATTATTTTGTTAAAAAAAATGCTTTACTAACTCCCATTTTTTATCAAATTTTTATTCTCTAAATTTTTTTTAGTATGAGAATGTATAAAAATCGGAGACAAAAACATCAAAAAATTCTAGTGATAGATCCCTATCAAACTTTGGGGTGGCTTAGTCATAATTTAATGAGTAAATTGAAGGGGTGTCGTGCTATTGAATTGAATCGTATTACCAGATCGGCGATCGCATTGTGTGATGATTTGGGATGTAAGGCTTTGAGAGAGGAAATTTTAAAGGTTCGTGAAAGTTATCCTTTTAAAATGAATACTTTTGTTGCCTGATCATTTTCATCGTCTTTTGACGTTACCTGATGACAATATTAAGGTCAGCAGAGCCATTTATCACTGTTCTAAAGGAATTTACGGGATGCCTAAAACAAGAAAACATCAACATCAGCATGGATGGAAGAGGACGTTGTTATGATAATATTTTTATTGAAAGATTGTGGCGTTCTTTGAAATACGAATTAATTTATATTTACTCTTTTGAGGATGCAAAAGACTTGACAGAAGAGGTGAAGAAATGGTTTTATTTCTATAATCCAGAACGTTTCTATCAAGCCTTAGAATATTAAACGGCAGAGCAAGCCTACGGTCAAAGTTTGAATTTGACTTGAGAGAACGTTTTTAGTTAGGGAGTCCGTTAACTTCAGAGCTTTACTCCCCGCTATTTTTGTTCAGCCTATTGGGGCCACCTCACATCACTCCAGCCTCCATAGTCTCCAGTCGGACTCAGACTTGCTGCAAGAAACTCAGATCTTTCTCTGGCTGAAAGTTTTTTGAACTGTCTAAGAAGTGTTATAACTGCTTTACTCATGGCTTCAACTCACAGCTCGTAGATTACCTGCTGACCACTAGAGTAACACGGTGATCTCCGCTTCATTTCTCCCTAATTTACTTAAACTTATGCAGATGCTTTCAGGGGGACGAGAGGGAGTTGATTGATAATAAATTCACCGAGTTGTACTTTTTTGCTGGCATTATCAATGTCTAAACCGACTAGGTTACCTAATTCATCGTAATCGGCAACGACTCCTTCTGAAATTTCTTGGCTATCAACACTGGATTTGTCTGCAAGGTGGATATAAAGGGAGTCTGTTTCTGGGTAGTAGTTAATCTTCATGGTCTAAAGCTCCGGTCTGGAAAGGCGTTGTGGATAGTCAGCTTATCTTCTAGGGTAATGACTCTCAGGTATCGATTGCCAAATTCTTTTATCTGCGCCCAAAAGCGAAAACGATTATCTTCTTGAGGTTGGGTGCATCCCACTTTGGCAACCTGGTAAATATGATCTGATGTCAAGACCCATAGAAGTCTTAAATTTCAAGCCTTTACCAAATGAGTATAATTACTCAATGTCCAAACTGGGATGCTCCCCTTGAGGTTCACAGCGAATAGGATTTTCGATAACGTAAATACACCATTCTTTTTTGAGGTAAGGGCGTTTTGTTAAAACATCATTTTCAAAATAGTTAGTAAATGTATATTTTGGCATAGAAATGGTTGTAGTCAGTAAAGGAGACTTATTATCGTTGAATTAAACCAAGGAACTTAGATATTTCTCTGGCTGAAAGTTGTTTGAACTGTCTAAGAAGTGTTACAACTGCTTCACTCATGGCTTCAACTGATAGCTTGTAGATTATCTTCTGCCCACTAGGGGAACACAGCGATCGCTCTTTCAACAACAAAAATGATCGCGGTTTTAAAGTTTAATTAAAAGGAAGACGGCGATCGCACAGGATAAAAATGTTTCTAAGGCGATCGCACTAAATACTACCTTCTAGCTCTTCTACATCATTTAACGTCAGAGGTGCTTGGGAACTGTGGCAAACATACAACACATCTAGTTCCGAACAAGTTTGTGTCTTCTTGTATTTCTAAAAGCTTCTTGCTCAAAGGCTTTACGAAAAAACATACATCAAGCATCGTCTTTTGTACCTTGAAAGGTCTGGTTGTGCTTCTACACAACCGATAGATAAAGTCAGACCAATCTTGTGTTGCCTGTTCTTTCATTTCCTGTTGTTTAGGAGAATATCGTTTTTTTAGGATATTTACAAGTTCAAGAATAGTCTGCTGTGCATCCAGGGGAAGAGATGCAATATCTTGTTGAATTGTCTCCAGGTTTACCATTGTCATTATCTCTTTTTTGTCATTCTATCTTAGAGCAACTGTCGGCTAGTTTAGGTTAGCGTAACACAGACTGCCTGCTCTCCGCGATCGCTATAATTTTGCTGACCTAAAATACCGTGATACAATGTAATCTATTGTATTACTCAACCTAAAACTATGAGTAAAGAAATTATCACTCTTCGTATTGATAGCGAAAAACGAATTGCCCTCGATCGCCTAGCCCAAGGTTTTGACCGCGATCGCTCCTATATCCTTAACCAAGCCATTGACTATTTCTTGCAAATTAATCAATGGCAAATTGCCGAAATAGAACAAGCTTTACTCGAAGCCGAAGCCGAAGATTTTGTTAGTCAAGATGACGTAAACGACCTATTTAAACGCTTGACGAATGAAAATTAAATGGTTAAAACGGGCATTTCAAAACCTAGAAAATATTGCCAACTATCTCCAGCAAAATAATCCAGAAATTGCCATTCAAATTGTCCTGAAAATCCAAACAGGCATTGAAAAATTGGCGGATTTTCCCTTGATGGGACGGAAGGGAAGAGTCGCAAGCACCAGAGAATTAGTGATCATTAATACACCCTACGTTCTCATCTATCGAATCAAAAATAATGATATAGAAATTCTCCGTATTCTCCACTCAGCCCAAAAAGTCCCACCTTAAATGCTATCAAGCTATCCAACGCGATCGCCCTTTACCCTTTTAACTTCAAAGCGCGATCGCCTCTTTCTCTAAAATTAGTGCCTTAGAATACATTTTTCGAGAGTAAATTTTTTTTAAGAAACCCCCATTGCTTTCGATTGGGTATATAATCTATCCTAGTCACTCAAAATTAGTTTTGCCGAGAGGTGAATCATGCGATCGCAATCTGAGAAAATAACCCGTCAACGAGGTGTCAGATTAACCCCAATAGGATTCTGAATATTGAATCAACGCAAGGCTTACGACGATATACCCTAGAACATCTCAGTGAACACACAGGATTAACACCTAACACCCTCAGCAAAATTTTTAGCAGTTCCAGTCCAGTTGATAGGCTAACTTTACTGTATTGTTTCTCTGCTTTTAATTTGCGCTTAAATCAAGAAGATTATTTTTATTTCCAATCTCAAAAAGAGCCAAGCCTTTAAGACAGGTTTATAATAGAAGGCTGGACTTTATTTCTCTTAGACGACCTATGACCACTTCCCACCGCCGTTATCACATCACCACCTTTGGCTGTCAGATGAATAAAGCTGACTCGGAGCGCATGGCGGGTATTCTCGACAACATGGGAATGGCATGGTCAGACGATCCTAATGAGGCGGATTTAATTCTCTACAACACCTGCACCATTCGGGATAATGCCGAGCAAAAAGTTTATTCTTATTTAGGCAGACAGGCTAAACGCAAACAACAAGAACCTAATTTGACCTTAATTGTCGCGGGGTGTGTAGCTCAACAGGAAGGGGAACAATTATTGCGCCGCGTGCCTGAATTGGATTTAGTGATGGGGCCGCAGCACGCTAATCGACTGGAAGATTTATTAGAACAGGTATTTGCAGGAAATCAGGTGGTGGCGACGGAAGCGGTTCATATTATGGAAGATATTACCAGTCCTCGTCGAGATAGTCGTGTTACCGCCTGGGTGAATGTGATCTATGGTTGCAATGAACGTTGTACCTATTGTGTGGTTCCGAATGTGCGCGGGGAAGAGCAATCGCGGACTCCAGGGGCGATTAAGGCAGAAATGGAACAATTAGGACAACAGGGTTATAAGGAAATTACGCTCCTGGGTCAGAATATTGATGCCTACGGTCGGGATTTGGGTGGATCAACGGAAACGGGACGACATTTGCATACTTTGACGGATTTACTTTACTATGTCCATGATGTGGAGGGCATCGATCGCCTACGGTTTGCGACGAGTCATCCCCGTTATTTTACTGAAAGATTGATCAAAGCTTGTCAGGAATTACCCAAGGTTTGTGAGCATTTTCATATTCCTTTTCAGTCAGGAGATAATGAAATTTTGAAAGCCATGAAACGGGGTTATACGATTGAGAAATATCGACAAATTATTGATAAAATTCGTAACTATATGCCCGATGCGTCCATTAGTGGAGATGTGATTGTCGGTTTTCCTGGGGAAACGGAAGCACAATTTGAAAAGACCTTGCAATTAGTCGAAGAAATTGGTTTTGATTTACTCAATACGGCGGCCTATTCTCCCCGCCCTGGAACTCCTGCCGCCCTTTGGGAAGATCAACTGAGTGAGGAAGCCAAAAGCGATCGCCTGCAACGATTAAATCATGTCGTTTCAACTACGGCAATGAAGCGATCAGAGCGTTATTTAGGACGAATTGAAGAAATTTTAGTAGAAGAACAAAATACAAAAGATCCTACGCAAGTCATGGGACGTACAAGGGGTAATCGTTTAACGTTTTTTCCTGGGAATATCGAGCAATTAAAAGGTCAATTAGTGAAGGTTAAAATTACAGAAATTCGGGCATTTAGTCTCACAGCGGAAACGGTTGATTAATGTCATCGTTGCTAATGAAACCGCGTTCTTTGATCTTCTGTCCGTTGAGAATTTCAAGTCAGGAGAGAAAGAAGTTTCTCCTTAATCACCAAAGCCGTTGCAGGAGCTAACAAAACCCCATTCCGATAATGACCCGTTGCTAATAAAACATTGTCATAACCCTCTAGTTCCCGAATAACAGGAGCCAGTTCTGCTTCAGGGCGGGGGCGTTTACCAGACCAGGAGCGGAGAATTTGAGCTTGATTGAGGGCAGGAAAAACCGCGATCGCTTGTTGAAGAACCCTTTCAAGTAAACTGGCACTAGCATAAATTTCACCCTCCTGAGAAGGAAATTCAATCGTAGCTCCGACCCAGTATTCCCCTGAACCCAAGGGAATAATGTGAATATCATGACTAGTAATGATGGGTTGAAACTCAATATTTTTTAAAGGTTGAAGCAGTTTAAGATGTAATGCCTGACCCAAGACGGGCCGAATATCGAGCGGTTGCCCCAGGGATTGGGTGAGTCCCCTAGACCCAATTCCTGCACTAATCACTACTTGATCCACTGAAATAGTTCCCTGGGAAGTCTGAATCTGATGTAAATGAATGTTGTCTTTTTCCCTATGTTTAAAAACTTGAGACGTTAATAGCTCTACACTTACCCCAAATTGACATTCGACTCCATTTAAACGGGCAACCTGGATCAGAGATTCCGTTAAAATACGGGGATGAACTTGTCGATCCTGGGGAGAATAAATAGCAGAAATGATCTTTTCTAGGGCAAGATCAGGACATTTTTCCCTTACTTGTTCTAAGTTCCATCTTTCTAATTGATAACCTTGGTCTTGGCGATCCCTTTGTAATTTATTCCACTTTTTGAGTTCTTCTTTTGTTTCTGTCGATTGTAATAATAAAATCCCTTGACGATTATAGGGAATGCTCTGACCCGTGCGAGATTCTAGCTCAGGAATGAGGGTTTCGTAGCGTTCTAAACTGGCTTTGCGTAGTGTCCAGCCCTTTCTATTGATGACTCCTGCCAATACCCCTAACGCTCCCCCTGTTGAACCCGCACTCGGTCCTTGTTCATCCAATAAAATAATGTCTAGCCCTGGGATTAAGCTAAGTTCGTAGGCGATCGCGGCTCCCACAACCCCCGCTCCAATAATGGCAATCCTAGTCATAACCTTACTTTTTCTTATTTTTTTCTGATTTACTGAGTGTTGTCGTTGATAGCCATAAAAAAAGCCGCTCCTAATCTCAACAGAGAAAGAACGGAAAAATTATTTGAATAAACTAATAGAAAAATGGGGCTGTCGTCTTGTTAGGGTTACTAACTGAAATTAGTGCAACAAGGCGACTCAACGAAAAGAATTAGGGGAGTAGTGATTGTTATCAACTAAGATTAACAACCCCTAAACATTAACTATCTTAGTAACGGTTACGTCCGCCACCGCCGCCGCCGCGACCACCGCCGTAGCCACCGCCACCAGAAGGACGCTGTTCACGTTCTTTGGCTTTGTTAACTTTCATTTCGCGACCCATCCATTCAGCACCATCGAGGGTTTCGATAGCCTTGTCTTCTTCAGCCGCAGTTTCCATTTCAACAAATGCAAAACCGCGTTTTTTGCCTGTTTCCCGGTCGGTGGGAAAATAGACTCGTTTTACTTTTCCGTATTCAGCGAATACCTCTGTGAGGTCGGGTTCACCTACTTCATAGGAAAGATTTCCAACAAAAATTGACATGGGTTTTTCTCCTTAATCGTCAGCTTGGAGAGAGTTTAGATGTCGGGAGAAGCCTGTCAATACAATAAACGTATCTGAACACAAATCTTGTCACCGTTCTTTTATTTCTCAGCCTTCATGCTAACACATGGATTTGACTTGGGACAATATTCATAGGGGAATCTTGCCCTAGATATTTACATTTCTTCATTCAATGCCTGGGCTGGAGTCAGTGAGCCCTGAGTCGCGATCGCATAATCATAGGCGCGATGTTAAGCCAGTTTTGTCTCTATTCCCGATTCAATCAATATTGTGCGATCGCCTTAATCAACCTTATGCAACAAAATGGCAAACAAACAGGGTTGCTATAGAGTTCACCCAGGCGATCTCCTCTAATTGAATGATTTGTTATATCCTGATGGCTCTCTCGTTTTAACTTTGCGATCGCGTAGCGGCACTGCATGATCGCATAATCCAGCAGGAATTATCAAAAATCTGTTAAAATAGGTAAAAAATATTGTCTACTCATAATTGTAGCTGATCAATCTTAGATAAGCCGATGAAAACTCGACAATTAACCCTAGAAATTTCTGAATCATTATTTCATAAGCTAGAGAAACTGTCTGAATTAACCGAAGAGCCAATCAACGAATTAGTGATTCAAATGATTACTAATAATATCTTAAATTCAACTCAAAAAGCGAAAGACTTAAATGATCTTCTCAGCATAAATTTTCCCGAATCTCTCCCTGAAATTATAGAAATAGAGGAACTTGTTGGAGCCGAGATTTTCTGAGAAGATGCTTAAAGCCTACATTCCTAAAAAAGGAGATATTATCTGGATTAATTTTAATCCTCAGTCTGGACGTGAACAAATGGGGAGAAGGCCCGCCTTAGTGATTTCTCCTAATATCTATAATCACAAAGTCGGACTAATTGTTGTCTGTCCCATCACCACAAAAGTTAAAAATTACCCCTTTGAAGTCAAGATTCCTGACGGTTTAACAGTTTCAGGTGTTGTTTTAGCCGATCAAGTAAAATCTCTGGATTACCGAACGAGAGAAGCTGAGTTTGTTTGTAAAATTCCTAGTGAGACACTGGCAGAAGTAATTATTATGATTAATAAATTATTTACTCAAATTTAGGCGATCGCATTTCTATTTGGCTCTAGTAGCAAGTAAACACAGACCGCACTCTTATTTTAGCCTTGCGATCGCATCTACTGTTACAGCTTAAAGTGTAATTTGGCTTCTGTTTAGTACTAACAGATAAAAGTGATTCTGGGTTTCCTATTATCAACCCAGCCTACGAAGCGGCGATCATACTGCTAATAAGAGGTAGTATTTAAGTGTCATTTGGGTAACGCAATATATTCTCGAACGTCTTGACGTTACGAACCTGCTTAAATCCTATTTCCTCGGTTACCGTGTCTCCATCATAGTCTTTTGATTGATGGATATAAACAATAATATCACCGCTGCCATCTTTATTCTCACGCCGTAAGACAACCCTAAGATCGGGAAAAAAGAAAGATGTCACTGTTTTAGATAATCCAACTTTAAGAATAAAGGCTCGTTTATTAGTTATGACATAGACGCTTTGAACTGCTTCTAGCCAATTAAGAAACGGGATTAGTACGATTAGAATAAACTGAATAACAACTGCAGGCACTGGTTCAGTCTAATTATTAGAATGAAATCCTTACAAGACAAGGACTTAAC
>QBMS01000039.1 GCA_003249095.1 Snowella sp.
GTATTATACGTTTCTGAATATAGTGACTCACATTTTTGACAGATAAATATTTTTCTCTCTCCATTATTTTTCGTTTTGTAATGAGAATGAATTTTCACTTCCT
The DNA here is from genome assembly GCA_003249095.1 of Snowella sp. Taxonomy (GTDB): domain Bacteria; phylum Cyanobacteriota; class Cyanobacteriia; order Cyanobacteriales; family Microcystaceae; genus Snowella. Next base: position 104 of record QBMS01000039.1, read on the forward strand.
CGCTGTGACAATGAGGACAGTCTCGTTTAAATAATTCTTTTTCTTTCCCATTGCAAAATATAGAATCATTAAACTCTTGGATTGGCTTTATCTTTTGGATTGACATACTCTCTCTCCTTTTTTTACCGATTTATTTATAGTATTATTACCCTTAACACCCCTGTAAAGTTATAACCATTACTTCCAAGCTTATATTTGCTTCTTTGTTTCTCTAATCCTTTGCCCAGTAATCCTTTCTGCCTTTAATCAGGCTGAACCATTGCCAAGGGACAATTACTCAATAAAAAATCCCCACTAGGGCCAGTTTTATTGATTAAGGAACCAGGGAGTAACACCATTACTGCGGTAAATCCTACCTGTACCCACGAGGGTTGTACGGTCAAGTGGAAAGCAGATGAAAAGATTCTAGCTTGTCCTTGTCATCCTGGGACTTTTACCTCTACAGGGGTTGTGACGAATAAGCCTCCAAAAGCCAATCTCAAAACCTATCAAACCAAAATTGAGGGAAATGTTATTCTCATTAAAGCCTAAATCAAGCCTAAATTTTTAAACCGCTAACTTGTTCCCACGAGATCACAAACCGATCCAACAAAAAAGAGATCTCGTGAGAATTAATTTCCACTGATTAATATTTTTAATCCTCAGCTAACACACTGACATCTAATAAAATCTCTCCTGCCATTAATCGCTGGGACGCTTCTAATAAAGCATCTTCAATATAGGGTTTCACAAAATAGCCCTTTGCTCCCTTTTCGGCGGCGAGACGTTGCATTTTTTGCGCTCCCCGTGAGGTAATCATGGCAACGGGAATTTTAGAGAGATTTGGATCTTCTTGGATGCGATCGAGGAGTTCTAAACCATTCATGCGGGGCATTTCAATGTCACAGAGAATCAAGTCACACAGTAAACCCGATCGCAGTTTTTCCCAGGCATCTTGACCATCACGGGCCACTTCTGGCTGATACCCGGCTTTTCGATAGGTGAGGGATAACATTTCTCGCACCATCACCGAATCATCGATAATTAACACCTTGGGCGTAATATCTTCATCGTCAAAGGATTTAGGTGGTTGCTGCCCTGGGATAGTCTGTTTGGCTTGGTTTTGTTTGAAACGAGAGATAAAGGAATGGGGTTGCTTGACACTCCCCTGAAGAAGAATTTCTCCATGAATCATCCGTTTGGCCGCATCCAGAATATCTTTCTCGGTGTAGGGCTTGGTAAAATAACCGCTTGCCCCCAGTTTGGCCGCCACTTTGCGGTGACGATCTGCTCCCCGCGAGGTCAATAGGGCCACGGGAATACTGGAGAGTTGTTCATCATTTTGTAAATGAGAAAGCAATTCTAAGCCGTTCATACGGGGCATTTCGATATCGCAAAAGACCAAATCGCAGGGTAAACCAGAGCGTAGTTTTTCCCAGGCTTCTTGTCCGTCCCTGGCCTGTTCCACCCGATAACCCGCTTTGCTAAAACTGAGAGAAAGCAGTTCGCGGACGGTGATGGAGTCATCAATAATCAGTACAGTCGGCTCTATTTGCGCTTCATTCAGGTTCGGAACAATGGTTTTGCGCCAGAGACTACTGCCCGTATCGACCCGCATCCGACCCTGGGCAATTTCAATCAGTTCTATGGCATCCCCAATGGGCATAATACTCCCATCTCCTCGGACAGTTGCCCCTGCAATCCCAGGGGGTTTGGGAATGGGGCCTTCAATTTGTTTAATGACAATTTCTTCTTCGCCAACCACCTGATCTACTTGAACGGCCAAGACATTGCTGCCACCGCCCCGCAGAATCACGATCGCGACAATATCATCCTCTGGTTTGCCCCCATAAACACTTCCCCTGCTCAATTGACGATGATAGGTTAATAAATCCTGGAGTCGATAAATGGGCAATAGCTCATCATTCCAGGGAATACAGTTTTGTCCTTCTTCGTTTTGCACAATATCACTGGGGAGATAATCCTTCGTATCTTCTACCCCATCCATCGGAAAGGCAATACGGGCGCGATCGCTCAGACAACAGAGAGCCTTACAAATACTAAGGGTAAGGGGCAAGCGAATATTGAAAGTCGTTCCCTGACCCAACACAGAATCAATGGTCACCGATCCCCGTATATCCAGCAGACTCGTCCGCACGACATCCAGACCCACGCCCCGTCCCGCAAAATCATCCGCCTGGTCTTTGGTGGAAAATCCTGCATGAAATAATAATTCATAAACTTCCTGTTCCGTCAGAAGATTCACATCCAACTGACTCATTAAACCTTTTTCCACCGCTTTCTGCTTCACTCTTTCCGCATCAATTCCTGCTCCATCATCGGAAACCATGATTAGGGTTTGATTTCCTTGCAGAAACGCCCGAATTGTGATTTTTCCCTCTGGTGGTTTTCCTTTTTGGCGACGAACTTCAGGAGATTCGATCCCATGAGTAATGGCATTATTGACCAAATGGGTCATGGGATTATAGAGATGCTCCAGGATCATCTTATCGACGAGAACTTCTCGCCCTTCTACTTGAAGTTTCACCTGTTTATTTAATTTCATGGAAACTTCACGAATTGCACGGGGTAAACGATCCGCCGTTTGAGCAAAGGAAACCATTCGAGATTTGGTCATTCCTTCTTGCAATTGGGTCGTCACCTGGCGCAAGGAACGGGCAACTTGATCCGTTTCATCTACCAAATACTGAATATCGGAGGAGGATTCCCTCACCCGCACAATCAATTCAATCATTTCCTGGGAGAGCAGGTGAAAACCCGTAAATCGATCCATTTCCAGGGCATCTAGTCCATCATTGGAACTTCCTGAAAAGGTGGTATAGGAACCCGAAAAGCTTGATTTTGCATTCCCTCTATCGGGCGATCGACTGGCGAGCAAGGCTCCTTCGAGTAGGGTTCGTTCATACAAATCCTGCATCCTTCCGCCCACATCACTGAGGTTTTGGGATTGGGTTAACAAATTATCCAAAAATTGACGCAGACGTTCCTGGTCTTGCTCTAAACGATTTCGTTTAACCACCAGTTCCCCAATCAGATTACTCAAGTTATCCAATTGTTTGACAGGAACCCGCATGGTCTGTTCAAAGGATTTAGTCTTACTGGGACGACTACGGGGTTGCAAGCGTTGACCACCCACCGTAACCATTGTGGGAGGCCCGCCCATTGTGCGATCGGCCTGTTCTAGCAGGGCTTCTAAATCCTTAAATTCATCTTCTGTTTCTGATGCAAATTGTTTACTGACTGCGATCGCGCGGGGAGCAACGGGTTTAGGAACCACAGGTTTGGGAGCAACCGCATCAGGAACTCGACAAGGCGCGTCAATGAGGGCTTCTAGAGCCTTGATATCAAGCTTCGCAACATTGGCTAGAAGAGGAGGCTGGGAAATCAGGGTTTCCAAAGTCTCTAAGCCATCATAGAAAAAGACTGGGAGGGGTTTCGATAAATCTAGGGAAGGGCTGACATGAGCGGCGGAGACGGGAGTTTTCTCCTGAATTCTGGTCGGGGTAGTCCTAATCGGGGTTTTGTGGCGAGCAATGACGGGTTCTTTTTCAACTCCTAATAAGTCCCGTAGATCATCCAGTTCGGCGGTTGTAACGGAGCTAGGATGGTCGTCTATAAATGTTTCAAAACTCAGAGGTTCCCCATGAATTTCGACATCACCAAAAAGATCGTCAATTTCAAATAGAGAATCTTCTGGCTTAGAATCTGCTTCGGATTGGGTTCCTTGGGGTTCAACGTCGGGGATACTCCCAAAATCTAACCAACTAGAGGTTTCGTAGGGGTCTAGTTCGGCATTTTTTAGATCGGGGTTCTCACTAAAAAGGGCTTCGAGTCCCGCATTGGGAGAATCGAGAGAGAGCGTCATCCGTTGGGGATTTTGGCTTCCTCCGCTCAGGGGGCTAGATAAAGGAACCGAGGGGTCAGGCTCAGGAAAATCATCGTCAAAGAGATTGACCAATTGATCTAAGTCGTTATCTAAACTGTTATTAGAATCCTCTGCCTCTAGATCATTAAAGAGGCTTTCCATCTCGTCGTCAAACCAATTATCCTGGTTTTGTCCTGGGTCATGACTGGTCATGTCTTCTCTTCCTGCCGCGTTGAGGAGGTTAATTGCCTATGGTTTAGTTACTAACACTCATGGTTTTAATGTACCCAGGACTGTCGTAACAATTATTATCTCAATATTTTTTCGAGGGAGTTATTCTTCGATGCGATAACCAAATTCTAGCAATTGTTGTCGAGATTGTCGCCATTGGGGTTCAACTTTGACAAATAACTTTAGATAAACGTCTCCTGCGATTAATTTCTGGATTTGTTGACGGGCGGCTGTACCGATCGCCTGTAACATGGTTCCCTGTTTTCCGATGAGGATACCTTTTTGGGAAGACCGCTCGACGGTAATGGCGGCATAAACACTGGTTCGTTGGGGAGTTTCTTCGATTTTTTCGATCGCGATTGCCACTGAATGGGGAATTTCCTGACGGGTTTGCAATAAAATTTGTTCACGGATTAATTCGCCCATAATAAACCGTTCGGGTTGGTCGGTCACTAAATCGGGGGGATAATAATAGGGGCCTTCTTCCAATCTTTCTAAAATTAAGTTTTGTAACGTATCTAATCCATCTCCCGTGAGAGCCGAAAATTTAACAATAGGCCAGGTTTTATTTAGGTTCAATGCCTGATAACTGGCATCTAGGGCTTCAATATTTTCCGTTTGTTGGTCAGTTTTATTTAAACAAAAAATAATCGGGGTTTCGGTTTTTTCCAACAGTTCGGTAACAAAGCGATCGCCACCCCCTGCGGGAACGGAACTATCCACAATAAATAATAATAAATCAACGGAATTAATTGCACTTCTAGCATTTTTAACCAAAACTTTACCTAATTCGTGGTGAGGCTTATGAATCCCAGGCGTATCCACAAAAATCATCTGAGCCTGATCCGTTGAAAGAATTCCCTTGAGTCGATTACGAGTCGTCTGGGAAACGGGGGAAGTAATGGCAATTTTTTGACCGACTAGTTGATTCATCAGGGTCGATTTCCCCACATTGGTACGGCCCACAATACCAATAAATCCCGACTTGAAGCCTGGGGGCGCGATAGGAATGGGAGTGTAATTTTCTAACAAATTATTCATAAATTATGTCGTTATTTTGTCTAAAAAAAGTTTTCTTGATCTCGATATTTTTCACTAAGCCGTTATAACAGATAAAATCATCGTAGGGACATAATATATTATGTCCTTTATTGATATAATTTTAAACCTAAATTACCCTATACTTACGCAAAATCATCGAATACTTAAAATTTCTCTTTTTATTAAAAATTGAATACAGCATTTTGTGGTTAGACTCCTTACAGAACAAGGACATAATATATTATGTCCCTACAAAGAATTCGTCTGTCATCTTAACGCAATCTGCTGTATTTTATAAAGGCGATCGCAGTCAAGAAAGCAAATCGGAAATCAAATTTTAGCCAGCACTCAATTTTCTGAAAATTCCTTTAATAAATCTATTACCTCCCATGCCCGTGACGCAGGAACAAACAAATGATCATGGTAATAGGCAGAGACGGGATTTACGCTAATGCCATGTTCAGCCAACTTAGTCGCGATCGCTGCCAAAAAACCGACTGCATCCAAACTAGAATGAACCGATAGCGTAATCTTACGAAAAACAGACGAATAGTTAAGCTTATCGGCATCTGCACGGTTACGGGACAGAATAATAGTAGTTCCCTCCTCTTCCTGAAAAATCCCAATAGCATCAGCCATAAAAAAGGGAAGATTTTGGCGATCAATGGAACAGAAAACATATTCTCCTTCTCGAAGAATCGGTTGTATAGATTTCAGTAAAAGGGATAGATTGGTTTCTCCTGGCATCACTTATTAATTGAACCTCAGCAATATAGATTAACATATCGCTCTAGCCTCAAACTGTCAGAAACAAAACAACTTCGGCGATCGCATCACAACGAAGAAAGCAAAAAATACCCTAAACTATTAAAGGAGCGACCCAATTTGCGGTTATTCTGACTCAATCTTCATTTATTGCCGAATGTGGAGAAATTCTAGCCTAATTCCCATCATTTTGTTAACCAGCCTTTTAACCAGTTGTGGCGGTTATCCCCGTTATCTGAACTTTCCCTTTGACAATGCAGGACGCGGCTTAAATAGTCCTTCCGAGGAATTAACGCCCCAAATTTCCTCGCCTTACTTAGTTTTTGTTTCCGATCGCAACGGTTCCCAGAGCATTTATTTATTTAACGCCCAGACTCGCCGTTTGATGGATTTACCTGGGTTGAATGCCTTGGATGAAATTGCCTCCCATCCTTCCATTTCCGAAGATGGCCGTTACATTGTTTTTACCGCCAGTCGTCAGGGAAAATCCGATATTTATCTCTATGACTGCGAAACCCAACAAAAACGCGATTTAACGCCAACTTTAAATACTGAAACCCGCAATCCGACTATTAGTGCCGACGGCGATCGCATTGCCTTTGAAGTTGCAAACAATGGTCAGTGGGACATTATGGTAGTAGATCGGTCGGGAAATCCCTTAGCCATTCAGTAGGATTTAAGCAATTAACCGTAAATTTTTTCTAAGGCGGCGATCGCGGCGGCTTTCGTGGCTTCTTGTTTTCTCACTCCTTTACCCTGCCCATAAACTTTATTCTGAATACGGACACCAAAGGTAAACTCCCGCGCATGATCAGGCCCCGTTTCTTCAATTAAAAAATACTCAGGAAGTCCGTCAGGGCCAAACTCTTTTAAAGCCCACTGCTGTAACTGATTTTTAACATCGATTAAATTATTTTTAAAGCTAGAAGAATTAGTTGTCTGAAAGTCTTCCACAACCCCTAAGAGCAAAGTATGGATAAATTGGCGCACGGGTTCCAAGCCCGCATCGAGAAAATAGGCTCCGATAATGGCTTCCAAGGTATCGCTAAGTAAGGAAGGATTCTGTTGTTCCCCACTTTTTTTAGCCCCGTTTCCTAAACGAATAAACTCCCCAATCTTTAAAATTTGGGCAAATTTCGCTAATTGGACTTCATCCACCAATTGCGATCGCAACCGAGTTAATTCGGCTTCGGCAAAATGGGGATAACGCTGATAAAGAAAATCTCCCACCACAAATTGCAGAATCGCATCCCCTAAAAATTCGAGGCGTTCATTATGCTCATTGCCAGGATTTTCGTTGGCGTAGGAACGATGGGTTAGGGCCTGTAACCAAAGATTTTTTTGTTTAAAGGTGGGTAATGTCGGAGGATTGGGATATTTGGGGGACATGGGAATGATGAATAGGCAAAGACAATCATTTTGTCTCTATTTTGCCGTTTAATTTTTGTTTAATGTTTGGATGAAACCTGATAAAAAGCCAGGGAACCATGCCCATAATGTTTTTCTCGACAAAGGGTTAATCCTGGAATTTCTACGGGTGTCCACAATTTGCGACTATATTCAACTGCCATTTCTCCTGAATCTGCTAGGATTTCTCTTTCCGCGATCGCGCTTAAAACGGGAACATAAAGCGAGCCTCGATAGGGCGGATCAAAATAAATATGATCAAATCCCTTATCCTGCAAACCCGACAAGTGATACAGCACATCACCCCGCAAAACTTCAAAAATTTGACCAGATTGGGCGACCTTTTGCCAATTGTCCCGAATTAAAACACAAGCTTCCCCCAACTGCTCTATTCCCACAACTTCCCTGGCTCCCCGACATAAAGCCTCTGCGCCCATCGAACCATTACCCGCACAAAGATCCAGCCATCGACAATCCCGAATGCTTCCCTGCCAAATATTAAATAAAGCCTGTCTTACTTTTCCCGTCGTCGGACGAGCGACCTCACCCGCTAAGGTTTTTAATTCCCGATTTCCATAAATTCGCATGACTTACCCAATTACTCTAATCCTGGGAAGACTCATCAGGGTCAGGAGCCACCTCTTCCTTAAAACCCCGTAAGCTTTTCCCCAAAGCCGCACCAATTTCAGGCAATTTCTTGGGGCCAAAAATCAGAACAACCGCAATGAGAATCACCACAATTTCCGTCCATCCTAATCCAAACATTGATTAACTCCCATCGCCTAACTAAAATATCGGCATTAAAAAACGCTAGTCCTAAGTATATCAAAGTCAACCCAGAACTAGCGAAAAAGCAATCTTAACCAAACACCAATCAAAAAACTTCTGCCATTAAAGAATTCTGTAAGACTTTCAATCCTTTTTTTAAGCGTCTAGAAACCGTAATCACACTAATACCCAATTGATCAGCCGTTTCCCGTTGGGTCAGATCATGAAGAAAAACAAACTCTAAGACATTGCGAGTGCGCTCTTCGAGTTGCCCCATTGCTTGCTGTAATCGGATCTGGTCTTCTTGACTTAATTGAAAACTATGATAATCGGCATCCGCTAAACAATCTCCTAGATTCGTTAGACTATCTCCGTCTTGATCAACCTTGATATCTAAGCTAATCGGTTCTCGATTTTGAAGTGCCAATTTAATATCCCGCAACTCACTCAGAGAAATTTCTAAGATTTGGGCAACCTCTGATTCTGTGGGTTGACGATTAAAACGAGCTTGAAAATTTTTTGTTTCTGTGGCCGCTTGTTGACCCAATTCTAACCAACGTCTGGGAATACGGACACAATAGCCCTTATCCCTAAGATAGTGTTGAATTTCGCCCCTAATGTAGGGAATGGCGAAACTACTAAAGGCACTGCCTTTTTCAACATTAAATCGTTCGATCGCCCTAAGCAGGCCCAGGCAACCCACCTGAACTAAATCTTCATAACTTTCAAGACATTGACCCACCCAGTGGTGAGATTCTTTGCGGACTAGCCCGACATTCAACTCCATAATTTGGTTACGAAGTTTGGTGTTTCCAGAAGTTCGGTACTCTTGGAATAAATGTAGGGTCTCAAATTTTAAGGATTCATTCGCGAGGGTAGTCATAATTTTCAAGACTGAAAAGAAAATTGATTATTAATCAATAGGGTTACTTAGAGCAATGACCTTTATAGAAAGGAGTTTGATGCTTCATTAACTTTAGTCTTCCCAGATCATAATGATAAATCCAGGATAGGACAACAGAATTTTCAAGGGGGTTTGGAGAAAGAAACGCCAGATTCCTAGTTAATTATACGGAGATGGGAATTTACAAAACTATTTTGACTAAAATTGTCGTTATTCTAGGTAATCCATCAATTATTATAAAAGAAAAGAGAGCAAAATTCAAAATAAGTTAAGTTTTTTAGGAAAAGGAATAAAGGCTTATTTTTACTGCTTAACTAGATAGAATTTAGGCTGTTGCTATAGGGGAAAATTTCTAAATACCTTAATTCTGTCTCTGATTTATCTTTACTTTTTCTGTCTGGTTACTAGAAAATTGCATAAAAGATAATTGACAATTCTTTATAAAAATTATCGGCTGATGATATTTAGTTCTTGGAAATAGGGATGATCTGTTGAACGGACTCCCCAGGGCGCGATCGCCGTTTGATGAACTGATCAGGAGACTATTAGGCACAAAAAAAGAAGGGTATGGTCACCCTCCTTGCTTAGGAAGTAAAAGCCCTATTAAAAATTAATCTTCAGGCGCAATACGAGCATAAAAAATTCCGCGAATCTTGACATCCACAGGTTTTTTCGCTCCTAAATCCGTATCAGAAGGTTGTTCGCTTTCAAAGATTCCGCCAATTTCTCCCGTGTCGCCATCAACTTGAGTCACTTGGAGAGAAAGGGTTCCTTTGCCGATGGGCGTTTGTTTAACGTTGGTACGTTGGAGTTCCTTGCTATCTGCGGATGCAGGTAAAGCCACCGCATTGTCATAACCCGTATAAACACCGCGAGCTTTAGGATCTAAGAAACCTGCTCCCCGATAGGAGGGGACTTTAAAACTACCAACAAAATCCGTAGAACTATTAATAGAGGTAAAACCAGGTTCAGTTTTGCCAACAAATTTTTTAATAGTAAAGAAAAAGGGAACTTCTTCTCCCCCTGGTAACAGAACTGTCACTGGTTGAAAGTCAATCCCATCTTTCTCTTTCAGAGTTAAAACGCCATTTTCATCAACAAAGATGGAACCCCGAATTTGCTCTAGACTGCTGGTATATCGAGTTAAGAGTTTTCCTTCGACAAATTCCGCTTCTTGACGCTTGTTAAGGGGTTCTTCTTTAACAAAGTATTGCTGTGGCTCTATACATAGGTCAGAGACACTATAGGTTTTATTACTTTCTACGGGGATCGTTCCTCTGGAAAAAGAGGTAACGGTGGGGCAGCTATTTGCTAGTCCAGTTCCGACAATTTCGTCATAGGTCATTTGCTCTCGGTCAAGAGCAAGGGCTGATCCGCCATTTAATATGGTGAGCATACCTAGAAAAAAAGACAGAAAGGCTACGATTAATGCACGAAACCTCATGGTCAACCTCGCTTAGTCAATCTCAAATTAGTAAAATCTTGTCCTGATAGGGCTTACGCATAAAGCAATTAATTATATCTGGAGCAAGTTAGGCTAATGTTATCGGTATCTACTTTACCAAACTTTCGGGACGTTCTGAGCGTTATGGTATTCAGAATTCTTTTGGTTCCCCAATCTTTTATAGTGAGGGATGGAATAATTTAGTGGGTCAAACGGGACGTATATAGTAAAGATGAACGAGCATTTGTTGGAAAACGAGCTAAAGATGATTGCTGACCGAGTGGATGCGATCGCGAAGGAATGCGGGGATGACAGCGATCAACTGTTGGCTCTGTTGCGGACGCTAGAAGGGCTACACCGTCGTATTTGTGCTGAACAATTCGAGCCATCTTTGCCCAATACTCGCAAGGATTTGTACGCATTACTAAAAGATATGGAAGAACAGGGAGGCTGGCCCTATATTAAACGGGGTAAGTTACAAACCTTCATAAGGCTGTTTTTAGAAAATGATGGTCTTGATGGGGATCAACAACCAGACTCCCTTGAAGAATAAATCAATGGGAGGTTTTGGCAGGGGGAGCCAATTCCAGTTGAAGCAAAATCAGGCTGACGGAAAAGCTTCCCTGGGAGTCATTAGGTAAGATAAATTTTAATTTAACTGGGGTGCTAGGATTCGAACCTAGGAATGGCGAGACCAAAACCCGCTGCCTTACCGCTTGGCGACACCCCAACGTGTCAAGACCTTTATTATCTTAGCAGACCTTATCCGTAAACTGTCAAGTTTAAATTAAAAGATTTTTCAGGAAGAGGCCCAGCAGCGCGATCGCCAGCCACAGCAAAAAACACTGACGGGTGAGAGTGAAGGCCTTTTCGACAGTGGCAGAGGTAATAGGATGGTCGGGATTACCCAGTAAGGGTTTGAATTTAGGAACGCCCTGGTAAGAATTCATTCCCCCTAGCTGTACCCCTAAAATGGCGGCATAGACGCATTCGCTCCAACCTGAATTCAAACTGACATCCTGGGGTGCGTCCCGACGACAAATTTCCAAAACTGACTGGGGTTTTCCCGATAGACAGGCTAGGGTGAAAACGGTTAAACGGCAGGGTAAGTAGGTTAAATAATCTTCAAACTTGGCACTGAACCAACCAATGTCGGTATAGGGTTCTCGTAAATAGCCAATCATGGAATCTAATGTGCTGGCCGCTTTATAGGCGATCGCGAGGGAAACAGTACCAATCGGCGAGAAGAATGCGCCTAGAATTGCATAGAATAGAGGAGAGGTCACTCCGTCAATCGTATTTTCCGCCACACTTTCTAGGGTTGCCCGTAGAATATCCTCAACGCTCAGTTCCTCCGTATCTCGACCCACAAACTGACCGAGTTTAATCCGAGCCTCTTCAATTTCTCCTTGATTTAAGGGTTTTAATACACTTTGGGCGGCGTTTCGTAAACTTTTTCCCGCAAAGCAACTAGCCAGCAAAATAATTTCAACCATTATTCCTAGCAAAGGATGGATTTGTTGCGTTAGTTGAATTAGTCCCCAGGCGATCGCCCCACTCCCGAAAATGATCACCAATCCGAGTAAAATGCCGACATAACGACGCGGCTCTTTCTGTTGCCAACGATCCAAGCTCCATTGAGTAAAATAATTAATGCTCCATCCTATCACCTGGACGGGGTGAATCCATCCCCAGGGATCTCCCAGGAGATAATCTAGCATTGCCGCACTAACTAAAATGATTGCCCCTAGATTCTCCGTCATGAATTTTGATTAAATATCCAGTAACTAAAACATTCTGTTGAATCCCTTGACATTTTAAGAAAAACTAGTTTCTGATTTATTCTGGATCTTACTAACATTCTCTTCCCAGTTCACGCCATCAAAAATCTCAATAGTAAATTCAGATAAGACATCACCATCTAAGCAACGGACATTAATATCAATATCCTGGGGATGGGAACGGGGACGATAGAAAGGATGAATGCCACAATTACGACAAAAATGATGTTCGGCGGTGTGGGTATTAAAGGTATAGGTACTCAAATTTTCTTTCCCCTGGAGGAGAGTAAAATCTGATTGGGGAACAATTAGATGCAAAAAACCTTTCTTACGACAGATTGAACAATTACAATCAATGGCTTTCTGTTGGGTGACAATTGCTCTAAACCTGATGGCACCGCAATGACAGCCCCCTTCGTAGTTCAGCGATCGCCTTAATTTTTCCATTAATTGATGTCCTCAAATGTCTAAACGATAAAATTGCTTTCTTCGTCCTGGGATGCCTGCCAACTCCGAGCATCATAGTAAAGATCCGCTAAGGTAATACTATAAAGTGATTCCTTGAGTTTTTGATGGAGTTGTTTCCATAAACTGAAAGTCACCCAATCTTCCGCTTGCTCAACATCGGGCTGATAATGGGGCAGGGGATCAACGGTTTCTCCGACGGCTTCTAAAATTTGTCCGAGGGAAATTTGATGGGGAGGATAGGCTAATTGATAGCCACCTTGGACTCCTCGAAGGGAATGGACTAAGCCCGCCCGACGCATTTCCATGAGTAATTTTTCTAAATAGGGAGCGGGTAAATCTTGCCGAGTTGCGATCGCTTTTACCGAGGCGGGGCCATAGTCTGACTGTAAACTCAGATCAAGTAAAGCTTTAACACTATAGTGACTTTTGGTTGTTAACTTCATTGTCTTGGTTCAATCGTCAAGTTATCTTGGAAGTTATCCATATATATAGCTATAATCATCTCCCTTGTAGATAGGCATCAGGCCAGTTCTCTCAGAAAAAGAGAAAAAGTCAAACCATCATCAATCATAATTAGATGCTAGAGTAAAATTGCCCAAAAAGTTTAAAATTAATTTAGTCAAAAAGTGAATAAATTTTACTTTAAGCGTGTAAGATAAGTTTAGAGAGAGATAGTAACTGCAACTTTTTTTAGGGAGCTTATTACTACTGCAACTCTAAAACTTGTCCACTAGACTATTCATTCCTAAATATTAAAGTAGATGCCTAAAACAACCCAAACCAAACCCCTAACTGGCCCTGAGTTAATCCAAAAAGTTAAAGAACTGGGCAACCTAAACAAGGAAGACAAAGCAAGAGAGTGTGGTTACTATACCGAAACCAAAAACGGTATCGAACGGGTCAATATGATGAAATTCCTCAACGCCTTAATTGACGCAGAAGGAATTGATCTCGATAGTACCCTCAATGGTCAAGGACGGGGTGGACGTTCTGCCAGTTACCGCATTAGTGTCCAATCTAATGGCAATTTATTAATTGGTTCTGCTTATACCAAAAAAATGAACCTCCAAGCGGGTGACGAGTTTGAGATTACCCTCGGTCGCAAACACATTCACCTCAAACAGGTTGACGCGGAAGACGAAGAAATCTAGGGTCAAAAAAAAGACATTGTTTAGGTGCGAACTAAGCAACGTCTAAGACTAGACTCAAGTTTAAATTTAACTCAAATTTAGATAAACAAGAAGTAACTATCGTCGTTGGCGTAGTTGCTTCTTTTGTTTATTGTAGTATCTTACAGGGTTTTTGAAATATGTTTTCGCCCCCCTAGCCCCCCAACTTTGGGGGGAACACTTAATGAAAAGTTCCCCAGTATTGGAGGATCTAGGGGGCGATCAGAATTCATGGACATAACAAATTCATACTCTGATTTAGCGATACCGAATTATTTAACGGCAATTTGTAGATTTCTTAAAGGCGGCAATAAACGTTGATAACGACTGACAATACCCGCGATCGCGGCCAGTATGATCCAACCGATCAGATTCACGCGGATATCAAAAATAGTCACATCGGAAAGGTTATAAAGGGTCACACTGCCAAAGGCGATCAGGTAAGACAATAGCAAGAGGTGATCCCGCTGTTTTTTTGGCGATCGCGATTGATCTGACCAAAGCAAGAGTAAGCGTGTGGCATTGAAGAGAATCCAACCGACTAAACCGACAAATAAAATCGTCCCAGGAATGCCGATTTCTCCCAATAACATCACAAAAATATTATGGGGATGGCCCAACCAAACATTCATTTCGGCTTGATAGAGGGGCGTGAAATTGCGTAATCCCCACCCCGTGAGGGGACGATTGAGCATCATATTCCAAGCAAATTCCCATTGGGTTGAACGAAAGGCCGTCATGTAGCGATCGGGATACATTTCATCGGATAATCTTGCCCACAAATAATCGGGGACAATTTTTCGTAAAGGTTCTTTGGCAAAAGGCCCCCAGGAAGCCCACATCACCATTCCTGCCAGTCCCAGGCTCAGACCAATTAACCAGTACCATCCCCAATAAAAGGCAAAGACTAAAATAATTAAAAATAAAATTGCCCAAGCACTCCGAGAATCGGTCAGAAAAAGGGCGATCGCGTTACCCAGGGCGGTGATTCCTAGTAAACCCAACAACCAGGTCGGAAATCGACGGCGATCGCGTTGCCAGTTTCGATAAAAATCTGTCACTAGTCCCAGGCTCAGAGGTAAGACCATCAACAAATAGGCCGAGAGAAGATTGGCATACATCAACAAGGAAGACATCCGACCTTCGGGACGACCGTGAGCCATTAAATTTGAACCAATAATCCTTAAAAAAGTCGGACTTTGCCAACCCGCAAAAATTTGTCCAAACCCTAAGACCGTTATCAGCAGGGAACCCAATACCAAAACCCAAGCCAGTTGTCGCAGATGAGAAATTGAAGGTACTAGAAGATGAAAAGCGAGTAAAACCCCAAAATAAGGCAAAAAATTGGCTAAACCCAGGGCGGCTTCTCCCCGATTATCTGCTAATACTGTCGTCACAATTAACCAAAGGGACAAGATCCCAAAGCCTAGACCCAAGAGACTATTAAACAGGCGTTTATATTCTTTTTTCCAGGTAACAAATAGGGCAAATAGGAGTCCAGGCAACGACAAAATCGGATTAAAAGGTAAAATTACCATTCCCCATTTCAAACCCAGCCATTCTTTTTGCAAGGATTTTGGGGACGGGGGATCAATTTGCATTTTTAAGCCGCTTTTTCCCTGTTGTATTGATTCTTCTCCCATTTTTTAGCTATTTACCTTATTAACTTACAGTTTCAATCGAGTTTTATTTATAGCATTTTTCGGGTTAATCTTGACTATTCTAGGCAGGTTGCCAACATTCTTCACGGGTCAGACGGATTTGGGCCAGGGCAAAAATAACAGGAATAATGCGGCCATAGTTTGTGGCGATCGCCCGCCAACCCAGATCGGCTAAAAACCATCCCCAGAGCGCAGGCCCCGCAAAGGCGAAAATCGTCCTGACAGCACCGTAACGGGCGGCAGTCATGGTCATGCCCTGTTTAGCAGTCTGGAGGGCTAATTGGCTTTCTAGTTGAACGGTAACCGCTTTTCCGCCCTGTAATAGGGCCGTTTTTGCCATCTGATAACGGGCTGTATGCAAGGTAAACTGCTGAATAATATGTTTCAACAAAAAGGGTTTTAGGACGGAACTCACGGCGATCGCGCTACTTCCTTTGAGTAATAAATTAACAGGATTATGCTGTAATTGGACAGGGAGCGGTTCAGGAGCAACGGATTCTAGTAAAGAGCGTTGAATTTGCACAGAAAGCGTTTTTTGTTCCGATTTGGGAAGCTGTTTCCAGGCCTTACTAACTAAATGAAGAAAAATTTCTGATTCAATATCCGTCGTCGTCATCTGATTGGCGTAGGGAACTTTCAAATAATGGCAGACTCGGATCAGAGTTTCGCGATAACTAAAGGTCTGGGTTTTGCCCCGCAGTACGGTAAATCCATCGGCCGCCAGATAACGGAAACGGTCTTCCAGGGAATCCAGCCAAAGGCTCAAGTCCTGACCCTGGACGGCGATCGGTTCAGGAGTTTTTAAATAATCAAGGGGATTAAATTTGCGGGAAAAGAGTATTTGAGTAAGCTGTTGAAGTTCATCTTCCGTTGCCAACTCCAGTGCTGATCTGAGTTCATCCAAGGTTTTTTCCTCCCCTATCCATCGTTAGAGTTGGTTAACTACACCATTCTATAGTAGGACTCTGGGATTGAACAATGGAGCCACTAAATTTCCTAGCGGCGATCGCAGGGATTGATAGGTTATATTATGCAAAATATTTATTTCCAAAAATTGTGACCCATAAAAACATACCTGAAACCGTCGCCCATCTTCGTGTCACCAAGCAATCTTGGCAAGAGGGAAAAATGGAAGGGGAAATCAAAGCCGCCGATTATGAGTGGCAGTTTCAATGGCATTTTCGGCGAGGCAAACTGCTGGTTAAACCGTCCCTGGGTCGTGCCTTGATCTATGAACCTTTGGGTCGTTTTTTAGAGCGGAGTGATTATCAGTTAGAACCTGGAGGAGATTATGAGTTTCTCTTGCGGGCGAAGTTATAAAACCAGCAATTATTAATTATTCCAGCATGGTTTCTGACACTTCCTGTAAAACTTCAATGGAAGGCTGTTGCAATAAATAGGGCAAATAGGCTCCTTCTAAACCCCGTCGAATATGGGGAGGCGTTTGTTCAAAAATAATAAAGAGGGGACAGACTTTTTCAGCGATCTCACTAAAAATATGTTCTTCGTGGAGAGGCATCAACCATTCATAGTTTTGATTGAGAGAAATCTGGCTATTGCGCCAACGCATCAATAAATCAGAAAAATCTTCGTCAGGGCGGTGAATAAAGATGAGAATTTCAGCCCCTAGTTTGATCTGCCATTCGGGGTCACACATCAAAATTGCTAGATCACAGGGTAATGCAATCGTTTTGGGGGGAGGCGTGGTACTAAAACCGTTTTCTACGATGGATTTGGGAGCTAGAATGCGAATGAGAGGAAGGGGAATAGTAATAATGCTTTTTTCGGGACGACGCAGACTTGGCAACATTTCCAAGTAGGGACGATACTGTTTGAGGAGCGCGATCGCCGCTTCTCGGTTACTGTATTCTGCCAAAAACCTTTCATAATTTGATACTTTGATCGACACAAGAAAACCCTAAACCTAGTTTGATGAATTCGTCTCCCGATAACTGCACCAACAAAAGGAAGTATCTAAAGAGAAAATTGCTGTGAGTAAACATTTGCATTGTAATACAAAGACCAGACAAAGAAGGAAAAGTTTTATTGATCTTTAATTTTTGATAAATTTATTACATTAATTTCATAAAGACTTTGAGTAAAATAGTTAGTTGTTGCGTTTGATAGGTAGGATGAGCCATGTCTTATTCTTTTGACGTTTTAGGAATTACCCCTATTTTTACTTTTTTCAATTATCAGCAGGAAGTTGAACAAAATCCCCGACGTAATACTGCTTATTTGGGAAGTTATCATTGTTCCTTAGAAGGCTTTATTCAAGCAACCGAGATGATTCACCAAAAACCTGATTGGGACTGGGATGATGTCGTGAAGCGGATTATCGATTTTTGGCTGGGTCATGAGGAAAATATTCAGCAATGGAAAAGGGAACTAACCACCATCGGGCAAGAGAGTTTGATTGTGGCGAGAGTTGCCAATATTGATGGATTGAGAAAAGATTTTGAATTCCTATTATAAAATCTAGATCTTCAGTTTGGTAAAATGTCCTAGATGCATTAATTTGAAGCGACCACCGTTTGGGACTGAGTATATCTAATTCAATCGCGATCGCTTCTGATTATTCATAATGTGTCCACATTCGTAGGATTTTAATTTTATATTCCGACTCGATAACCTCATAAACTAGGCGATGTTGAATATTAATTCGTCGAGAATAGGCTCCCTCTAAATCACCGATTAATTTTTCGTAGGGAGGTGGATTTTGAAAAGGGTTTATTTCGATTAGATCAAGAATTTTTTGCGCTTTTTTTCTAAGGTTACTCGCATTGAATTTTTTGGCATCTTTTTAGGCTTGTTTGGTATAAATCAATCGCCATCTTACCATTTTAATTCATCATCACAATCTTCAATAGAGGTCTTTAAACCTTCTTGAATAGATTCTCGCATTTCTGGAATAGAAAACAAATATAGGGTTTCTTGTATTGATCTCCAATCTATTTCCGATAACAAAACAGCATTGTTATTTTGACCTGAAATAACAACAGGTTGATGGGATTTATTAACAGAATCAATTAAATTAGGTAATTGTTGTTGAGCTTCATTAACAGTAATCATGATTTTTATATTTCTTTATTTTTTATTTAGGGTCGTTAATTTCAATGATTTGATGAATTAATGTTTTATAGTTTTGCAAGCCAAAGCCCGACAAATATTCCATACCGATTATAAACATCGTAGAACTAATCTTCGGTAATGCGAATCATAATTCTAAATAAAAGCTAGACCCAAATTTGCTAAAATGCCCTAGATACCTTAATTTAACGCGATCGTCGTTTTCGTGGTTTACGTCTATGAAAGACACTTTTTTGAGGTAAATTAACACGATTATCTCTGAATTAACTCTAGTGGCTATAATCTATATACAACAGTGATTGGGGAGAGGTAATCATCGTGGGAATCCGTCAACCCCTTTATAGCAAAGAAGAATTTGCCCAGCGTGGCGATCTTATTTACCAAACTCAAATACGCCCTCAGGTTGAAACAGGTAATCGGGGCAAAATTGTAGCGATCGACCTGGACACTGGAGATTTTGAAATTGATGCGCGTGAAATAGCGGCTTGCGATCGACTCGAAGCCCGTCATCCAGACGCTCAGATCTGGATTGTTCGCGTTGGTTCTCGCTATGTTCGTCGATTTGGTGGACGAGCTAAGGGATCTGTATGATCCAGGGAATCGTTAATGCTGATTTTGAACCGATTATTTCGCTTTTGATCTGTGACGCTGATGGAAAAGTTCATCAGTATCAGGTAATCATAGATACAGGTTTTAATGGTTGGCTCTCGTTGCCGCCAAAGTTGATCGCTTTCCTCAATCTGAAATGGAAAAGACGAGGACGCGCTATTCTTGGTGATGGTAGTGAATGCGTTTTTAATGTTTACGAAGCAATTGTAATTTGGGACGGAGATTATCTCACTATTCCAATTGATGAAGCTGATTCAGAACCTCTAGTAGGAATGTCATTAATGGAAGGCTATCAACTTGTGGTTCAAGTGATGGAGGAAGGTAGTGTAGAAATCCGCAGAATAAAAGTAGTCTAATTTCACTAAAAGCTAGACCTGAATTTGGTAAAATGCCCTAGATACCTTAATTTGACGCGATCGCCGTTTGGGACTGAGTATGTCTAATTCAATCGCGATCGCTCCTAATTATTCATAATGTGTCCACATTCGTAGGATTTTGATTTTATATTATTCCGACTCGATAACCTCATAAACTAGGCGATGTTGAATATTAATTCATTGAGAACAACTGAAATATACTGGCCAAAATTTAATAATTTGCTCAATAAAGTTTATTTTCTTGCTGAAGACGAACGATTTGAGTAAAATCTAATCACCGTAAATTTTCCCCGAATCCTATGACCTCTGATCGCGATCGCACCATTCTTTCTGCCCATAACCTTTGTAAAAATTTTGGCGGACTCAAAGCTGTTAACAATGCCAATATTTCAGTCAAAGAAGGCAGTATCACAGGATTAATTGGCCCTAATGGCGCAGGAAAGACCACGATGTTCAACTTACTCTCCAATTTCATCCATCCCGATGAAGGCCAAGTCATTTTTAATGGCAATCCCATCCAAGACCTGACTCCCCATAAAATTGCGCGAGAAGGCTGTATTCGAACCTTTCAAGTGGCTAGAGTGCTTTCTCGTTTAACGGTACTGGAAAATATGTTATTAGCAAATCAACAGCAAACAGGAGAAAATTTCCTCAAATTGTGGATTAACCAGGGAAAAGTCAAACAGGAAGAAAGAAAAAATAAAGAACAAGCCTTATCAATTTTAGAATCCGTAGGATTAATTGAAAAAGCCCAGGATTATGCAGGAGCCTTATCAGGGGGACAACGAAAATTACTGGAAATGGCCAGAACGCTGATGACTAATCCAAAGTTAATTCTACTAGATGAACCCGCCGCAGGCGTTAATCCGACCCTCATTGGTCAAATTTGTGAACATATCATCAATTGGAATAAACAGGGAATTTCATTTTTAATTATTGAACATAACATGGACGTGATCATGTCTCTGTGTCATCACGTCTGGGTTTTGGCCGAGGGAACCAATTTAGCCGATGGTACGCCCGAACAAATCCAGCAAAGTCCCCAGGTACTGGAAGCTTATTTGGGAGAATAGAAAAAATAGAGTACAATAGTAGTTTTGGGAAAGTAATCCATCAGATAGGAGAAAAACGCTTATATGTCTCGTTATAGAGGCCCACGCCTTCGTATTACCCGACGCTTAGGAGAATTACCAGGTTTATCCCGTAAAACTGCCCGTCGTGCCTACCCCCCTGGTCAACATGGGCAAAACCGTAAAAAACGTTCCGAGTATGCGGTTCGTCTTGAAGAAAAACAAAAACTGCGTTTCAACTACGGTATTACCGAGACTCAGTTGATTCGTTACGTGAAAAAAGCTCGTCGTGCGACAGGTTCTACGGGAGAAGCTCTGTTGCAATTGCTAGAAATGCGTCTAGACAATACCATTTTTCGCTTAGGAATGTCTGGTACGATTCCTGCGGCTCGTCAATTGGTCAGTCATGGTCACATTCTGGTGAATGGTCGAGTTGTTGATATTCCGAGTTATCAATGCCGTCCTGGGGATGTCATTGGGGTGAAGAACAGAGAACGCTCTCGTCAATTGGTGCAAACCAATATGGAGTATCCAGGTCTTGCTAACCTCCCCACCCATCTGGAGTTTGATAAAAACGCCCTGGTTGGTAAGGTGAATAGTGTGATTGATCGTGAATGGGTTGCGCTACAAATTAACGAACTGCTGGTCGTTGAGTTTTACTCTCGGAAAGCTTAGGTTTTGGGATTCGGAATTGGGAAGAATATTCAGTTCCCAGTTCCTTATATTCCCAACAGTTTGATCTTTATCCGTTATTCTGTTGTGTTATCTAACACTGTACCGACTATTAAACTGCTCAAAAGCGCGACCCAGTCGGCTTGGATTGACCAGGCGATCGCGAATTTGGACGTTATTTTATTAGACCATTCCCACTGTGAACGAAAGGCGGCGGGCGTTGCCTTAAATTTTTTGTTTCGTTATCCTGCCCATGAATTGTTGGTGCGTAAGTTAACGGCGATCGCCCAGGAAGAATTAGAACATTTTGAACTGGTTAATCAGTGGCTCGAAAAGCGGGGGATTCCCTTGGCTCCCCTAACTCCTTCTTCCTACGGTGCAAAATTAAAGGGACAAGTCCGACGAAATGAACCCGAACATTTACTCGATTCTTTATTAGTTGCGGCTCTGATTGAGGCCCGTTCCCATGAACGTCTGGGATTGCTCGCCGATTATTGCCCTGAACCTGATTTAGCCCAATTTTATCGAGGATTAATGGCTTCAGAAGCTCGGCATTACGGTATTTATTGGGTCTTAGCGGACACCTATTTTGAACGGGAAGTAATACAATCTCGTTTGGAAGAATTATCAATATTTGAGAGTGAAATTTTAGTTTCCCTACATTCCCAACCTCGCATTCATAGTTAACGAGGTGATTGAGCGTTTAAAGCTAATTTTGAAAACGTAGGTTTCCAATCTAAACTGGATATGGGATCAAATTAGGATGTTTGGATCAAAATTGATAATCTACCTGATCAATATCCTAAGAGGTTCGGAGATCACCCAGAAAAAGCGTTGTTCTACGCTGTATTATCAAACTTGATGAGTCGGAGTAGTTCCCTGCGATCGCGCTCAGTGAGAGTCTATTCCCCATCGCCAAGAGAAGCCAAAAAGTCTAATTTTTAGCGAAAACCCCATTTCCTTTAGCCAAAGCATTTTTTAAGTCTAAGTGTCCTATGAATGAAGAGCAAATTCCCGTCGAAACCTCCAACGAGTCTATGGAAAATATTACGGCAGAAGTGCCAGCTCCCTCGGAAACAGAAACCACCGCAGAGGTCGAGGTAATGCCCGAAAATCTGGAGGATTCATCTCCCCAATCTGAAAAATCCCCAGAATCGACTCCAGTGATTTCTCCTGAAGAGGCGATCGCCGAATTACAGCAAAAAATAGCCAGTCAACAGCAAGAAATTGTCCAACAATCAGAAGAACTGGATAGTTACAAAAAACGCTATATCACCCTAGCCGCCGAATTTGATAATTATCGCAAACGGACTCAAAGAGAGCAAAAAGAACTGGAACATCAGGTCAAACGCAAAACCATCACTGAATTATTGTCAGTGGTTGATAACTTTGAGCGGGCCAGAACCCAACTCAAACCCAGTAGTGACGGTGAAATGGAAATTCACAAAAGCTACCAGAGTGTCTATAAAAGCTTTGCCGATAGCCTAAAACGCCTCGGAGTCTCGCCCATGCGCCCCGAAGGTCAATTATTTGACCCCAACTACCATGAAGCGATGTTGCGAGAATACACTAACGATCACCCTGAAGGAACAATTCTTGAGGAATTAGTGCGGGGTTATTTACTCGGCGATCAAGTCCTGCGGCACTCAATGGTCAAAGTTGCGGCCCCCCAGGAAAACGTTACACCCGCCGAAGAAGAAGCAACGGAATCTCCCGAAAACAACGAGTCCCAAAATTAACCTGTTGAAATGGTTGCCCTTCGACTTTTTTTGGGCAAACTTGTAAATGAACCCGCAGAAAGACCATCTTTTTTTAATCGTTTAACACTATACAGGCACTATGGGCAAAGTCATTGGTATCGACCTGGGGACAACCAATAGTTGCGTTGCCGTTCTAGAGGGCGGCAAACCGATTGTCATCCCCAATTCAGAAGGCGGAAGAACCACTCCCAGTATTGTGGGATTTGGCAAAGGGAGCCAACGCTTGGTGGGGCAGTTGGCCAAACGTCAGTCCATTACCAATGCCGAAAATACGGTTTATAGCA
Organism: Snowella sp.; assembly: GCA_003249095.1. Lineage (GTDB taxonomy): Bacteria > Cyanobacteriota > Cyanobacteriia > Cyanobacteriales > Microcystaceae > Snowella. The sequence continues at coordinate 23,470 of QBMS01000039.1, forward strand.
TTAAACGTTTTATCGGAAGACGCTGGGAAGAAACTCTAGAGGAGCGATCGCGGGTTCCCTACAACTGCACCAAAGGAAAAGACGACACCGTCAACATCGAAATTCGGGGGCAACAATTCACGCCCCAGGAAGTCTCTTCGATGATTCTGCAAAAACTCAAGACCGATGCAGAAGCCTTCTTAGGCGAACCCGTTAAAGAAGCCGTGATTACTGTTCCTGCCTATTTCACCGATGCCCAACGCCAGGCAACTAAGGATGCTGGAACCATTGCGGGGTTAGATGTTCTACGCATTATCAACGAACCCACCGCCGCCGCCCTAGCCTACGGTCTCGACAAGCAGTCTCAGGAAGAACTAATTTTAGTGTTTGACTTAGGAGGGGGAACCTTTGATGTTTCCTTACTCCAACTAGGTAACGGTGTTTTTGAAGTACGGTCTACTTCAGGCAATAACCATTTGGGGGGTGATGACTTTGATAACGTCATTGTTCGTTGGATGTCAGATAACTTCAAAGCCAAGGAAAAAATTGATTTAAGCCAAGATAAAATGGCGATTCAACGCTTAAGGGAAGCCGCCGAAAAAGCCAAAATCGAACTATCTAGCCTCTTAACCACCTCCATCAATCTCCCTTTTATCACGGCAGATGAAAATGGGCCGAAGCATCTAGAAGTGGATCTCACTCGCGCCAAATTTGAAGAACTGGCGAAACAACTAATTCAGGCAACCTTAACCCCCCTCAATCAAGCCTTTACTGATGGAGAGGTCAAACCCCACAACATTCATCGAGTCATTCTCGTGGGAGGCTCCACCCGTATTCCCGCCGTTCAGCGCATCATTCAACAGCTTTTCCCCGAAAGTCAACTAGACCGCTCCATTAATCCCGATGAAGCCGTTGCGCTAGGGGCGGCTATTCAAGGCGGGGTTTTAGGGGGACAAGTCGATAATGTCCTTTTATTAGACGTAACGCCCCTATCCCTCGGCATCGAAACCCTGGGAGAAGTTTTTACTAAAATTATCGAACGCAACACCACCATTCCCAGTAGTAAATCCGAGGTCTTTTCCACGGCTGCTGATGGTCAAACCTCCGTAGAAATCCATGTTTTGCAAGGAGAACGGGCCATGGCCCTAGACAACAAGAGTCTGGGTAAATTTCTTCTGGCGGGTATTCCTCCTGCTCCCAGGGGAGTTCCCCAGATCGAAGTCACCTTTGATATTGATGTCAATGGAATTCTCAAGGTTTCTGCCCAAGATCAAGGGACTAGGCGAGAACAGAGTATTGTCATCAGTCATACTGGTGGTCTCACTAGTACCGAAATTGACCGAATGCGAGAAGACGCGGCAAAATTTGCTGATCAAGATAAGCGTCGTATGCAAATGATCGAACTACGAAACCAGTCTGATAGTCTTTTCTATACCTATGAGACAACCTTGACGGAAAATGGTGACTTGATTCAGCCAGATCTCAAATTCAACGCTCAAAAGAAAAAAGAACAGTTACAAGCGGCCCTACGCAATTCTGCTATTGGAATTGAAAAACTCCGAAACCTGGTCGATGAATTTCGTCAATTGCTCCTGACAATCGGGACTGAAGTTTATCAACAGGGAGATGGGACTAACGACAGTATGAGAGCCTTTGAAACCTTGGATGCCACGATCCCCGAAGAGATCCTCACCCAACTCAAAAGTCGAACCCAAGCGTTTACCCAGGTTCCTTCTTCTGGGAAAACCACATCAGATTACACCCCCACCTCTCCCATTTACTCAAGCGACACCAATGAAAACTTTGACTTTGATGCCGATGAAACCATTTCCAGTGATTACGAAGCAGTCGATTAATGATGTTTTGCCAGGAGTTTGCTACAGTAAACACTAAGCCGATGTAAACTAATCTTAACAAGAACAATCAGAGTAAGGCCCTATGGCAGCGGACTATTACGAAATCCTTGGCGTTTCCAGAGACGCAAGCAAAGAAGACCTGAAACGTGCCTATCGTCGTTTGGCGCGGAAATATCATCCTGACGTAAATAAGGAAGCAGGGGCAGAAGACCGCTTTAAAGAGGTAAATCGTGCCTACGAAGTGCTTTCGGAACCAGAAACTCGTGCGCGTTACGACCAATTTGGAGAAGCAGGAGTGAGTGGTGCGGCGGGGGCATCAGGTTTTGAGTATGGGGATATGGGCGGATTTGCTGATATCTTTGAAACAATTTTTGGCGGATTTGGGGGCGCGGCAGCAGGAGCAGGCTCGGCTAGACGGCGGACAGGCCCTACTCGTGGAGATGATCTGCGGTTAGATCTCAGACTCAATTTTCGAGAAGCCATTTTTGGCGGAGAAAAGGAAATTCGTATTCCCCATTTAGAATCCTGTCAAGCCTGTCAAGGTTCGGGGGCAAAGGCGGGTACGGGATCACGCACTTGTGCGACTTGTAATGGGGCGGGTCAAGTTAGACGGGCGACTCGGACTCCTTTTGGTAGTTTTGCTCAGGTTTCTGCCTGTCCTACCTGTAATGGGGCGGGAGAGGTGATTGAGGAGAAATGTGAGGTTTGTAATGGGGTGGGTCGGAAGCAAGAAACTAAAAAATTAAAAATCTCTATTCCTCCTGGCGTGGATGACGGCACTCGGTTGCGGGTTTCACGGGAGGGAGATGCGGGACTCCGAGGTGGGCCTTCTGGAGATTTGTATGTCTATCTGATGGTGGAGGCGGATCGAGAGTTTACCCGTGAGGGAATTAATATCCGCTCTGAAATTACCATTAGCTATTTACAGGCCATTCTGGGTTGCCGTTTAACGGTGAATACGGTTGATGGACCCGATGAATTGACGATTCCTTCTGGAACCCAACCGAATACGGTCTTAACGCTAGAAAATAAAGGCGTACCTAAATTGGGCAATGCGACCCTCCGAGGCGATCACCTGATTACGGTGAAGATCAATATTCCCACCCGTATTAATTCGGAAGAGCGGGAGTTATTGGAAAAATTAGCGGGTATTAAGGGAGAGGGTCACGGAAAAGGTGGTTTGGAAGGATTTATTGGAGGATTTTTCCATAAATGACGAGTTTGCAAGAAACAGAAACCAGTCCAATGCCTGCTAAGGTTCTGCTCGATCTCAGGGGAACGCCCTGTCCGATTAATTTTGTGCGGACGAAATTAAAACTCGCGCAAATGTCGGCGGGGGAAGTCTTGGAAGTTTGGTTAGATGCGGGTGAACCCATTGAACAGGTTCCCCATAGTTTGGCAATGGAAGGTTATACGGAGCAAGCTATCCTTGAGGAGGACACGTTTTTTAAAATGACGATTCGCGTTCCTGCTGATCTATAGCCGATGGTTCTTCTATCGTGAATAAGGCTGAATACGGAACTGTTATTGCGATCCAGGCGAATTATTATCAAGTCCGTCTGGAGAATTTTTCTGATGAATTGTTACTCTGTACCCGTCGATCGCGTCTGAAGAAAATTGGTCAGTCGGTGATGGTGGGCGATCGCGTTTGGGTAGAGGATGTGGATCATCTCAATCAACAAGGGGCGATCGGGTCGGTGGAACCCCGTAGAAATGAGTTATCTCGTCCGCCGATGGCCAATGCGGATCAAATTTTGTTGGTTTTTTCCCTAGCCGATCCTCCCCTAGAGACCTGGCAATTAAGTCGTTTTTTAGTCAAGGCAGAATCAGCCGATCTGGAACTGTGTCTTTGCCTCAACAAACGGGATTTAGTCAGCGAAGAGGAGCAAAAACAATGGCAAGCAAGACTGAGCCAATGGGGTTATCAGCCGTTCTTGATTAGTGTGGATACCCAAGAAGGGATAGACCAACTGCACCAGCAATTAAATCAAAAAATTACCTTGATGGCTGGCCCTTCTGGGGTGGGTAAATCTAGTTTGATTAATATTTTAGTGCCAGGGGTTGCTCAACGGGTGAACCAGGTTTCAGGAAAATTACACAGGGGTCGTCATACCACTCGTCACGTAGAACTTTTTGAATTACCGACGGGGGGACTGTTGGCCGATACTCCTGGCTTTAATCAACCTGATTTAGAAATAGAAGCGGCTCAGTTGATTTTTCATTTTCCTGAAGCGAAAAGACAACTGGAAACGGGTCTTTGTCAATTTAATGATTGCTCCCATCGGGAAGAACCGAATTGTGTGGTTCGGGGCAATTGGGAACGCTATGAGCACTATTTAAAATTTTTAGAGGAAGCGATGGAAGAGGCGATCGCCCAACAAGCGAGGGGAGAAGAGGAGTCTGGTTTAAAATTAATGACGAAAGAGTCAGGAAAACAGGAATATGAACCCAAATTAGCGAAGAAAAAGTATCGTCAAACGTCTCGTCGCATTAAGCATCAACAATTGCATGAACTGTATCATGAACAATCTGCACGGTCTGAAGATGAAGATGAAGATGAGCTTGAGGAGTAAGCATTATGGGCGATTTTTTCTAGAAAATCCTTGGATACTGATGGAGTGAGCCAATGGACTCCTATGAGATAGAGTGTCTCTGGCCATCGGAGGCGATCGGTTATTTAAGCAGTGCCGCTAAACGGCAGAATATCGGTTAGAAAGCTGACTATGAAACCGTTTTATGTCATTAAATCAGCGTTAAAATTGGGATACGACCGAGCAGATGATGGTAAGGTAATAGTCTGAAATTAGAAATTTTTATGATCGATCAGATGACTTCTGATAATCCCATTCCCCCGATTGTCCAAATCCAATTGCAATCAACGTTGGATAAACTCCTCTTGATTTTGCCTCCGCCCTCCAAGGCCGACCTCCCCAGTGATTGGCCGATTTTGGAACACGCCCTCAAAACTTTTATCAAAGCCAAAGAAGGATCTTGGCAACCTGAAGTCCCCGTTCATCTGATTGTGGAAGACCGACTGTTGGATGTACGTCAATTACAAGCGATCGCCGAAATCTTGGAAGCCGTTCATCTCAATCTACGTTGGCTACAAACCACCCGTCGGCAAACCGCGATCGCTGCTGTGACCCTGGGTTATTCCGTGGATCAAGCCCCGCGAATCCCCACCCTCCTCATACCCGATCCTCCGCCTCCCCTTGCCCCTCCCTTATATCTCACCAGTCCCGTGCGGTCTGGGACAGAAATTCGACACCCAGGCAATATTATTCTGGTAGGAGATGTCAATCCTGGCGGCAATCTGATTGCCAATGGCGATATCCTTATTTGGGGAACCCTCAGAGGCACAGCCCACGCAGGAGCCGAGGGAAATGAGGATGCCATCATTATGATTTTAAAGTTGGGTGCGAGTCAGTTACGCATTGCTGATCTGGTGGCTAGGGTCTCCCCCGAAGCGGCTGATCAAGGGGAACCCGAAGTGGCGTATATTACTCCTGATGGTATTCGGTTGGCTTCTGCTCGTAGTTTTAAAAAAATCAAGTAAAATTCAGAAGACCCGTGATGTATTTGTTAACGACTAATCCTAAAAGAAAAAACCATTGATTATTGAACTATGACTCGTATTATTGTTATAACGTCTGGAAAAGGTGGTGTAGGGAAAACGACCACTACGGCCAACTTAGGAGCATCTCTGGCACGTTTAGGCAAAAAAGTTGCCCTGATTGATGCGGATTTCGGACTACGGAATTTGGATCTCCTGTTGGGTCTGGAGCAACGCATTGTCTATACGGCGATCGATGTTTTATCAGGGGATTGCACCATTGATAAGGCCCTGGTCAAAGATAAACGGCTACCCAATTTAGTCCTCTTACCCGCCGCCCAAAATCGCTCAAAGGATGCGATTAACGCCGAACAAATGCAATCCCTGGTGGATCAACTGGCGAAAAAGTTTGATTACGTTATTATTGATTGTCCCGCAGGTATTGAATCAGGTTTTCGGAATGCTGTTATTCCTGCCAAGGAAGCGATTATTGTCACCACCCCTGAAATGTCGGCGGTAAGGGATGCCGATCGCGTGATTGGTTTATTAGAAGCCGAAAATATTGATCGCATTAGTGTCATCATTAATCGATTACGCCCTGAAATGATCCAGCTTAATCAGATGATTAGCGTAGAAGATATTTTAGAACTGCTGGCGATTCCTTTGTTGGGCATTGTTCCTGATGATCAAAAAATCATTATTTCAACCAATAAGGGTGAACCCCTAGTTTTAGAAGAAAAACTATCCATTCCTGGTTTAGCGTTCCAAAATATTTCTCGACGCTTAGAAGGCCAAGATATTCCTTTTTTAGACTTTATGGCGGCCCATAATAGTTTATTGAATCGTATCCGTCGCCGTCTGTTAGGGCCTTTATAAGGGAGATTTTACGGGGTTAATGCTGATCAAATTAAGTTTTCATGGGGTTGAAAATGATACTAGAACTGATTGAACGTCTTTTTGGACGGAACAATAGTAGTGGAGTTGACGCAAAAAGGCGACTAAAATTGGTAATTGCCAACGATCGCTCTGGTTTGAGTCAGGAAATGCTGGAGATGATGCGTCGGGATATTCTCGAAGTGGTTAGTCGCTATGTGGAAATCGATTCCGAGGAAATGGAACTTTCTCTAGAAAGCGATCAACGGATGACGGCTTTGATTGCCAATTTGCCTGTACGAAGAGTGAAAAGGAAAAGAACTGCTCCCTAACTGTTTTTTGAGCGTCGGTTGGCGATCGCGACTTTGTTTAGCCGCCTCTTTAGGCTGTTTTTATGGATTACTAAAATATGCGAATTTTTATCAGTACGGGAGAGGTGTCGGGGGATTTACAGGGAGCGATGTTAGTGGAAGCTCTGCAACGTCAAGCCACTGAGCGGGGTACAGCCTTAGAAATCAAAGCTCTTGGCGGCGATCGTATGGAAAAAGCGGGGGCAGATTTATTATCCAATACGGCGGGCATTGGCTCGGTGGGATTATCGGAATCCTTGCGTTTTATTTTGCCAACCTGGAAAATTCAACAGTTAGTTAAAACCTATCTACAAGACAATCCCGTTGATTTATTGATTTTGATTGATTATATGGGGCCAAATTTAGCGATCGCGGAGTATGTCCGTCAAAAATTTCCCCAACTGCCGATTATTTATTACATTGCACCCCAAGCATGGATCTGGTCGCCTATTGCCAAGGATACCCAGAAAATTGTCAATGTTACGGATAAATTGTTGGCGATTTTTCCCGAAGAAGCAGAATTTTTTAAAAATAAAGGCGTAGATGTCACCTGGGTTGGTCATCCCTTACTAGATCGCATTGCCCAAGCTCCCAATCGACAAACCGCTAGAAAAACCCTGGGAATTGCCCCCGATGAATTAGCCGTCGCCCTTTTACCTGCCTCTCGTATCCAGGAAATCAAATATCTTCTGCCCGTCATCTGTGAAGCCGCTAAACAATTGCAGGAAAAACTGCCCCAGATTCATTTTTGGTTGCCGATTTCCCTCGAAACCTACCGCGATCGCATTGAACAAACCGTCAAAGACTACGATTTAAATGTCACCCTCCTCAAAGGCCAAACCCTAGAGGTGATCGCCGCATCGGATCTGGCGATTACCAAATCAGGGACAGTTAACCTAGAAATTGCCCTCTTAAACGTGCCTCAAGTCATTCTTTATCGAGTGAGTCCCTTGACCATGTGGATTGCCCGTAAAATCCTTAAATTTGATGTCCCCTTCGTGGCCCCCCCCAATATTGTCTTAGGTCAGGAAATCGTGCCAGAACTGCTCCAGGAAGCCGCTACTCCCGAAGGAATTTTCCAACAGGCCCTAGATATCCTCACCAACCCCGAACGTCGTCAAAGGATTTTAGATAATTATCAACGGTTAAAAAACACCCTGGGAGAAACAGGAGTCTGCGATCGCACCGCCCTCGAAATTTTCAACTTTATGGAAATCCAGACAAAAAAATAAAGCAGGGACAAAACCCCGCCTTAAAATCACTAAAATGTCGTTAAAAAATTTTAGTAAAGTTCTTCTTCCTTATGAGTTTCGATGGTGACATTAGAAGTAGGATAGGCTACACAGGTTAAAACGTAGCCAGCTTTGATTTGGTCATCATCTAAGAAAGACTGATCCGTTTGATCTACAGTCCCAGAAACGATTTTTCCAGCACAGGTAGAACACGCACCCGCACGGCAAGAATAGGGTAAATCGATGCCACTGTCAGCCGCCGCATCTAAAATATAGGTATCATCATCACAATCAATAGTTGTGTTGAGGTTTTCTGCTTCACAGATTAAAGTAACTTTGTAAGTTGCCATTTCAAGGATTCCTCTGATTTATCTTGCTTTGGTTAGGATTGGATTTAGGGGAAGGGAAAAAGATTTTTCAAACAAAAACCGAATTACGGCTCCCCGATTAAAATCTCCCTTTGATACTACGAGAAAACCCTTGCCTGTTTAGCTTTCATTAGAAAAGAAATTCCAAAGCCAACTTAGAATAATTTTTTCTTATGAATTTTGGTAGTTAAGCTGCCAGAGGCAATGGTTCAGCCTGATTAAAGGCAGAAAGGATTACTGGGCAAAGGATTAGAGAAACAAAGAAGCAAATATAAGCTTGGAAGTAATGGTTATAACTTTACAGGGGTGTTAAGGGTAATAATACTATAAATAAATCGGTAAAAAAAGGAGAGAGAGTATGTCAATCCAAAAGATAAAGCCAATCCAAGAGTTTAATGATTCTATATTTTGCAATGGGAAAGAAAAAGAATTATTTAAACGAGACTGTCCTCATTGTCACAGCGAGGAAGTGAAAATTCATTCTCATTACAAAACGAAAAATAATGGAGAGAGAAAAATATTTATCTGTCAAAAATGTGAGTCACTATATTCAGAAACGTATAATAC
>QBMS01000003.1 GCA_003249095.1 Snowella sp.
CCTCTAAGCCTTACACCATACCTTTTTTCGCCTTTAATCAAACTACACCAGTGCCAAAATTTTCAAGTTGAAAAAGCTGATAAAATCAGACTAATTTTAGAAAAAAAATACTTACCATTTATTAAGTCCTTTATCAGATCAAAAAGTAGAAGTAGTATCGCTTAATTTGCTTGAATTAAAATTTCCTGAAACTCTCTATACTGCTGAGTTATTACTTAATAGAGAACAAATCATCAAAAATTCTAATAGCCGCCTAACAGTTAAAAGTGACTGGAAAAGTGTTATTCGAGAAGCCCTAAGAGGACGTTTGAGAAGTCTCTCCCGATCGCTGAAAGCCTTATTCTTTCATTAAAGGGAAGTGTCGAAAACCTTATTCTCTCGTTACAACCAACCCTTTTCTTATTTCGACTATTCCTATTTCGTCTATAATTCCTGCTATTATTCCCAAATGGTCTATATCTTGAACATCTATCTGTATTTCTTTTTCCATTTTTCCTACCTTAACTTCATTTAGATTAAAATAACATTTTTACGATTTAACCTGCTGAATGTGGGCTAGAAAACGCGATCGCAACTTAAGATTTCAAAATAGCAATGAACAAAATTAACTATAACAAAGATGTTGACGCTCTCTTAATTGAACTCTCTAATGAAGCGATCGCCTATTCCGAAAATGAAGGAGTTTCATCTGCTGGTCTTGTGTCTTAACGTGTGACGAATGGCTCAAGGACAACTTTGGGAATTAAACGGTTGATGGTTTCGACTTCCGCTATTTCCCCAATCCCCAATAGAGTTCCATCTTCCTGTAAGACTCGAAAGGGTAGATTAAGGACAAATTCTCTTTCCGTTACGGCGATTTTTTGCCCCTGACACCACCGTTGAGCCGTTTCCGCATCCAGAAGAATTTTAGGCAAATCGGTCAAGACAGTTTGGGGAGAAGTTAGACCAAAATCCTGACTTTCAACCCGATCTGCTAATTCTTCCAAGGTAATACTATTGGCTAACTCCATTCCCCCGCTTTCTGTCCGAATTAACCTCGCCAAGGTTGCCCCCACACCGAGCAGTTCCCCCAAATCCCTCGCGATCGCCCGAATATAGGTTCCTTCCCCACAGCGTATTGATAAATCGAGTTCAGGAAATTCGCCCTCTTGCCATCTCAAAACTTGCATATCAAAAATTTCGACTCGACGACTCGGCACTTCTACCATCTTTCCCTGACGAGCCAAATCATAAAGGCGTTGACCATCCCGTTGAATCGCACTATATTGAGGTGGAATTTGTTCGATGATTCCTAAAAATTGGGGTAAATAGGGCGTTATTTTATCTAAAGTCAACTCCGAAGCCGAACAAGTTTTAAGAATTTCCCCTTCTAAATCGTCGGTTGCGGTCTGTATCCCAAAACGAACTTTCGCCTGATAGGCTTTGCGATGGGGCAAATAGGAAATTAAACGGGTCGCTTTTCCCACTGCGATCGGTAACACGCCCGTAGCCAAAGGATCAAGGGTTCCACCGTGACCCACTTTACGAATTTTGAGCAATCTTCGTACCTTGGCCACGCAATCATGGGATGTCCAATTTTTTGGCTTATTTAAGTTTAGAAATCCCAGCATATTATGAATTTTAAGTAATGTATTTTAAGTAGCTAATTTATGGCTCATATAACGATTTGGAATAACATTTTTTTGATAGCTTCTATCGCCAATCGACTGATTTCTGTTAACATAACTTAGTTTAAAATGATGGTTGATACTATGTCAAGCTCACGTCATAAAAATCCAAAATCTGTCCATTGATTAGCTGACGAAATGATAAAAATGGTGTTGGTACATTATTTAAAAATATACTTTAAAAAAGTTAACATTGCCAATCTTGTTTTTCGAGATTGATTTTGGTAATATTTGCAAGGTTAAAGAACGAAATTCAAAAATATCGGCAATGAAAATTCAATCTGTATTGGTTAGTTTAGGCTTAGGCCTTTTAGGAAGTTTTTCGATTGGTACTGTCTCTCAGAACTTTTCCATTATTTCTGCAAGAGCGATCGCACAAACTGTTTCATCATCCTGTCCTCTACCTGCGGATATTGCTATCACTTTTCTCAACTCTGAATGTAAAGAAGTGAAGTTAGAAAAGGCTCAAGATTTTTATCGTTATTTTGGCAATAAGGTTTCTAAATATGGAAGATATTTAACCAGTGAGCAATACACAACGAATTCAGAAGCGATTAAAAAACTGGCCCTTAATCAGGATTGGGGAAATCCAGCCAGCAAAAAAGTAACAGTGACATTGCCCGCAGGAATGACCGTTTATCAAGGCATCGCAGCCCCTCAAAATCCAGCAACTTGCTATCCTGGGGGTGGACAGCAAATTTTCATTAAAGATTCCAAAGATGCTACCATTAAATGGTCTGATGGCGAAGATGTCACCATACAATCTTTCTGTTGCAAGTAAAAACCTATGGAAAGCAAAAATCAGGAATTGATCAAATTAATTGACAACGCGATCGCAGTTTCTAACCAGATCAAACTAGAAAAGAATGCTGACTATTTAAACAATGTCATTAATATACTACAAAACCTAAAAACTCAAGTTGTCGAAAATCAACTAACACCTTCAGAAGGCGTTTTAACATTGGGGTTATCTCGCGGAGTTGCCGACTGGGTTGATTCCTTAGATTCCCCTTTATTAAAAGCTGTCGGGAATATAGAAAAATATTATCAAAACAATTTCTAACTTTCTATTTAGCTCCCGAAATGATGGGTTGTTGGAAACCCAAAAGAGGAAAACTTAACGGAATTTCAAGACTACCTCACTCACGAAGCTGATTGCATCGAAGTGAGAGCGGTAATAAGGTCTTCTGTCATGCCAGTCCAGCCCACAATGCCACCCTGGGCGCGAACCATTTCTATTGTGGCTTGCTTAAATTCGGGAAAATAGCTGGCCGTTGCATCCTCTACCAACAGACATTCATAACCGCGATCGTTAGCTTCTCTCATAGTAGTTTGGACGCAAACTTCGGTTGTTACTCCCGTAATCAGGAGATGGGTAATCTTTTGGGCTTGTAAATGGGATTCTAAGGGTGTGTTATAAAAAGCTCCTTTCCCTGGTTTGGAAATAATAATTTCTTCAGAAAGGGGTTGCAATTCAGGAATAATGCCATTCCCCTCCTCTCCCAAAATTAAAATCCGTCCCATTGGCCCGCGATCGCCAATTTTGAGTTCACTCTTGCCGCGTTTTTGCTTGGAAGGAGGACAATCAGACAAATCGGGTTTATGTCCTTCTACGGTTTGAAAAATGGGGAGTTGGAGAGCGCGAAAAGTTGTTAAAAGGGATTGAATTTGGGGAATAATTGATTGCAGTTGACTAACATCATTTCCCAAAGCCTCGCCAAATCCGCCCGCTTCTAGGAAATCTCTTTGCATATCAATAATTATTAAAGCAACTTGGCGAAGATCGGGGATTTCATACTCGTAAGGTTGGGCGGGGATCTGGATCATCTTTTAAAATTAATAAGATTCAATTAACGGAAGCTATTAAAGTTTACAAATATTTGATCGATAAAAACAGTAATTTAGACGACGAATTTAAAAATATACGATTAACCACCGATTTGGGACATGGTGCGAGCATAGGTTCCGTTTTGAGTACCTGAATCTCGCTCTTTAAAATTAATTTCTGGTTTTAATAGTAATAATTCTGACACTTGCTGTTTTAATTGAGTCATTGAAACGCCATTTCTGAGGGCATTTTTTAAGTCCAGTTGACCTGTTTCATTAAGTAAACAAGGACGCAGCCAACCATCGGCGGATAGTCTCATGCGGTTACAGCGATCGCAGAAACATTCGGACATCTGACTAATAAAGCCTAAAGTGCCTTTCGCGCCTGGAATTTGGAAAATATCGGCGGGGCCATTACCCAGAACTTGAGAACTGACTAAACCCCATTTTTGGAGGATGCGTTGCCGTAATTCTTCTGAGGGAATCCAGGCTTTTTTTTGAAATAAATCTCCGTTACCGATGGGCATAAATTCAATAAAACGAATATGCCAATTTTTATCTAAAGTTAAGGCCGCGAGATCTTCTACTTCATGGTCATTCACATTCGGAATAATGACAATATTTAACTTGAGGGGATCAAATCCGACTTGATGGGCTTTTTGGATTCCTAACCAGGTTTTTTCCCAGCGATCGCGTCCTCGATTGCCAATAATTTGATTAAAAATATCAGGATCTAAGGAGTCTAAACTAATATTAATTCTGCGTAAACCTGCATCGAATAAATCCTGGGCCAGTTCTGTTAATAGAAAACCATTGGTCGTGAGAGATAAATCTTCGATTTCGGGTAAATCCGCGATCGCCTTGACTAATCTAACAACTCCTGGACGTAATAAGGGTTCACCCCCCGTTAAGCGAAATTTACGAAAGCCAACAGGAATAAACACTTCTTTGAGAAGGATTAATAATTCGTCCTGGGTCAATAAATCTTTTTGTAAAACATAGTCTAATTCTTCCCCTTCTGGCAAACAATATTGACAGCGAAAATTACAGCGATCAATCAGACTAATTCTTAAATAATCAACAGTATTCATCGTTTATTAATCGTTGGTGTTCACCATAATCGGTTCTGTTTAATAAGGAATTTGCTAACTCAATCCTGACAAAATATTAACATTTTTTTATAAATCGGCTAAAGGATTATTTAAAACTTAGGATTCCGATTGAATTAAGCCAAAAATTTGCGAGAGACGTTGACGAATCCAGATAATCGGATGATTAAAATCATTATCATTACATAAACCCAATTCCTTTAATTTTTGCTTATGGCAATTCAAGACATCCTGACGTTCTGCTAATGCTTCTGCCACATGATCGGCTAAGTGGGGATATTGATGAAGTAGCTCATGAAAACATTCTGGGGGAATTAAAAAAAGCAAAGATGGCTCTGTCGTTCGCATCGTGGTCGGATAGGGAATATCTAACATTAAGGGTAGTTCTCCAAAGTAGTCTCCTGATTCAAATACAAAAAGACGATTGCTAATTTTGTCATTTTCGTAAATGGCATCGACGTTACCTCTCAGAACGACACAAAAAAAGCGAAAATATTCACCCTGTTTAACCAGAATTTCCCCTGTATTTAAGTGTTTTCGTTCGCCCATTTCAATCACCTGGCGCAAATCGAGGTCATTAGTATTAGCAAAATAGGGTAATTCTTTTAACAGTTGCTTCAGGGTAGGATTATTTGTCCTAGAAGCGAGTTGTATGGTTTCTGGACTCTCTTCCCTTATGCTTAAGTCGTTAGTTTCAGGGGCGATCGCTTGGGTATTGCGTAACCAAACATCTCGTCGGGGAAAAGGAATTTCAATTCCCCGTTGTTGGAAATTATATTGAATAATAAAATTAAGGGAACTCAAAATAGACAACCGTTGGTAAATTTTCTCAACCCAGATCCACAGTTCAAATTCGAGGGCGTGTTCTCCAAAGCCTTTAAACATGACTTTAGGCGGTGGATTTCTGAGGACATTTTTTTCCATAAAAGCTGATTCTAATAGAGTTTCTGTTACCATCACAGGATCACTTTCGTAGGCAACTGTAATCGGAATTTCAATGCGTCCCTGACAATTATCATAATTCCAATTTTCGACGGTGACACTGGTTAGTTCTGTATTAGGAACTACTAAATCACTGCCCCTAAACGTCTGAATAACGGTAGAACGAATAGAAATTTCTCGGATATAACCAGCCTTATTATTAAATTCAATTAAATCACCAACCTTTAATTTTCCTTCCCCTAAAATTGTTAAACCACTCACTAAATTTTTAGTTAATTCTTGTAAACCAAACCCAATACCAACACCTAAGCCACCAATAATAACAGCAAAACTAGCCAACTGAATGCCCATTGCTTTTAGGACGAGAATAAACCCTAATATTCCCACTCCTAAACCCACTAATAAACTAATAACTTCTCGATTGCCCTCGTTAATTTTTAATTTTAAGAGCAAAAAATTCTTTAAAAATCGTTTTAGGCTCCGAGCAAGTAAAGTGACGATAATTAATAATCCAAAAACCTGAATTAACCACAATAAAGTAATGGATTCTTGACCTAAAGTAAATAATGGCATGGTAGTAGAACGATGCAAGAGTTCAATACTACCTGATAGGATTTTTTCTGGGTTTATTAGTATCAACAGAAGTATAGGCATAGTTTAAAAAAAATAAGTCCAGGTGAGTTATGATTAAGTTATGCAATATCATATAACAAACCTGAACGGGGAGATTAACGACTTAGGGCGTGTCATCAATCAGCCTAATCTCTTAAGCGAAATGATTATCAATAAAAAAGTGTTTTCCAATTTCTTTAAAAAATTTATGATGAATAAAAAAATCTCTTGTCAGTTAAATCGAGAATATTTCTAGATTAATTCTGAGATTCTTCGGTTGTTTCTAAAGAAAGATTATCCACATTTGCTAACTGATGCCGCACATCATCGATCGCACCATTGAGTTGGGCAATTTTGTCTTCAAGACGACGGCGAGCCAATTCAATATTCGTTTCTGTGTCCAGAATATTTTCAGGCTTACCGTTATCGAGGAAGGAATCGGTTTTATCTTCGCTCGCTTTGGATCGCCGAGTGGCTAGAACGACCCCTAAAACGCCGCCGACAGTCCCCCCGACCAACGTACCGAGCAGAAATCCACCTAAAAAACTATCTCGTTGGCTCATAGTATTCTCCCTGTTTAGTTCATCTAGGTTCCAAAAGCGCGATCGCCAGCATCGCCCAATCCTGGAACAATATAGCCGTTTTCATTCACCTGTTCATCAATCATAGCGGTATAGATATTCAAACTGGGATAAAGTTCGCTGATTTTTTGCAAGGCAGGTGGGGCGGCCACAACGGCAATTACTCTCATTAAAGCGGGATCTGCCCCTCTTTCGGTCAACATTTTTAGGGCTGCCATAATGGAACCTCCCGTTGCCAACATGGGATCTAACACTATAATTCGGGTTTCTGGAGCAAATTTTTCGGGTAGTTTATTCAGATAACAACTGGGTTCCAAGGTTTCTTCGTTGCGGACGAGGCCGAGATGATAGGTAGAAGCTAGGGGTAAAAGGGTTTGCGCTCCTTCCTGTAGGGCTAAACCTGCTCGTAGAATGGGAATGAGCGCAATGGGAATTTCGGGGTTAATAAATACTGCCGCAGTCTCGGCCAGAGGAGTTTGTACCGTTGTCTCAAAGGTCGGTAGCCAATAACGGGTGGCTTCGTAGGTCAACCAACGTCCCAATTCTGCGATCGCGGTTTTAAATAAAACAGTCGGGGTAGAAACATCACGGGAAACGGCCAACCAATGTTTGATCAAAGGATGGTCGGGGACATAAACACGCAGTTGAGAAGCCATAGAATAGGAATTAAGGTTTACCGATTGAATCTCGAATTTAGCAGTTAGTAACCTTTGACTACTGTATCAGGCTTTATTCTCTTCAGGATTACCACTGGAGACTTCGAGATAGAGTTCAATGGCTTCTTGAATGTTCGCGATCGCTTCAGTTTTAGTTTTACCTTGGCTAATACAAGGAGGTAAACTCGGACATTGAGCGACCCAATAACCGTCTTCTCCAGGATAAAAACCCACATTCAGCAGGTTATTTAAGACAAAAAATAATATTGCCGAGAAGACGAGCCAAGAAACTGCAAAATAAAATTTTGTTTATGGGTGAGTTGAATAGAAGACTTAACCCCATTGACAAAGACAAGATGAATAGACTGAAAACATTGAAGAATCCACCTTAAAGTAGGACGAGCAGTAGGTTTACCCTTTTGGTTTGGGAGAGTAGAATTTGTCCTTTCTAATGCCTGTCGAAGTTGAAGTTCGGGTTTAGGCTGGGATAGTTTTGATTGAAATTTAATAAAGGCGATAAAGTCAGCAAGTTGTTTCAGTTGTTGATCGTTAAGACGATCTAGTTCTTGTTTAAGGTTTTCTTTGATGACTGTTTGCATAATTTTTTTCTTTCAAAGTTGAATATTTCTAGTTCCAGACAAGTTTGTGGCTACGAGAGAATAAGGCTTTCAGCTTCCTGAACCCCGTTCCAAAGTCCTTTGATGGTGTGTTTTTCGCTCAATAACACTCATCGGAAGGTACAAAAGACGATGCTTGATGTATGTTTTTTCGTAAAGCCCTTAAGCAAGAAGCTTTTAGAAATACAAGAAGACACAAACTTGTTCGGAACTAGCTATTGGTTCTCTATTCGCTTTCCTAACCCGTCTATTTTTTCCTCTAGACGTTTTTCTATACCGTCAATTTTTCCTCCAAACGTTTTTCTACACCATCAATTTTTTCATCTAGGCGTTTCTCTAAGCCATCCATTTTGCCCTCAACGCTTAACATCACCCTTAACCTCAGTCAATTCAAGCTTAATATCGGTAACATCCCTCTGGATATAGTCTAATTTTTGATTGATTTGCCCTAAAATTTCCTTAAGAGCAACTTCGACGGCGATAGACATAACCTAATGCTCCTATTAATTAAAATGTAATTTACCTTGGTTAAAGTATAACATTTGTCAAAGGGAGCCAACTTTTATCTAATAATTGTTCTAGAGAATAGGGACAAATTGACGGGAAAATCTGAAGACTTAAACCTGTTTTTTGAGTGACAATAAAGACAGATTCTTGATAAATATCTTCCCTGTTATCCGATAGATGTTGCTTAAGATTAGTCGTCAAAGAGCGATTTAATTGAACTCTAAAAGTTGCAACTTCTCCTTGCCAATGCCGATAATTATATTCATATTCTGTTGTCCAGTATTGAAACAATAAAAGATGAATAATAATTTGTCTCAAGAAACTTTCAACTCGGCTCTTGTCCCGTTTACTCAAACCTTCTAATTCCTCAATTAAATTTTCAATATCTAATTGTTCCAGACGATTCTCTTTAAGTAACTCAATTGTTTCCGTTAACCAAAGATGTTCATCCTGTTCATAGAGAGATTTTAAAGAATTTTTAAAGGGAGATATTTTCATGATTTTTCTTCGTCATGATAATTTATAAATTAACATCTTTAACCGATCATAAGCCTCTTTAACGACAATTAACGCTGCACAAATTAAGTTCTATTCAATTTTATTCCTAATGATTGGTTTTCATTAGTCTATGAGATCTGAATTTCATAGTAATACAATACGTCTCCCTTGAAAAGTGTTAAATGTCACGAAAATCCAATAATCTGCTTAAACAAACAAACCTCAAAACGCGATCGCTCTATTCCTTTTTCTTTTAGCCCTTCAACAATTTGGGCTTGATTTAAATTGGTATTATTTCAGAGCCTTGGCTTCCTGTAATAACCAAAATCCCGCAAAAGACTCAGAATTGGCATCGGATTGAATCGCGAGAAAATGAATATTTTGGGCTTGGGCTTTTGCTTGTTCAAATCCCTTGGCTTCGGCTAGGGTAGCGGCATCATTCAGATTAGCAATAATCCAACTATCACTGGCTCCCGTTTCTAGGCGAATCATGGGGCTAGGGGTTTCACTAAATTTAAGATAACCCAACTCTAACCCCGATAACCAGGCGGCAAAGGGCAGGGAACGGGGAGAAAACAAAATTAAGCCAGGAATGCGCGTTTCGGGCGTGATTCCCATCGAAGCCAGGGAAAAAGATTCGCCAAAACTAATATCCCATTCCATCATGTCGTCAAAGGCAGAGGCTTCTAAGCTCACTAAGGCCCACTGATCGCCGCGATCGCCCCTAATGGCATCGGGTAAGAAAATGGGATTTAATTCAAGATATTGTACAGAAGCAGTAGGAGCAAGGGTTCCGTCATAGCCTTCTTGGTGGGGATAAAAATCCGTCAGACGTTGTTCCAGCCAATGATTGAGAGTGTAGGTACGGCGACTGGGAGCGGGGGGAATTCCCAAATCTTCACAGGCTTTAGTGATCATGTTGCCCATTTGTCGTCGGAAAAATCGGATTTTTTGCGGCATTTCCCCTGATTCAGCGATCGCTTTTTCGATGGCTTCTTTTAGCCACAGTGAATTAACCGTCGTACTAGGACAAAATTGACTATAACGAAACAACTGATCGGGCGATCGCGCAATGGAGAGGGGAGACTCAATAATGAGAACTTCCCAAACCTTTTTTTGTCGTTCATCTAAAATTGGACGCGAATAAAAATCCAGTTCCCAAACGGTTGCCATCGTAAACTCAAACTCCTACTTAAAAATTCTACTTAAAAATTCCCTTCATCCAGTTTCTCATGACTAATACAACAAACATTGCCCATCAGGACATAAATCTAATAACTCAATCGGTACGGCCTCAATATCCCAAATATCTTGGCAATATTCCCGAATCGAGCGATCGGAAGAAAATTTCCCCATACGCGCCACATTGAGAATGGACATTTTTGACCAATGCTCTGGATTTTGATAGGCTTGGCTGACTTTCTCCTGACAATCCACATAGGACTGATAATCCGCCAGCAGGAAATAGGGATCGCCGTATAGCAAGGAATTGATTAAAGGTCGGAATAAATTGCTGTCCCCATGAGCAAAAAATCCCGAATTGATTAAATCAATGACCGCCTTTAATTCCCCATTGCCATGATAGTAATCCCAGGGACGGTAGCCCGTTTTTTGAGTTTGCTGAACCTCTTCTGCCCTCAACCCAAAGAGAAAGAAATTTTCCGCACCCACTTCTTCTCGGATTTCCACATTTGCGCCGTCTAGGGTTCCAATGGTTAACGCCCCATTCATCGAAAATTTCATGTTTCCCGTGCCAGACGCTTCCTTGCCTGCGGTAGAAATTTGTTCGGATAAATCGGCTGCGGGATAAACTCGTTGTCCTAATTTAACGTTGTAATCACTCAAAAAGACGACCTTTAGGCGATCGCGGATAAGGGGATCATTGTTAACGACCTCGGCAACGGCATTAATAAATTTGATGATTAATTTAGCCATAAAATAACCTGGGGCCGCTTTCCCACCAAAAATAAAGGTGCGGGGAGCAATCTCTAAATTAGGATTATTTTTTAATCGTAAATACAAACTCACAATATGCAGCACATTCAAATGTTGCCGTTTATATTCATGAATTCGTTTTACTTGCACATCAAATAATGAATTAGGATCGACAATTAAATCATTTTTTTGCTCAATATAATGGGCTAAATCCTGCTTAACTTCTCGTTTGATTTGTCGCCACTGCAAACGAAAATTAGGATCTTCCACTAGGTATTCTAATTGCTTTAATTCATAGAGATTTTTAATCCAGCCTTCTCCAATTTTTTCCGTAATTAATTGGCTTAATTTAGGATTACTTAAAACCATCCAACGACGGGGCGTTACACCATTGGTTTTATTACTAAATTTTTGAGGAAAGAGTTCATAAAAGTCTCGTAATGTGGTTTCTTTCAATAATTCAGAATGCAAGGCGGCAACCCCATTAATGGCATGGGAACCCACACAAGCTAAATGGGCCATACGGACATATTTTTCGCCATGTTCATCAATTAAGGATAAATTGGCAATTTTATGCTCATCTCCTGGATAGCGCAAATGCACTTCATCCAAAAATCGTCGATTAATTTCATAAATAATTTCTAAATGACGGGGTAGGACAGAGCCAAAAAGCTTTAATGACCATTTTTCTAGGGCTTCGGGCAAAAGGGTATGATTAGTATAACTCAAGGTTTTCTGCGTAATTTCCCAAGCTTTATCCCAGGCTATTTCATACTCATCTACCAACAATCGCATCAACTCAGCCACACTAATGGAGGGGTGAGTATCATTGAGTTGAACAGAAAAACTCTCTGCAAAGGTTTCTAAAGAATCCTGCTCAAATAAATGAATACGAATCATATCTTGCAAAGAACAGGAGACAAAGAAAAATTGTTGCATCAAGCGTAATTCTTTGCCCTGAATTTGTTCATCATTGGGATAGAGAACTTTGGTTAAATTTTCCGACGAAACTTTTTCATTGACGGCTCCGTAGTAATCCCCAATATTAAAGCGTTGAAAATCAAAGGATTCAGCAGCTTCCGCTTTCCATAGTCGCATAGTATTAGCCGTACTGACTTTGTAGCCTAAAATCGGCGTATCGTAGGGAATTCCTTCAACCATATGTCCTGGAATCCAACGGACGCGATTATTTCCGTCATCACCCATAAAGGATTCTGTATGGCCGCCAAATTTAACTTTAACAGAGGCTTCTGGTCGGGCAATTTCCCAAGGATTACCGTATTGGAGCCATTTGTCGGTAATTTCGACCTGCCAGCCATCGTGGATTTGCTGATCAAAAATGCCAAATTCGTAGCGGATGCCGTAACCGATAGCGGGAATTTCCAAAGTGGCGAGGGAATCCATATAACAAGCCGCCAACCGACCTAAGCCACCATTACCGAGGCCTGGTTCTTCTTCAATATTGATTAATTCTTCCAGATCCAGACCCGATTCGGTCACCGCTTGTTTGACAGGCTCCCACAATCCCAAATTGATTAAATTATTACCCAAATGGGGCCCAACGAGAAATTCTGCCGATAAATAACAAACAATCTTAGTATCTTTTTTAGAATAGGTCTGAGCCGTGTTGAGCCAACGTTGCAGTAAGCGATCGCGAATGGTATAGGCTAATGCCATGTAACAGTCATGTTTGGTGGCAATCCCTGGAAATTTCCCCCGAAGATAGAACAAATTATCAGCCAGAGCGCGTTTGAGCGTAGTGACACTTAAACCAGTGCGATCGTCTTCAACTTCAATCGTTATCGGGCAAGCGGAAATTTCGGAATCCATAGTCATAAAAATATAAAGAATGATCAAAGCAAATATGGCACTGTCGTTTAATCATTTTACTACGGCAGTGATTATTGACTTTTCCCATAGTATCTAGCTAGACAATCATTTTCTGAGATTTACTCTGGTAGTATTTATAATATTCCCGACGGGTATTGTCATTCGAGCCGTTGACGATCAAGCCCATCACAGGTAAATTAGAGAGTTTTAATTCGAGTAGGGTTTCTTTGATTAATTGTTGATCGGTATACCCCATACGCACGACTAACAAAATTCCATCCGATTGATTGGCAATTAACTTAGTATCCGATAGTCCTAAAACGGGGGGAGCATCAATCAGAATCAGATCAAATTCACTCTTCCAATCGTTAATGACTTTGTATAATTCTTTTTCTTCCATCATCATAGACAAGCTGAGATTCTCGTACTGCATAATATAAAAATTGTCTCTCAATTTTTCGGTCTTCATACCCTGCGCGTAAATCGTTTGGGGATTAAAATGAGGAAAAGACGAAGCTGAGGATTGACTCGGACTAGTCTGTGCTAGGGTTTGCCAGTATTCCTTTTGCGGGAAATAGCGATCGCCGTCCACGAGTAAAACCTTGTGTCTCATGTTGGCGGCTGCCTGGGCCAGAAAAAAAGAAGTGGTTGATTTTCCCTCTCCTGGCGATGCAGAACTAACGACTAAAGTTGCCTTATTTTGTCTTTGTCGAAGAAAAAAGAGATTGGTATAGAGAAAGGCATAGGATTCTAAAAAAGAAACCCAGCTTTCCAGTTCTTTTTTCAAGGATCTGTCGAAGGCTTGTAGATTCTTAGATTGTTTTAAATGGGAAATAGACTTGAGCAAAGGAATAGTTCCTAAAATTTGCGTTTCCGTTAACTGGGTTAACTCTTCTGAAGACTGAATTTTACTGTCTAAAGTCTCTAAAATCATTCCGATGGCAACTGCTGACACTAAGCCCGCAAGAAATGGTAATAAAATGTTCCTCAACCGTTGACTTTCGGGTTTTTCTGGCATCTTAATCTGGGAAACCAACTCCCAGGGACTAAAACTTTTGGCGGTTTCAATCTGCAATAACTGCCGAGCAGTCAATAGGGACGCTAAACTTTGATTCTCAATTTCCAGCTCTCCTGCCAATTCGGTATAGCCCCCTGCACTGCGGGCAAAGTTTTGTACC
The DNA here is from genome assembly GCA_003249095.1 of Snowella sp. Classification (GTDB taxonomy): domain Bacteria; phylum Cyanobacteriota; class Cyanobacteriia; order Cyanobacteriales; family Microcystaceae; genus Snowella. The sequence goes on from QBMS01000003.1 coordinate 13,960, forward strand.
TGCTGGCGAACTTCCTGTTCATTGAGAGCGATCGCGGACTGACGAGCTTGCAATCGCTTAACTTGATTAATCGCCACCAGCAGTTGGGCCGTTAAATTTTGGCGAATACTATTCGGCTCCACCAATCCTTCAACAAATTGATCACCTAATTGATTCGCATTAATAGGTAACTTTTTAAGCGCGATCTTGACCGCTTGATCAATTAAAACTAAAAGATTGTTTCGTTCGGCTCGCAATTGTTGAACAATGGGACTGTCTTCGGTAAAACGGGTAGATGCGCTAGCCAATTTAGTATCTACTTCTTGCAATTTAGCAAGTAAACTACGATAGCGAGGGGATTCATTCAGGGCATTGAGGATAACTGCTTCCTGTTGGGAAATACCGAGTTGTTTACCCAAATTTTGATATAGAGCGATCGCATCTTTTAGCTCAGCCTTATTCGTTTGTTTTGCTTTATTTAGCTCCTTTAATCCGTCAGCGATAACACCACCTTGGTTCGTGGGATCGATAAAATCATTTTTGAGACGGAATTGTTCCAAACGTTTTTGTAATAGTAAAATACGCTGCTTGATAATCGGAATTTGTTCGTCTAGAAAAAAAAGTTTTTGCTTTGATTGGCGAGTTTTTTCCTGAATTGTGTATTTCAAATAGGCAGACGCTAATCGAGTTAAAACAAATTTCACTTCTTCTGGAGAATCGGCTTCATAACTAATTTCGACAACTTGAGTATCCTTTCCTCTACTGAGCTTCAACTGCCGAAGAAAATCCTCTATTTTAAAATTTTGTCTTTGCTCCTCGTCTTTAAAAAATTGTTTCTGTTGCTGAAGTTTCTCTACAACTGGAGTCAGCAGTTTATTACTGACTAATAAGTCGAGTTGAGTGGCATAATAGGATTCATCGATCCTTCCACCACTCAGGCTAGCAATCTGCCCTAGTAAGGGGTTTGACAATGAATCAGCATTAGGGGGCGGAATCAATAGCTGAAAAGACTCTTTATAAACTGGTGGTTGTTTGAATAAATACCAGCCAACTAGTCCGCTAACGACACTGCCAACGGCTAACATCCACCACCCGCGACGACGAACAATCTGAGTGATTCCCTTTAGATCTATCTCTTCTTCCTCCTCCTGCTCCTCCTTAAATTGGGGAGGTTGCTGAAGCAGTAGATGCTGTACTAGGGGTTTTTGATTAAGATTAATACCGTTGGAGGAAGGTTCTGACATGATTTTTTGATAAATGAACTCTTAAAGCGATCGCACTAAAATGCGCATTAAAACAATGTATCTCATACTTTATCTTTCGGAGACTTAGGGGGTGAATCTACCGTACACCAATTTTGTCTATCGTCAAGTTGCCATTTTTCTATCATAATATATTGTACATTATGAGAATTTATCGTCAATAAAGACTTAAAAATCCATATTTCGAGGATTTTTCATGGACTTCTGACTAGTAGAAAATTGCTTCTGATTTGTCATTGGGTGGTGTTGAATAGGTAGTCATGTGATCCCTGATTTTCTCGGTCTTACATTGAGAAAAAGACAAAGGAAGACGCTTATCTCGTATTTTAAAGGTGATTCCTGAATTAATCATGGTGATTGTTTTTATAGCCTCTTTTATTGATAAGATTCTTATTTGCATAGGTTACTATTACAGTATTTTTGTGAAATTTTTGTGAATATACATAACAACATAATTTTTTTGTGAACACAGAATACCTATACAACATTCTTGTGAATTTTTTGTGAATAAATTAAGTTGATGTGTCCGATGAATTAAAATTATCAGAATTAAAAAGACTTTGAAATGGAAAAAAGCCCAATCAAAATTCATTGATAGAGAAAAATACCTGGGGAGTTGGACTGTCCCTATAAAAACTTGTTATTTGCAGTATCCAACTAAACAAAAATGCAAATGCACACAATTTTAAGATTAATTGGTTTGAGGAGGTGGAATAACAGGAATAGGTTGGCTAGGATTATCATCACTGTGTTCAGTAGGGGGAGAATCATTCGCACTGGCGGCAGAATCATCGTTGACCATTTGATTGCTTTCGTGGTCAGGGGAACTCAATTCAGGACTAGTGGAGTCAGGAGGCGTATTTTTTGGATTGGATGCCCCCGATTCCCCAGAAGGGGTAATGGATGTATCAGAATTTTCTGTGTCTGATTTTAAAATCTTGGTTGCTTGGCTGCCTGACTCGACTTCATTTGTTTTTTGGTCTGGATTGGGGAAGTTGATGGGCGGGGAATTTGATTTTTCTAAGGAGCCTTGTTCTACCGATTCTGGTTTCTTATTCAAGACTTCTGAGAGAGGTTTGGTAAAATTTGAATCATTAACAGGATTTTTGGGTGATTTTTTAAAGTTTTCCGCCGATGGTTGACAAGCTTCCTCAGAGAGACCCAATTTGCATCTCAACTCCTCCCGTGCCAGGGAGACAAAAATACCTGTCATTGAAACCATCAAAGCGATAACAGTGACAAAATTTCTCATATCGAACCAATGATCTCCTCTGAAGTATGCCAGATTTTATTCTAGAGTGGAGTTTATCCCAATGCCTACAGACTGATTTTGAAGCAAAATGTTTCTGTTTAGTGGCTAACATCCCCTAAGCTTAATCCAGACTGTGAATCTAAATAATCGGATGATTCGCTCTCTCCTGATTAATTCTTTGTCAATTCTTTCTGAGAAAGGTTAACATAAGTTAACAAGCACTCATGGATTTCGCTTATCCTGTCAAATTTTTACAATAACGATCCTATTTTTATCAACCCTCGGAGATGTACCGCGTGAACAAAAATAATAAAAAATGGCGTAATGCTGGTCTTTATGCGCTCCTCTTAATTGTCGTTTTAGCCCTAGCGTCCGCTTTTTTAGATAGACAACCCCAGAGCCGAGAAGTTTTGACCTACAGTGATTTTATTCATCAAGTCGAAGGCAACAAAATTGATCGGGTTAATCTCAGTGCGGATCGTACCCAGGCCCAAGTTCCTAACCCATCAGGCGGACAGCCTTTTCTGGTCAATCTTCCCAATGATCCAGATCTAATTAATATTTTGACAAAAAATGGCGTGGATATCGCCGTTCAGCCCCAGACTGATGATAGTTTCTGGTTACGGGTTGCCAGTAGCCTTTTCCTACCCATTCTCTTATTGGTTGGGTTATTTTTGTTATTACGTCGCGCTCAGAGTGGCCCAGGCTCCCAAGCAATGAATTTTGGGAAATCCAAAGCCAGAGTGCAAATGGAACCCCAAACTCAAGTGACCTTTGGGGATGTGGCGGGTATTGAACAGGCCAAGTTAGAACTGACTGAAGTGGTGGACTTCCTGAAAAATGCAGACCGATTCACGGCGATCGGAGCCAAGATTCCTAAAGGGGTTTTGTTAGTCGGCCCTCCTGGAACAGGTAAAACCCTCTTAGCCAAAGCCGTTGCAGGTGAAGCGGGTGTTCCGTTCTTCAGTATTTCAGGTTCGGAATTTGTGGAAATGTTCGTTGGGGTCGGTGCATCCCGCGTTCGTGACCTGTTTGAACAAGCTAAAGCTAGTGCGCCTTGTATCGTCTTTATTGATGAGATTGATGCGGTTGGTCGTCAACGGGGTGCAGGTTTAGGGGGGGGTAATGATGAACGGGAACAAACTTTAAACCAACTCCTAACGGAAATGGATGGTTTTGAAGGAAATACGGGAATCATCATTATTGCGGCTACTAACCGTCCTGATGTTTTGGATTCTGCCTTGATGCGTCCAGGTCGTTTTGATCGTCAAGTCGTGGTCGATCGCCCTGATTATGCGGGACGTAAGGAAATTCTCAATGTCCATGCACGTGGCAAAACTTTATCTAAGGATGTGGATCTGGATAAGATTGCTCGTCGAACTCCTGGTTTTACGGGGGCAGATTTATCTAATCTCCTGAATGAGTCAGCTATTTTGGCAGCTCGTCGCAATTTGACCGAAATTTCAATGGATGAAGTGAATGATGCGATCGATCGCGTTCTTGCTGGGCCAGAGAAAAAGAATCGGGTGATGAGCGAAAAACGCAAAACCTTGGTTGCTTACCATGAAGCGGGTCATGCTCTGGTGGGTGCGTTGATGCCCGATTATGATCCTGTGCAAAAAATCAGTATTATTCCCCGTGGCCGTGCGGGTGGTTTGACTTGGTTTACGCCTAGTGAAGACCGTATGGAATCGGGTTTATATTCGCGTTCCTATCTACAAAATCAAATGGCGGTTGCCCTTGGTGGTCGGATTGCGGAAGAGATTATCTTTGGTGAGGAAGAAGTCACCACTGGAGCGTCCAATGATCTTCAACAGGTTGCGCGGGTTGCTCGTCAGATGATTACTCGGTTTGGTATGAGCGATCGCCTGGGGCCTGTGGCGTTGGGTCGTCAAGGCGGTGGCGTTTTCATGGGACGAGATATTGCCTCTGACCGTGATTTTTCCGATGATACGGCGGCGACGATTGATGAAGAGGTTCGTCAGTTGGTGGATCAAGCTTATCAACGGGCAAAGGAAGTTCTACTTAACAACCGCATTATTCTGGATAAGTTAGCGGAAATGTTAGTGGAAAAAGAAACGGTTGATTCGGATGAGTTGCAGGAAATTCTTACCAGTAATGAGGTCAGAATGGCGGCTTTAGCTTAATTTGTTAGCTAATTAATATTTAACGAGGGTGGTTTTTATAAGCCACTCTTTTTTTTGTGGATTTTTTTCGGGATGCGATCGCGTTATTGATTAACCTATTGCTTTCTCATCAATGATAAATTACAATGGCATAAAGTTTGGCGAAAAAAAATTATGCTCAAAATCATCGAAGATTTTTTTTAAGACGAAAAAATTTAACTTACTGAACTTCGGCAAAATATCAGCGATCACTTTTCCGTGTTGGTTAGTTTTCTGGATACTGCTGGGATCGCTCCTATCACAAAAGAATCATTGTAAGGTTATTTTATGGGAATTATTCGAGGCCAAGGAAAACTAATAAAATGGCAAGATGATAAAGGTTATGGATTTATTCGGCCAAATGATGGAAATCAAGAAATTTTCTTGCATATCAGCTCGTTAAAAAATGCAAGTCGCCGCCCCAAAGTCGGAGATACGATTATATATGAGTTAGTTACTGAGAAAAACGGAAAGTCACGTGCGGCTCAAGCATCAATTCAAGGTGTTAATCCTCGAACAGTTTCTTTTCAACAGAAATCAATAAAAAGTAAACCAATTAAAACAATATTTAAAAATGTATTCGGCATTGTCGCCCTGATTGGATTGGCTGCAAGTGCCTTTTGGGGAAGCGAATGGAGTCGTAGTCGTTCTCGTTCTCTTATTCCATCTATCACAAAACCAAACTGTAATGTTAAAGGTAACATATCGCAGAATACAGGAAGGAAACTTTACCACATCCCAGGTATGGAAGATTATGAGTCAACAGTGATTGATCCACAAAGTGGAGAAAAATGGTTTTGTACAGAATCAGAAGCCATCAATAATGGTTGGCAGAAAGCACCAAACTAATTAAAAATGATATAAAATTTTGGAAAAAAATCGTGATAAAAAGTATTGAAGAGATTTATCAAGACGGACAACCTCAACCCACTGAATTTCCTCAAAGGGTGATTAATGCCTGGTCTTGGGGGGCGCAGGATCAACTCATTGCCAATGCAACGGTTATGGGCGATCACCTATTGGTTTTTAGTTGTGCGATGGAAAAATTAGAGATTGCTTTTTTTGATTTGCCTTGTTTAAAATTAATTCCCATTGAAGAGCGGAGTAATTTTACTATTTCTGAAGAAGGAAGTTATTTACATTGGCCTAAGCAGGATATTCATTTGGATTTGGATGCCTTACGTTATGCGATCGATCCCAATGTTAAGAATAAATTTGATGCCTATAAGCTGACCCATGATCAGTTATTTGGTAAAGCGATCGCGACTTTACGGAAACAATCTAAGCTGAAACAATCTGATATTATGGGTTTATCAGAAAGACAGGTGAGCCGTATTGAAAAAGGGGAAGGAACGAAGATAGAAAAGTTAAGTTTATTTGCTCAAGCTCATCAAATGGAGTTGAATGATTATCTGGAAGCTGTTGCTAATTTAATGGAAGTTGTTTGATGTTTTAGAGACAATTTTTGCTTGTATTGTAAGCTTTAGGCTAATCGCGATCGCGTTTTTTAAAGAAAGAAGAAAAATAGCCGAAGTTTCTATATGATAGGAAAAACAACCGTTCAAATTAAACAAGCAAAATCCATGCTGACTGTTAATCAAGCTGAATCTCTGATTTTAGATATTATTTCTCCTCTCGATCAAACGGAAACTTGTTCATTAGAAAACGTTTTTAATCGGGTTTTAGCCGAATCGGTTAGCAGTCATTTAGATTTTCCCTATTGGGATAATTCAGCAATGGATGGTTATGCAGTGAAATTTGAAGATGTACAGGGGGCAACCCCCAATCAACCCGTTGTTTTAACGGTTATTGAAGAAATTCCCGCAGGTCGTAAACCCCAATTAACCCTGCGATCGCAACAAGCGGCTCGAATTTTCACAGGGGCAATGTTGCCAACAGGAGCCGATACGGTTGTAATGCAGGAAAACACCACAAGCCAAGGCGATCGCGTTTCAATTTTAATCGCTCCCTCCAAACCCCAGATGTTTGTCCGTAAAAAAGGAGAATATGCCGAAGCGGGAAAGATTCTACTCGCCAAGGGAACGATGATTAAAGAGCCTGAAATGGCTATTTTGGCCACTGCTCAAAAAAACGAGGTTACAGTTTATCGTCGTCCCCTGGTTGCCATTTTTTCGACGGGAGATGAATTGATTTCCCCCGATAAAACCCTAGAACCTGGGCAAATTATTGATTCTAATCAGTTTGCTTTAACGTCATTCCTCCAAGGACAAGGCGCGATTCCCCTTAATTTAGGGATTGTGGCCGATGATCGCGATCGCCTACGGGAAACCATGAACCAGGCAATTAACAGAGCCGATTTGGTACTTTCAACGGGCGGAGTTTCCGTTGGTGATTATGATTATGTTGAAGAATTATTGAAGGAATTGGGCGGAGAAATCCTGATTCAAAGTGTGGCAATTAAACCAGGTAAACCCTTGACAGTGGCAAGATTTGCTAATGGATGTATTTATTTTGGCATTCCTGGGAATCCCGTTTCCGCATTAGTGAGTTGTTGGCGTTTTGTGCAACCTGCTTTGAAAAAATTATCGGGTTTAGCCAATCCCTGGCGACCTAATTTTATTAAAGCACGAACAAAAAATTCTCTAAAAACGGATAGCAAAAGAGAAACCTATTTATGGGGAAAAGTACACTGGGATGACCAGGGAAATGCTCAATTTCAAGGGGCTTCTGGGAGTCATAGTTCGGGTAATTTAATCAACTTAGCTCAAACTAATTGCTTGGCTTGTTTACCCCAAGGCGAACAAATTATTGATATAGATCAAGATATTTTAGTGATGCTCATCGGATAATATTTTGGGTTCTCTTGGATCAATGGTGTCAGTTAAACTTGCTACTTTTGGGCGCAAGGCTTGCGCCCCTACGATTCCCTAAAAACCTTATGTAGGGGCGAATTGCGTTCGCCCTTGAACTATATAAGATAAATCTATCACCCTAATTCCCAGAGAGGCATATTTTGATTTATTTAACCAAGCAAACGTTTAATCCAATTAAGCTTATTACCATAGGGAGGATAACGAACATTCAACTCAAAACGAAAGGATTTTTTTAGGACACTTTTGTAGTGGGAAAAGGTATCAAAACTGGCTTTTCCGTGATAGGCTCCCATGCCACTAGCTCCCACACCGCCAAAGGGTAAGTCAATAACGCCGACCTGAAAAATAGTGTCATTAATACAAACGCCCCCTGAAGAAGTTGCTTCTAATACCCATTTTTGTTTTGATTCATTATTAGAAAATAAATATAAGGCTAGGGGTTTAGGACGTTGGTTAATCAAGGCGATCGCGTCTTCTAAGTTAGAGTAATCTAAAATGGGTAAAATCGGCCCAAAAATTTCTTCTTGCATTAATTCCGATTCTAGGGAAACATTCGTCATTAGGGTCGGTGCGATATATTTTTCGGCGAGATCCGTTTGACCACCAGTGATAATATCACCATCTTTCAGTAAGGCTTGTAAACGATTAAACTGACGTTCATTCACAATCCGACAATAATCAGGACTGGTTTGGGGATTTTCTCCATAAAAATTGACGATACACCCTTGAATTTTAGTTATCAAAGCTTCTTTAATCGATTTATCTACTAATAAATAATCGGGTGCAATACAGGTTTGTCCTGCATTGAAAAATTTACCCCAAGCGATCCGTTTAGCCGTTTCTTCTAGGTCAATTTCCGTATCCACAATACAGGGACTTTTTCCGCCCAATTCCAAGGTGACAGGAGTTAAATTTTTGGCCGCCGCTTCCATCACTAATTGACCAATTTTAGTACCGCCTGTGAAGAAAATATGATCAAATTTTTCTGTTAATAACTGTTGGCTAACGATGGCATCTCCTTCAACTACGGCAATTTCCGTACTGGAAAAAGTTTGCTGAATCATGGTTGCAATCAGTCGGGAAACGGTGGGCGTGCTTTCTGAGGGTTTAATCACAGCACAATTTCCTGCCGCGATCGCCCCGATGAGAGGAGAGACCGCCAACGCAAAAGGATAATTCCAAGGACTAATAATCAGTACCACTCCCAGGGGGTCGGGATAGATTTGAGCGACGGACGGAAAGGCTTCTGGATTCGTTTTTACCCGTCGGGGTTTAGCCCATTTTTTGAGATGTTTGAGAGCGTAATCAATTTCTTGAATACTGACTCGAATTTCCGTAATATAGCTATCTAATTCGGGCTTTCTGAGATCCTGATTCAGGGCCGTCACAATAGAACTTTCTTGGTCAAGAATAGCTTGTCTTAATTTTTTTAATTGATCTACTCGGTAATCTAGGGATTTAGTTTTTCCTGTGGCAAAATGTTTTCTTTGTTCTTCAATTAGTGACTTAAACATGATTTTTGATGGTTATTTTATAATAATGAAATCCTATGTTAATCAACCTAAACTATCATCCCACTAAACCCGATCGCAGAGCATGAACCGCCGCCTGGGTACGATCTTCGGCACTCAGTTTAGTTAAAATGTTGCGGACATGGGTTTTCACGGTTCCGACGGTAATATAGAGCTTTTCGGCAATATCAGCATTACTATTGCCATTGACGATTAATTGCAGAACTTCTAATTCCCGATCCGTTAAAGAACTGGAAACCTTTTCCGTTTGATGTTGGGAATCTGGTTTTTCCACTCGTTTGGCATAGGCTAAAACAATTCTCGCGATCGCAGGATCAATCCAAGCTTGTCCCGCCTGGGTTGCCCTAATCGCCTCTAGGAGTAAATCGGGTCGGATGTTTTTCATGCAATAGGAATTTGCCCCTGCCTGAAAAGCCTCTAAAACCGACGTTTCTTCATTTTGTAGGGTAAGAATAAGAATTTTAGTCCTTTGAAGGGTCGGTGAAGCTTTGATGCGTTTGGTTAGCTCAATACCATCCACATCCGGCAAACCAATATCCATAATGGCCACATCAGGTTGGGTCGTCTCTAATAACTGAAAACCCTCCTCTCCCGTGTTAGCTTCCCCTAACCAATCAATATCGGGTAGGTTTTCTAGAGCATTTTTTAAACCAATACAGACCAAATCGTCATCCTCTATCAGGACAACGCGAATTTTTGTCATGGTGTTTTCGCCTTCCCGCTTTTAAGAAAATAGTCAATTTTAGAAACAGATTTTAGATTCAAAAAGCTCTCTGGCCATCACCCGATTGGGTAATCCCCTAATTTTTGCTAGACAAAAAATCTTTCCATAGCTTTTTCGTTACCAGAACCATGAGATATCTCCAGAAATCAAGAGTGGATCGATTTAAACCTCTGGTAGGGGCAATTCATGAATTGCTCAATTCTTGGAGATGTCTATTGCTATATGAGTTTTATTGTACCGATCTTACAGGAAAAAAGATTTTCTATGCAAACAAAATCTTCACTAGATTGCTATTTCAATCCTTTAATCGGTCTCTAGGCGATTTACTCTAAAATCCATTCCGAAGCTCGCTCTCCTAAATCTAGGGGAATACTGACCGCCTTGCCGAGTCGGGGATGGTCACGGGTTTTTTCTAGATAATTTTTAACCTGGGACACGCCCCCCCAGGCCTGTAGATAATCGGCGATCGCGTTGAGATGGGCCAGATATTCCGATTCAGAGAGGGGAAAAGAAGCCTGTTCCAGATATTTCCACATAACTTGAACAAATATTTGTCCTTTGATACGCCGTAACTGGATATCATAGGAGCGTCCCCACTTATCCAATAAAAGTTGTCGTAGTTCTTGTCCAGTCATTGTCGGGCGATCCAGCGAGAGAAAAAAGCGTCAATTAAGAGTTGTTTTTTAATAATAGGCAATTTTTGGCGTTTACTTCTGGAGGAGCAGAGTTCATTGCCCTGATTTCTAGGAAAGCGATCGCATTTTTTTTATCAGGAGGAGGCGATCGCTAGTGTTTTTTTAGCGAAAAGTCATGAAAACAGGATTGAAATCCTCGGACTTTACATTAATTAATTAACTTTTAGGAAAATTAGTCAGAATAACGGAGGCACAGAGTAAGCAAGTTTGGTAGAGTGAAATGTAGTTTGGTTCAGATACAGAGGTATTTGGACTGAATAGGATATTTATCATCTTCCTAAGTCAGCTCCAAGGCTTGGTAAAAGGCAGCGGTCATGGTTGAACAAAGTGTTGTTTCTGAAACGAGCAAGTTAAATAAGGATTCCCTTCCTCCGATTGACTGGCAGCAACTCTGTCGGACGATGTTGGAAAAATCCTTGCCCTTGGATTCGGTGAATACCCAACCAGGGGAAACTCTACCAACGAGCCAGAACGCCCCTTTATTTCTCAAAATCTTTTCTACGCAACAGGAAAATTTTCGACTTTCAGGGCCTCATCCCCAATTTAAGGATCATCACAGTGACGAAGAATTACGGACCTATTCGCCCGCAGAATTACTCTACAAATTATTAGAATTAGACCTCTGTAGTCATCAGGGAAAACGTTTAGCGATTATCGGAGAAGGAGGAACGGGGAAAACCTTATTTCTGCGGCAAATTGCCCATTTGTTAATAGAAGGAAATCCCCTGGAGTCGCCCCAACAGGAGTTAAACCACTCTGACGAATTTTCTGTCCCCAGTAAAACAGAATCTTCAGAGATGGAAGCAATGTCCCAGGGTTCTCTGGTTGATCTGCTGAATTTCGATGAAGAAACAGAGTATTTTCCCGTTTGGATTTCTCCCTTCCAATTAAAAACGCTTTCTCTCAAGGATTATTTATTGGGCCCTTGGCTACAACAAGCCATTCAGGAAAAAGAACCTGATCTGGAAATTTATCGTAAATCTTTTGAGCAACTACTTAATACGGGGAAGGTTTGGATCTTAGCTGATGGCATCGATACTTTAGCCATAGAGTCAGAAAGTCCTATTAAGGTTGGCTCCCTTTCTGCTTTTGGGCGATCGCTTCAGGATTTTACGGAACCGATTAATCTGGTGTTGACCTGTCGCACTGAAACCTGGCAACTTGATCCCAAGGGCTTATCGGGATTTGACCGCTATCAAACGAAAAAACTCTCCTATCCGACGGAAGTAGAGGCGACCATTAAGCACTGGTTTGCCACCAATCAAAGGAGCATCGGCAACAATCACCACGCGCATGATTCTAAAGAGGACAATCCAGAGGATTTGGGCAAAGAACTCTGTGAACTGCTGGCTAAACCCGACCAAGAATCCGTGCGCCCCTGGTTAAGCAATCCCCTCGCGTTGGTGTTGTGTTGTCGTTTTTGGCAAGGACGGCCCGATTTTTTTCCGAAAAATAGTGCGGAATTATATGAACAATTAGTAGCCCAATTTTATCAGTGGAAAGCGGAACAATTGCCAACTTCGAGCCAACAACAGCAAGAATTGAATCAACAGTTGGGTGAATTGGCGAAAAAGATTTTATTGAAAAATCAGGGTTATACTCAACCGATCGCCCACGACGAGATCCAAGCTTGCTGGGGAGAAGAGGCCACTTTTCTACGGTTGTTTTTGAGATTGGGCTGGTTAATTCCGAGGGGTTTGCTCCTAGTGCAAGCAACTTCTCCGTCCGAACTACCCATCATGGTCAATAAGCACTATGGGTTTTGCGATCGCATCTTTCGAGATTATTTTGCGGCCTTGGCGATCGCCGATTGGCAGTTTTTCCTAGATATCCCAGAGCGCAACTATCGTTTATTTGAACCCCAATGGCAAAATGTTCTTTTCTTCTGGTTTGGTCGTCCTGATGTTCATTCATCCCAAAAAGATGCTTTTATTAAGGCATTAATGACCTTTGAAGACAATTTTAGTGAACATAATTTCTATGGAAAACGAGCCTATCTTTTGGCCGTCCAACTCCTGACAGAATTTCAAGAATGTATTTATCGAGAGATTTTATTAAATCAATTGAAAGATTGGGCCGAAGGGAAAGAAAATGCGACCGCGACCTTTAAACAAAGTGCTAGGGCAATCCTAAGCCAAACCTATCGCCCCTTTGTCGTAGATTTATATTTACAGGAATTGAAGAAAGCGAGTACCCAAGCAGATTATCAGCGAGTTGGTACGGCTCTCCTGCAATTTGCCAAGGGGAATCTCATCGCCATTGCCAGCATCGAAAACCAATTAACCCATTTTCCCCATTCTCCTTGGCGGTATGCCCTCGCCGAAACCCTGGGTTTAATTGATCCTGGCAATCAGAGAGCGATCGCTACTTTTATTGAAATTTTAGACGACCCCCAAAATTCAGAAAATTGTCAAATTGCGTTGGCGGCACTGAATAAGATTGCCGTAGGAGATGACCAAGCCATTGCGGCCGTCGTGGAATTTCTCTCCTCTGAACTGAGTTCGACTCAACAACGTCAGGCCCTAAGCTGTTTAGAAACCATTGGTCAGGGGCATTCCCTGGCGATCGCCTACCTATTGCAACGATTTCGGGTTTATCGAGGAGGTTCGCTTCGTTGTCAGACCGCCGAAAGTTTAGAAAAAATTGATCCAGGAAATCCCACGGCCATTTCGGTATTACTCCATCTTCTGCAACCGAGCCAAATGACAGAAATCCGTAAGCAAGCGATTTATAGTTTAGGAGAAACCTCTGCTAGTTATCCCCAAGCTATTACGGCTCTGATCGATCTCTTACAGAGCGATGATGATATTTTTATTCGCTGGTTAGCTATCAGTAGTTTGACCAAAATTGGCGAGGGAAATCCTACGGTCATTAAAGCTTTTGAAAACCTGATTGAAGAATCTCAAGATAATCTACAGTTAAAAGAAACAGGCTGGTTAATCAAAGAGGTGATGGAAGCCTTGGCGAAAATTGATCCGACTAATCCTGTTTTATTAAATTTTTTAGTTGATTTAATTCAGTCTGATATCAACTCAGAGGGAAATCAGGAAATTGCCGAAAGTCTGGGGAAACTTGACCCTGGGAATCCCACCGCGATCGCCATGCTAGGACAGTTACTCAAGCCAAAAGAAGATGAATTTACCCAACGCCAGGCCGCGGCCAGCTTAGGCAAAATCGACTCTGGCAACCTAGAAGCCTTGATGATGTTGATTCATCTCTTACAGCAAAGTCTCAATCCTGATATTCGTCGTTTATCTGCCCAAAGTTTGGGTGACATTACTCCCCACAATGCCGCCGCGATCGCGGCCCTCATTCGGACGGCCTTAATTACCCCTGACAAAGAAACCCGTCGAGCATCGATCAAGAGTTTAGGGAAAATTGGACTAGGCAATCGAGAAGTTTGTCAAACCTTGATTGATCTCTTGCGGGTGCAATCTCATCAAAATCTACACTCAGAAATTGCCGAAAATCTGATTAAAATTTTGTCCCGTCCCCTCATGCCCTTTGTCATTCATCCCCTCAAGGAATCTTTACTGAATACGGTTTATCAACAAGATCTTGCCCTCTATGATATTTTTTGGCATTGCGTCCAATCCCTCTCCTACGAAACGTTTTATCAGGCCTGGTACCAACTTCCCCTAGATGCAACCCCCGCACCATCCCAGGATTCTCTCGCTGCGATCACTCCGTCCCCCTCTACGGCCGAATCCGCAAAAGACAAATTGAATTTACGAGAGGATTTGTTTCGAGAAATCCAGAATCATTCTCCCTTAGCGTCTTTGATTCAAGTCATTTGGATTGATTGCAGTCAGTTTTTAGTGCCTGATGAGCCGCTCATTGATATTTATGATCAAATGCTGGCCCAAAATTGTCCCGAATTTGAAAATGGGGTTCCCGATAATCTGGCTAAATTGCGTCTCTATTGGCGATTAATCCAGCGAAATCGTTCTGATTGTGCCTATATTTGGTTATTCGATCATTCTTCTCCGAATTGTTCTCCTTTTTCCTCGGAATTTTTAGAAAAACTCAAAACTTTTCAGGGAAATATTGCCCTCATTAGTGACCAACCCAATAATCCCCTCGTCAATTTTTCTCCCCATTCTCCCGAATTAATTGCAACAATTATTGAATGGATCAAAGTTCAAATTAACAAATTCTAATATTTATTGCCCATGCCGATTGTCCCTTCTCCCGCATTGACGAACGATCATTTTCATATCGGTTTTGCCCCCCTTTCCTTGGATGAGGTCTATCAACTCGCTGATGACCCCCGCAATGGAGCGATCGCCTTAATGAGTGGAACTGTTCGGCAACAAACCGATGGTAAAGCTGTGCGGTATTTAGAATATCAGGCCTATGAACCCATGGCCATCCATATATTCCGCCAAATATCAGATCAAATTCGGCAACAATGGCCCGATACGAACCGCATCGTCATTCACCATCGAGTGGGTAGCCTAGAAATTGGAGAGATTAGTGTATTGATTGCGGTTGGTTGTCCCCATCGCAGTGAAGCTTTTGCTGCCTGTCGCTATGCTATCGATACCCTTAAACATCAAGCCCCCATTTGGAAAAAAGAGCATTGGCTGGATGGTTCGAGTACCTGGGTGAGTATTGGAGCCTGTGAGGACAATCATGGGACAGAAATGCCGCTCAATCTTTAAATTCAAAAATGCGATGGCGCAGACACACTAAAAAAAATTAAATTAAATCTAGTTGATGACAAATAATCGCTGACAGAGTCGCGATCGCGGTGATACCTAGTGCAATAATCGGATGCTGTCCCTGGGCAACGGCGAAGGTTGTGACGATACCTGCACCAATCCCTGCCGTTAGTGCCGCACTGAGATAATCCTTATCCTGATTGCTTTTATACATAGCTAAACCAAATTGGCCAAATATAAGAATGTTCTAAACGATAACATCTCTCTTGGGATTAGTTTAAAAATCGCAATCAAGCTTTAAATTTAGCTAACTTTCTTTACAATTCTCTACAGATTTTTCTCGTACCCAATCGCGGATCAATTGATTGACTTGTTCAGGAATTTCATCGTGGGGACAGTGACCTGCCTGTAGGTAATATTCCGTTAAGTTTTGATAATATTGCTTAAACTTCTCGCCTCTTTCTTTACATTTCATCCAGGGATCACCCTCTCCCCACAACATCAATAAAGGACAATTGACCGATGCTAATAATTTATCGACTGAATCACCCTGGGGCGTTTTAAAAACCGAGGCAAATACCTGGGGCGCACCCCGATCGCAGGAAGGACGATAAATATCTTCCACTAACTGATCCGTGACTGCCGATTGATCAAGATAAACTTTTTCGAGGGTTTTACGAATATTTTGACGACGACGGACGTATTGGAATAATAAATAACTCGCCCAGGATTGCAACAAGACCGTGCGGATCAATTTTTGAATCGGATTAGATTTACTCGCGGCCAACGCATCACTAAAAGGCCCTGCACTATTAAGCAAAATCAGTCCTTTCGCTGAATCAGGATGATAAGACGCTAAACAAAGAGAAGAATATCCGCCCAGAGAATTACCCGCTAAAACGGCTGGTTGTTGAATCACTTCAGTAATAAAAGCCTGTAGTTGGTCTCGCCACAGATCGCCGCCATACTGTAAGACAGGTTTAGCAGAACGCCCAAAACCTAATAAGTCGATCGCCCAAACTTCAAATTCTTTCTGAAGTTCCGCAATATTTTTTCGCCAATGATCCGTTGAAGCCCCAAATCCATGTACCAAAAGTAAAGGAGGCAGACCTTCTCGGCGATCGCCCGACTTCACATAATAAATATCGTGTCCCTGCCACTGCCAATAGTTTCCAATATCCGTACTATTATGATTTAAGGTAGTCGTTTGCATAAAGTTGATTTTTTAGCCGTAGGTTTCGATATCAGACTGTTATATTAAGTTACGTTAACAAAAATAATGCTGATAACGATAGAGGCGAACCATAAATTCATGAATTATCTCATCTTGGCTGGTTTATTATTGCTCTCCCCCATCCCGCAAATTTCCCCTTCTATTGCCCCATCGTCTCCCGTCACCCTCATGGCTCAATATAATCCGAATCAAATTAGTTTTGAAGACGCGATCGTCGAAACCCAAGCCTTACTGGAAAAAATGGCGAGCAAATCGATCCCCGATTCCGAAATTCAAATAACCATTACTAACTTAGTACAAACCCAAACTGGAGCTAGGGGATTTTTCGTAACCTATCTAACGGACGAAAGACCCTTTATCGATTCCCCATCCAAAGGCATTATCAATGCTCTGCAATCTTCCCCTGACATTGTTGGAGAGTTATTGGTAAAAAATTTAGTCATGTCCTCAGCGATGGTACTAACCCACCGCCGTAACAAGGATGAAGTAATGGCAAAAGGTTCCGAGCAAGTCCGCGATCGCACCTTATATTTAATCAAATCTGTTAAATTACCGATTGTTAATGAAAAACTCCAGGAAATGGAAAAATCTTTAACCACAGGGCAAGGAGAATATGAAGCTTTTTTGGAACGCTGGGGCTATGATGCCGAGCAGAAAAAAGTCATGAAGTCAGCCATTCTTCAAGTGAAGCATTGAACTAAAAAGAATTTATTGCTTGTGAATCAACTTTTTCATCATGGATCGATAATAGTAGTTTTTACCATAAATATTTAGTGGAGGATTTAGTTCATAAATTGTAGTTTATAAAAAAATTTTCTAAAAACTTTAGAGGGTTTAGATTCTCTAGGAAATTTGGGTCTTTGTTAATTTAGGTCGTTTTAAATATAATTCAGCAGTAATGATTGCCAAAATAGTAATCATTAAACTCAAGATAGAACCTATTGCTCCAAACGAAAAAGTCAAAATTGCGATCACAATCGTTAAACCTGAATAGGTCAAGGCGACTTGAGGATGACTCCACCCTGATTGTTGTAAACGCTGAAAAATATGAGTGCGATGTGCCTGAAAAATATTTTCACGACGACCTAAACGGATAAATAATGTGTAAATAGTATCTGCTGTGATCGGTAAAGTAATCGCTAAACTCGACCAGCCTACAGTAACATCATTGGTTTGAATTAAGGCGATCGCAATAGACGCACCTAAAACCGTACTACCCACATCTCCCATAAAAATTTTTGCAGGCGACCAATTCCACCACAAAAAGCCTAAAAGAGCGATGATTAGTAACCACCAAATCGGTTGATTCAGATACAGAGCAATAAAACTCAACTGGAGGGCGGTGACACTGGCAACAATACCGTCTAAGCCATCCATAAAGTTATAAAAATTAATAAGGGCAGTAAAACCAATAACGGTTAATAATCCCGCAAAGATAATACCAATCGTCCCAAAATTTGTTAACCAAGGCTGAGGAAAAATACCATAATGAAGAATTGCTAAAACTGCAACACCAAGCTGTACTCCATAGCGGACAAGAGACGGTAAATTGTAGCGATCATCTAAAAAACCAATGGCGGCGAGAGGGAAGAGACTTAAGCCTAAAAAGGGATCAGCTTGAACAGGTAAATTTGGAAAAAAAGAGATAAAAATAAGTCCAATGGCAAAGGCGAGCAGAAATCCTAAACCGCCCCCCCTGGGCGTTGGTTGAACATGAGAACTGCGATCATTGGGAATATCCATCAAGCTTTTTTTAAGGGCATAACGACGAACCAAACCCGTGAGAGCTAGGGATGAAACAAATATTAGAGATAATAATAGACTGAAGTTTAGGGTCAGGGAAAAATTGCTCATCACTACTCATTTAATGTCTCAGATTCTTGCGGACATCAGATAACGTTTAAATAAATTGAATAATACTAGCTATCTACTTTTAAACCAATCTGCCGTTGCTTGTAAGCCCTGGTCAACGGTATAGGGCGGTGTCCAATCTAACATCTGACGAATTTTACTACTATCAACTCGTAAAGAACCTAATAGGCGATCGCCGATATCAGCTTTACCTAGTAGCTTTGTGGTTAAACGTAGTAATTCAGGAGGAATGGGGAGAAGTAACGGTGACTTTCCCAAAGCTTTGCCCAGACGATGAATCAAATCAGTTGTAGAGAGATCATCACCATCGCTAACAACGAAAGTTTGGTTTTTGGCGTTTGGATGATCGAGACAGGTAATAATTGCATCAACCAAATTACCAACAAAAAGTATGGATCTAGCGTTATTTATTGCACCAAAAGGAAGGGGAATACTTTTGTCAATAATTTTCAACAACTGTAAAAAATTAGCTTTAACATTAGGGCCATAAATAAGCGGAGGCCGAATAATAACAACTTCTAATCCAGTCTCTTGGGCTAATTTTAACAAACCTTGCTCTGCTTCCCATTTGCTTTGCCCATAGGGATCAATAGGATTGGGAGTATCTTTCTCTGAATAAGGATGGATTAGACCTTCACCATTAACCTTGATAGAACTGAGATAGATAAATCGTCTTACTCCATTTTCTGCGGCCTGCTTGGCTAAGGATATAGCTGCTTTTGTATTTATTTCTCGGTACGCATCTAAGGCATTGGGAGAATTATCGTTCATCTGATGAACTCTAGCAGCCAAGTAAATAACCACTTCCGTATTAGCTAATTGCTCTGTCGGCAAGGCATTCCTTAGAGAATTAATTAGAATAGGTTTAATTTCAGCAGGCAGTTTTTCTTTATCCTCAACACTGCGTATTGTTGCTGAGATTATGTTATTTTCACTTACTAGGCGATTACAAAGAGGTTGACCAACAAAACCTGTTGCACCTGTTATAAGAATATTCATTAGGTTACTTACGAACAAGTTGGAAAATCTTAGTAAAGTATTTTAGAAGAACTTTTGGCATATTGGTTTGTATTCCATTTTCTCGACAGGCTCTAACAATTTCTTTATTTAAAATCCAGTTGCTTTTAAAATTGGCACTACTCACGCCGCCAGTTCTCATTTTGACAAATACTTTAGGAATATAACTATAAGAAATATCGTATTTAGCCATAAAACGAGTTAATATCTCATAGTCAGCCGCAATTTTATAATCGATTTTAAAATTGCCATACTTTTCATAAACTTCTCTTTTAAGAAAGCAACTTGGATGAGCAGGCATCCACCCCCAAGCAAACTTGTTCGGATGAAAATTAGCGGAACTATAGTATCGAGTAATTTTATCTAAATTTTCAGGCTTTACAAAAACAATATCACCAAAAACTAAATCAGCTTGTGTTTTTTTAAATTCATTGACAACTTCAGAGATTATATTATTATTTGCATAAAAATCATCAGAGTTAAGAATTCCAATAATGTCTCCAGTTGCTAGTTTTAATCCTTTATTCATTGCATCGTAAATTCCTTTGTCTGGCTCAGAGATAAATTTATCTATTTTGTCACCATATTTTTTAATTTCTTCAATAGTTCCATCTGTTGAGCCTCCATCAATGATAATATGTTCAATAGTTGGATAGTTTTGATTAACAATAGATTCTATTGCATAGTCAATAGTAAATTTATTGTTATAAACAACTGTAATAATAGAGATTTTCATTAATTTTTATTTTCAACACACATACACATCAGTTTTTATCAATAAAGATCTACTAAGCTAAGTAATAATTTTTTCATTTTTTAACCAAATTACTAACTCTTTAACACCTTCTTCAATGCTAAACGGTAACTCTCCACAAATTTTCTCTGTTTCAGATAAATCAAAAGTGTATTCAGTTAAAATATTATTTAGTCTAAAAGTATTAAACGGAAATTTTTTTACTCCAATTGTTGACAAGATGTCTCCGAATATTGCCAAAAAACGCATTAATCCTTCAGGGTAAGTTGGAACTGGTTTAGCTCCCATCTCTTCCTGTATTAAATCTATCCAATGATGTAAAGAAATAGGACTATAATCAGCTAAGTAAAAAGTTTTTTTATTAATTAATTCTGACGGGGATTCCATTAGCATTTTATATTGATAAACAATATTACCGATATAGCTATAAGACTTGTATAAAGATGAGTTTCCAATATGAAAATAACGTCCTTGATTAACCATTTTTAAAAAGCGTTGATAATGAGAACTCATTCCTGGTCCCCAAACAGTCGTAGGCCTGACAATGCACCATTCTACTCCTCCCCCATCATTTTCTCTAACAATTTTTTCAGTTAAAACTTTACTTTCACCGTAAAGATTATTAGGGTTATATTCATTTTCATCTTTCGGAACATAGCCAACTTTACAAACAAGTTGTGAAGAAGTAAAAATACATCGTTTGACACTCGGAGTTTGACGAATAGCCGCTATTAAATTTTCTACTCCATCAATGTTGCTTGCATATCCTCGGATATCTTTTGTTTCATTTAAGTCAGTACGAGCAGCAAGATGGAATATAAAATCAGGTTGAAACTGTTGAACCGTGGTAATAAGATTGCCTAATTCTAGGAGATCGGTTTGTTTAAAAAAGGGTAAATATTGATTGTCCTGAGGGGGGACAATATCAATGCCGAGAACATTTAGGTCTTGCTTTATAAGGAAGTGCAACAGATGATTTCCAATAAATCCAGAAGTTCCAGTAATTAAAATTTTGGTCATAGTTCTAAGATATTATTCAATGTTTCAGAAAATTTTCTGAATCCGAAATTATTAATGACAGTATTTTGGCATAAATAGCCCAACTTACTAATTTCTTCGCTTGTTAGATTGTTAAGAGACATCATAACCTCATCAATATCACTTGGGTTAGATATATCAAAAACTGTTTTTTTCTCTTCAAAATTAAAATAAGGGTAAATATCAACTCCTTTAGAAATATAAACTGGCAAGCCCAAAGAAGCCGCTTCTACGACAGTAAAACCAAAATTTTCTCTATGTGAGAGTAAAATATAAGCATCTGATCCAGCAATGAATTTCCATCTATCTTTTCCGAAAACTGGTGAATGGAGAAAAATATTGTTATTACTTTTTTGAAGTGATTCAATTTCATTGTGTAAAGTCTTATCTTCAAAAGGTCCCATCACTAAAAACTTCCATCCTTTTGGTTGCACTTTGATAAAAGAACGCAGTGTTTCTAGGGGCCTTTTCATTTTTTCAATTCTGGAAAAAAAGAGTAGTATCTTATCCTCATCTGATAATCCTAGCTTTTTTCTCAGAAATTTTTTACAAGTATCTCTTTCAATAGATGGAGGATTTTCAAAGGCCCAATTACAGATATAGCCTTTAATTCGAGACGTGGGTAGGATAGATTTATTTTGTTCAGCTACAGAAGAATAAATAATTTTAAATGCATGTTTTGCAACAATTTTGCCAATTAATTCTAGCCATATTTTCTTTTTCAATTTATTATATGAAAATGCATAGGGATCGCTAAATCCATGAGGTACCAAATATAGTGGAACATTCAAATGACGCGATAATTGATAGCCATAAGAAAAGTGGGAAAGAAAACCTGAATGGACAATTATTCCCTTTGTGCCGCTTTTGACTGATTCTGGGATAAAAGAAAAAAAATTTAAGTCCGCAGATCTTAAGAATGAAATAAAGGGATTTATGGAACCAATTACTGTAAAGTCAGCTTCACTTCTGGTATCAAAACCAGGAATTTCAATATCAATAAAATAACTGTTGATAGACTTACGAAATAATGATTGTGCCGTATAAGTTCCACCAATATCGGGATGTTGCCGAAGGCAAAAGTTAATGTACAGTGCGTCTGACATAAAAAAATTGGTTATTGAGTTAAAACTATTAGTGAGTACCCTCCCATCAGCCTAACGGCTAGATCCTGATTCAACTTAAAGCCTAAGAATCGAGGTATTTTCGCGATAGTCGTTATCAGTGATTTTTGAGTTCGAGGCAATTCAATTGCTTGGGCTGTATAAAAGTAATCAATGATTTTGTATCCTGCATCTTCTAATGTTGCCAGTGCGGTTTCTTTTGTAAAGTAATGTAAGTGTCCTACGGTTTTTCTGCCATTAAGTATGGGACGAGATCTTAATACTGAAGATATTGAAATATCTAGAGGAATATGAAAAATATGATTTTTTCCTTTCAGTTTTAGTTTTTTCAAAAAACCTAAATAGTCGTCCACATGTTCAAAAACATCTATGCAAAGAACCATATCAACGTAAACTTCAGGGTTATCAACAAAATTATCTAGATAAAAATGAAGATTGTCTTTTTTTCTCCTATCAGTTAGGGCAAAGGCTTGAGGAGATATTTCATATCCGTAAAAAGCTACATTATGTAGTGATGACGATAGATTATATAAAATTTCCCCAGCACCGCAACCAATTTCAGCAATAGTATTAGGCTGGAGAGAATTACGATGGATGATTTTTAGAATTTGCTCTGCCTTCCAAGGAGAATCTTCAACACCCCAGGTTGGGTTATTGTTTAAATATTGTCCATCAGTGTAAATATCAGACATTAAAAATACCTTCCTAGCTAATATAAATTAACAAGAGGCAAGAAAATTACTTATAAAATATTCTTGCCCAATCATGATTAAATTTGATTCCACTTTCACTCAAAGTAAGCCAAGGATGCAGACCTTGTTCAGGAGAATATTTTTGAACGTAAAAAGCAAATAGATTTTGCTGTTGAGGAAATATTAAAGAAAAAAGAGTATAGATAGGCTTAGCTATCATAATCATGAAAGATTTAATTGTACTATTTCGCTCTAATCCAGAAGTAGCGGGAACATCATTAGAATACTTATAGCGAAATATGTGGTTTGAATAAGGTGAATACGAACTGATTGTTTTTTCTATTTCACGCTCAGTCCACCGATAAATATAGTTAGGAATTTCAGTGTTATTTACACCTCCGTATTTTCCATCATTAAAATAAACCGCAGCATGTTCATAGGTTGGAGTAAAATTCAACTTCTCTAAAAGGCGCATCAACAAACTATCACGAGATTCAAATGCAATAACTCCTTTTTTAGCAACTCGATACATCTCAAGTAAAGCCCTATGGGGAGATCGACAATGATGAAGGGCGGCGTGGACAACCACAAAGTCAAATTCAGAATCATCGTAGGTCAAGTCTTCTGCATCTTGGTAACTCCATTGATAAGGAGTGAATTCGTCACCCTTTACTCTAGAGTCAAGATTGGAAACGACCACATTTTGAAATCCCAGTTGCAACAATACAGCACTATCGTTCTCTCCTCCTCCAACGATTAGGATTCTACTTGTCACATCTGGAATCCAATCACCGAGAACCTCTTTTGCGAAAGAATATCTACTATTTGTTATTGTAGATGTCGTGCTTTTCGGTGAAACTATATTTTGTGCTGACATAAAACGTTTTTATGGTGAGATTTGGTAAATGGAATCTGAGTAGATAAAAATTCATTACAAATCACTAAAATTTGGGGATTGCGTAGAGTGATTTACCTGCAAGAGATAGCGTCTTAAAAAAACGAATTAAGTAATTAAACTCTAATACTTGAAGCAATTGCCATACCAATCTCCATACTTTAGCGCGAAAAGATGAAATATTCCATGAAGATTGCTGCAATATTACCATAATCTCTGGATAATACAATATAGATTGGGTTTTAATTACTTGTGAAGTCTTTGAGTTTTCTTGCCATCTGAAGGCTCCAAGAAACTTAGGGATGTGTTCAAATCTACAACCCATTTTCATTAGTTTTATCCACATATCTACATCCATAGCTATGTGAAACTTAGGATTAAGATAATTATTTTGTCTAATAACACTAGTTTTATAAAAAACAGCAGGTTGATTCATAAACCATACACATCGCCTCGCGAAAAAATATGTTTGCTTTGAAACAATAGACATTCCTATTACTTTACTGTCTTCATTAATGTAAATACAATTACTATTTATAACATCAGGTTGGTTGTTAGCTAAATAAAACTCAGCAATCTCCCGCAAACAATTCGGCAACAATACATCATCGCTATTAACCCATGCACAAAGCTCTCCCGTTGAACGACGAAATCCTTTATTGATTGCATCAGATTGGCCATCATCTTTTTCACTAATCCACCATGTAATCTTATCTTCATATTCTCGTATTATATCAACTGAGCCATCTGTACTACCTCCGTCAGCTACAAAATATTCAAAATTAGGGTAGTCTTGATTTATGACAGA
Organism: Snowella sp.; assembly: GCA_003249095.1. GTDB lineage: Bacteria > Cyanobacteriota > Cyanobacteriia > Cyanobacteriales > Microcystaceae > Snowella. Next base: position 38,501 of record QBMS01000003.1, read on the forward strand.
TTCGATTGTTTCTCTAATAAAGCTGGCTTGATTAAAAGAAGGAGTTACTATTGTTATTTTAGGTAATGTTGACATTTGTTTTTTAATTGATTGTTGGAATAATAAAACTATCAAGATTAAGGTACAGTATTATAATCATACATTTTAATCAGCGTTGTCAAATTTAAAGATGATCTAAATCAGCGCAGATGTGGAAACGCTTTGATGGCAAGCATTTCGTTGTGTTGCAGTGCATCTTTCATGTTCCGATCTGACAACGCCTTTTAATCTGCTAGATTTGGCTTTAAGATCACCTCATTTTTTAGCCGTGTAAGAACTCTTCTAAAGCAATTCTAGGAAAAATTTCAAGTTTACCGCCATCAGTGGCATTGAAGACTTTCCTTTTATTTTCAGTAAAAATAGTATTTGCCAAGATATAATAACATTCACTTGCCGCGATATCTGGTAATTGCCACCTTACTCCACCAGCGAAGTAATTGGGATCAAAATGATTTTCATCTTTTTCTTCGGAAAGAACAATTGCGTTAGATATACCTTTAGTAACAAAATTATGATCGCACCCGACAAGAGCTACTTCCGAGAATCCCATATGAAAAGCCAACTCCAGCGCGGTAAAAGTAACTGTCGGGCCAGTATTTATGCTAATCGAACAATCTTGAGCAAATTTATATTGCGCGCAATGATGAAGAAAAGTAACATTAGGACGAAATTTGATTAATGATCTACCAATTGAATTAATGAATATAGGTATATCAGTATGGTTATAGTATTCAGCATTTTGTTCTATCACAAATTCATTTACAGCTACTACGCAAGATGGTCTAAAATTATTTTTATCAAAAAGGAGATTAATTTTATTTAATCCAAACGTAAAGACACCTTCCAATAAAGAAAAATCCGTTTTTAGTAGACTTGGACCATTACACAAAATCACTGCTTTTTGTTCTGGGTATTTATCTTTTAAGCTTCTAAGTTTTTTTCGGGAAAGCCATGATTCGATTTTCATATCCCATAAGAGTCTATTCATGATCTGATAGACACCATAATAATAGGGATTAATTGATTTTTTTGTCGTTAACATAATAATTGTTAAATATTAAATTTCCTTCGCTTTTCTATAGAGTAAAAGCAAAAAATATGATGAGTGTAAGTGGATTATTAAATTATAATACGATTTTTTTTCTTGTAGGTCGCTTTCGTCCTCTAATAGATTTTGAGTAAACAAATTTTATCAAAAAGAAAAAAAGAGTTAAGAAAAAGGAAATTTGAAAATTACGATAAATAAAAAAGCTATAGAAAACAGACCATATTAACCACGAAATAGAAAGAACATAAAGGATATAAGCTTCCAACGAAAAAAAACAATATTTCTCAATGAAAGCAATGATATTACCAGTTAAAAAACAAAAAATTGGTGTTAGTAAAATACCAAAATCCATAATAAATTCGCGAACAAAAGTTCCCCATACATTCCAAAATCTACCATAGGCTATGTAAGTAGATTCAAGTTCTTCTTTCCATTTAAACCATTCGATAACAGATTGACTTCCTGTAAACAAACTTGAAATATAATTAAACTGATATTGTCCAAATAATGGATGGGGAGAGTAGGATAAATAAACAGGTTCAAAATTAAATATTCCATTGCTAAAACTATATAGAACAGAATGAAGAATATATGATATTGTAAGATCAAAATCTATGTTATTAGTTAAAAGATTAGATGTTTTGAGAGAGCTATAAATTGTTGCAATTTCTTTTCCGTCTTGGACAGTGTCAATAAATGAAGAAGACCGATACATAGTCCATAGGCCAGCAAATGTAGATGCTGCAATAAATAATATTACCAATATTAAAGTAGAAAAAATTTTATTTTTAATAAAAAGGTTTTTGTATCTAATTGCGATGCTAACAAAGAGAGGTAAATATCCAGCAAATATATTTATTCTTCCACCTGTTGCTAATCCAGTCAATAAATATCCTATCAGATATAGTATCAAGACTACTATTTTTTTAACTATAGAATAATTTTTTCCATCTTTGATCCATGGAAGGCAAATCCCGCCAATTATGCCGATAGAAATGGAGTATTGAGTCAAATACGAAGTTAGAGAAGACGTTTTGTTTGAGCTTAGGTACGAGTCTCTCTGATTTTCTAGAGAAGACAAATCACTGATATTGAAAGAAGATCCAGAACTAGAATAAAAAAGAATCCCACCTAAAAAACCCAAAACACAGCAAAAATAGACCAGAAAAGCTATCTTTGAATTTGGTTGTATAAACATTTCAGATTTTGCGAATTTTAATCGTCCATACTGTTTTTTGCCTAAAACAATACCAGATAATAAAGCAAAAAAACAAACAAAAAGGTAATAAAAGGCTTCAAGATCATCAGATTCAGGTGAATAAATTCCTAGTATAACAAGAGACAGATAAGAAAAAAGAGCAGTTAACCATGCATATAAAAAGGCATAAATTGATATATTCATATTTTATAAAATTTGTTTTTAATTAGCAGCATCTTTCTAGTTCCGAAAAAGTTTGTGTTTATCGAAAAAGAGAGGATGGCGACCATTAAGAGAAGAAGCAATCAAACAATTACGAAGCCAATTGTCATGATAGCGAAAACCATTAAGAACTTCAAAAGGAGAAAGAACCCCTTGCTTCAGAGAACGAGCTTTACGACAAAAAGGATGGAAATTCCATAGAATCGCCATAGAACGGACAGTAAGTTGAGTAGAAGACAAAGAACCGTGAAAATACTGCATAGAATAGAGTATGCGGTCAAAATAATTTATCGGACGGTCAACTTGGTTGCTGGTACGATAAGCATCAGGAAAGTCGAAAGCCGCTTGATAAAGACGAGATTTTGTCCGAATACGGCGTAACTTCTGGACAATAAAGTCGGCTACCTGAGATTGTTTAACCCATGCGAGAAAACGTCTCAAGCGTTGGGCAAATTCTCTTTTATTAGAGGCATGATAAATGAACCAAAGTTTTTGCGTTAGAGTATGACATAAACTGGCTTTAGAGCGACGGATATTCCTGATTTTGAGAACTTCATGTAAAAAACAAAGGATGAGGGTAATACCAGAAAAGAGGGATTTCCACGCACTACAGGTGGCTTCCCAAGCATCAGTCGTTACGGTTAAGGGTTGATAATTAGGATTTAGTTGTCGAGCCTCTGTTTTAAACTGACCATAGGCTTTTTCTAAACTCGTTTTATCAGCATTTTCGCTGACACTTGCCCCCAATACACACCCATTCGCTGCCGTCATTGCTATGAAGACTTTTTTCCTTTGCACTCACTATGCTTTTCATCCGCCACTAGATGAAGGGGCAATTTTTCGACTCTCTTTACCGTACTCCCAACTAACGATACTCTTCCAAGACTTTGGCATAATCTGTACCAATGCTTTTCCGATTTTCCTAACACGAAAGCTATTCCCTCATAAGGTAGCCCTTTTTCTTTTAAATATAAGGCTTTTTCTGCTATTTCTATCCTTTCACTCATATACGGCATGACAAAATCTGGGCGGATTTGATAGGCTTCTTTATTTTCTTTGAGTCTTATTCTCCTCATTTTTAGCTTTTGGCGGCTTGATTCTACAAATCCATGCAATTTATATCCTTTTTCTATTTCTTCTGGGAATATTTCTGGGTGCTTTTCTATCATTTGATTTAGATAGTTTCGATACTCTTGCTGGTTTTTGACCAGGTTTTCGTACTCTATTCCCTCTTCTATTGGCAGACAGATGGTTTTATCTCCTGCTATTCCTCTCGCTTTTTTCGGTGACATGGTTTTTGCCTCCTACGCTCTTCCTCTATTTTACAATAGACACAAACTTGTTCGGAACTAGGCATCTTTATCATCGGTTAATCAGAAGGTGATACCAAAAGTTTAAGACACTTGTTATAGAACTTATTTGGTATCTTTTTTTATACTGGAGAAAATAAAATAGAGAGGAAACGGAAATGTACTCAAGTAGCCTAACGGATGAAGAGTGGTTAATCATAGAACCGCTATTGCCCAAGAAAAAGCTGACTTGTCCACTTACATGGACTAAACGAGAAATGTTATAGCAGTTCCTGATCAGATGCAGTACAGCAGAAGCCTTGATAAATAAGCATTACAGCCGTCTCAGTGTACCTCATGTCAGCGAAAACCGCCATAGACGGTATTTTCTATCAGCTTAAAAACGGATGTAATTGGGGCGATTTCCCCAAACATTTTCCTCCCTATTCAACCGTATACTGGTATTACAAACAATGGCGAAGTCAAGGGATTATCCAAGAAATCATGGAGACATTGCATAAAAGATTGCGGCACCAAGAAGAAAGAAACTTGTGGACGACTCTCATCATGATTGACTCTCAAGCTGTTAAAAATACCTGCAACGCCAGTGTAGAGACAAAGGGATTTTGTTTTTACAAGTGTACCAACGGTATTAAGCGTCATCTTGCGGTTGATAGTCTCGGCTTTCCTTTGTTTGCGAATTGCACTCCAGCTAATGTTTCGGATGACCAAGGGCTGATTGAATTATTAACCCTCAATATCGATTATTTTAAATCAAAACCCTCTGAATTCCCCAAAACAACGATTCTTTTAGATAACGGTTATCATCTTGACACTATCGCAAAAGCTTTAGTCAAAGTTTATCCAGCGATAATGAGTAAAATCCAGTTTGAACTCTCTCCTAAACCCTCTAAGGCTGAAAAAGCGGAGAAAGGCTTATCGGGATTTGTGCCTGTTAAAACAAGGTGGGTGGTTGAAAGAAGTAATGCTTGGATGGAGCGATGCAAGTCTTTAGTGAAAAATTTTGAACGCACTTTGGCTCATGCCACCACCAAAATCCATCTTTGCTTTCTCCGACTTTTATTACGAAGGTTAGCTGTTTCTTGAGATACCAAATGGGTTCTATATCAAATTAAATAAAGAAAAGAGTACATAAAAAATATGTAAGAATTTTATTTTCTAGTAAATACAATTTTTTTATTATCAATAAGAAATAGTAGTAAATGCATAGGATAAATAAAAACCTTACGTAATTACCTCAACAAAGTTCTTGAACATTTCGGGGTTTGGTATGTACCTAATTTTGCATATATTTAGTTTATTATAAAAATAAAAAAACAGAAAAAAATCATTAAAATTAGGGGAAAAAAAGATGTATTTTTTTCAAAATCTAAAAATTTCAGACCAAAAGCTTTATAAGAATATACTGCAGAATACCAACAATAAAAACCTAAATAACCTGCTAAAGTCCCTACAGGAAAAGCATATACTCCAATTCGATTGAATAACGTTAGAGCAACAAAAAAATAGATTAGTCCAGCAACACCATTCGCCGTATGCCAAATAATATGATTGGTTATACTATATAATTGTATATGCATTGCACCATAACGTTCGGCAAACATACTCAGACCCATAACTCCCCATAATAAAGGACTTACAAATTCAGCATTACTACCAACTAACTTTAGCAATGGTTTTGCTAATACTCCAATCACAACAAATCCAGCGACATAAGTCCAATAAGCTAACCTTATTCCCCGTTTTGCTACTTGTATTTGCTTTTCTAAATTTCCTTCTGAACGAAGTTTTGCCAGTAAAGGAAGTTTACTATAAAAAGGAGCTTGAGAAAATTGACTAACCATTTGTATAAGCCGCAAAGCAAGTAAATATGAAGCTACCCCCGACGCTGTACCGAATTGAGCATAAATAATACCACTGAGTTGAACTAATCCATAGCCCATGAAAACACCTAAGCCACTACGCCAAGCACTCGGCCATATGGCTTCAAACACTACAATGTCAATTTTTTGACTAGTAAATTTTTGAAAACGACCGCCTTCGACTTTTGAACATAACCAATAGTTACGCCAAATATTGAGTATTAACCAGCCTTGATTAGCGACTACTAATCCCAGCAAACCACCGCCAGCTAATAAAACGATAATACTCGTTCCTATTGCGCCTAATGATGTTAATATTTCCCAGCGACGTAAAAGAGCAATTTGATTCAGACCTTGAAGATAAGAGCTATAAGAATTTCCTAAAAGGGTAAAACCAGAAGTAAGTAAAATTACTCCCCAAGCTATCCAGCCAAATCTTATGTCAGACGTCTTAGAAATGGGACTAAACATTGCCCAAGTACCAATCGTCGCTAACAAAAAAAATGATATAACAGTCAAGCGTAAATATATTGCTCGCATGGTGGAGCAGATTTTTTCAATTGTTTGCCAATTAGCGTCTGTTAGTTTAGCCGATTTGTTCGAATTACGAAGATCTTTTATCTCAAAACTACTTAAACCTCCCATTCCATAAGCAATAACTCTCGAAAAAGTCGGACTGAAACCTACATCAGTTAATAACTGCAAACTAATAACTGTGCTGAAAAGATACCATAAAGCAATTTCTGTTGTGCTTAGGCGATTAAGGACTAACGGCAAAACTAAAATTAGGGAAAGCGAACGTGTTGCAAAACTTCCCCACGTCATTAATGTAGGAGAATTCCAAAAACGTTCTATGTATTTATTGTTCAATTTTTATTAATTTTTATTAATAATCTTTCATGATAATCTAATTACTTAATCCGACAGGAATATATTTTGGCTCCCAAATGCCCCAAGGCATTCCATATTTGCCAGACTTTTTATAAAAATCAGCTAAATTTTCTTTCAAGTAGTAGCATTCACTATATTTTTTCAATATTAAAGATGGATCTTGATTCTCTATAGGTTTAGCACCAAAACGCTTTTCAAAATCAAAAGAAGAAAAACAGTAACCATTGGAAGGTTCATGAAACCATGTGGTTGGCTTATCTGTTCCCGAAGTTGTAACTGCCCACAATCCATTAGGCTTAAGTATTCGATTAATCTCTTGTAAAGCTCCATCAAGAATATCTGTTGGTATATGCTCTAAAGACGAAAGAGAGACAACCGCATCAAAAAAGTCCGATGAAATTTCGGGTAATTCAGACAAATTACCAATCTTCCAATTAATCGACCCAACAGGAACGTTCAATAAACCAACTGAATCTCGCCACTTCTCACTATTCGTACTTAAGTCTGAATATTTGAAAAAATTATACCACTTATACATTGGTAAAGACTTTATCCATTTTTTAAATTGAAATTCTGGGTTAGAGTTAAACGAAGAAAGAAGTTCGCTATAACTTGTTGGGCTAAAGCTTGGCAAGCTCTCTAGCTCAGTATGGTAACGTTGTTTATAGGCGTTTAGCGGTTCAGATAAAGATAAATCAATGTTAATAACATGAAAGCCCATTTCAGCTAATAAAAATTGGGTAGGGCCAAATCCGCCTCCAGCATCTAATACCTTTAATCCTTTTGGCCATTGTTTTACCTTGGAATATATCCAATGTAGATCAGTTATGTAGTGCCATCCTAATTGAGTGCGTCTTGTCAATTTTAGAAAAGACTCAACATCTTTGAAATCTTCGGAACCGATTTGTTTTTCTGGGTCTATAAATTCGTAACGTAACATAAATTTTAGAGTTTAATTAACTAGGATTTTTTATCAGAGATTTAATCTTGCTAAGAAAACGCGAAAAGAAAGACATTTGTTTAATCAGATTTTCAGAACCACGAGGACTGTAAACTGATTTAATCAATTCAATTATCTTAATCTCTTCTTCAGATCGAGGATTCTGACGTAAGAAGAGATAATCAGCTTGGGAAGCAAAAGAATTTTTATAACCAGTCCATCCAGCAACATAAAAACCCAAATCGGCTAAATAACTTTTAACTTTATCCTCAGTAACTAAGTTTTGATAGAGTGGATAACGAAATAACTCTAATTCTAGTCCAAGACAGTCATTTTTAAGATAATTTTTAGCACCCTCCAAAACAAAAAACTCTCCACTCTGAGTATCACTTTTGAGAAAGTGAAAAGGAATATGATTACCTAGTGATTGCTCAAGTTCTTCTAAAATAGTATCTAGTTTTTTGACAGGACATAGAAACTCTTTTGTAATTTGTGATCTATCTATCCAAGTATCATTTAATTTTTGATTTCCTTCCAGACGAAGACTTTTAAAATTTTCTTGAACCCAATCAAAGTTTTGTTTTAAAAGTGAAGATCCCGTTCCTTCAGAGCCAGATACATAAAAAGGAGCTTGACCATCAAAATTCCAAACAGCAGAATCATATTTTAAATTTTTCCCACTCAAAACAGGAGTCTCATTCGGCTCAAAACTTAGGCTCCAATCAATATAATTTGCATGATTTTTCCAAGGAAAATCAAATCCACCAACAGAGCCAACATCAATAATATTAATTTTAGGATTAGTCATAATTTAAACAGGGTCATGTAAACGGGAACCAATACCACCATCTAACTCCAAAGAAGCTCCATTGATGAATTGGGCATCTTTTGATGCTAAAAATAAAGCTAACTTTGCTACCTCTGACGGTTCTGCAATTCTACCAACAGGGTGCATAGAAGATAAAATTTCATAAGCTTCGCCTTGATCATCAAAGCCAGCTAAAAGCATAGGCGTAGAGACAGCCGCAGGGCAAATAGCATTTATTCTTACTTTTGAACCTAGTTCAACCGCCATACTCTTAGTTAATCCTACCAAAGCCGCTTTACTAGTAGCGTAACAGCTAAACTCTGGCTTCGTTAACTTAGCATGAATGCTACTAATGTTAATGACAGATCCTCCCGCTTTTTCCAAAAATAAAAATAACTTCTGTGTCAATAAGAAAGGAGAGATTAAATTGACATTAAGGGTTTGGTTCCAATCGGCAACAGTAATTTTTGCTATTGGCCTAATAGCTTGAATTGCGGCGTTATTGATTAATACATCAAGTCCATGTGAACTTCTTAAGAGAGATTCTATGTGACAAATAATTTCTAAACAATAATCATTATCACTACAAATCTTGTCTAAATCTGCTTTTATAAAAAAATCAGCATCTACTAATTTTTCTGCTCGATCTAGAGCAATAACTTTATAACCATCATTCCTAAAAACAGAACAGAGGGATTCTCCGATTCCCCCAGATGCTCCTGTAATCAGTGCAGTCTTTTTATCTGTCAAATAACTTTACACTCCCAAAAAGCTAAATAGTAATTGAATCGCCTGATGACTAGCACGATGAACCGCATCAACAGTATTCGAGCCATTATGAGAGCCAAAAATACATTGTTCAAAACTACGAAGCGGAGAATCTAAAGGAAGCGGCTCAATTTCAAAAACATCTAAAGCTGCGGAATGAACCTTACCCGATGATAAAGCGTCAATTAAGGCCAACTCATCAATCAAAGGGCCACGGGCGACATTGACAATTTTTACTGCTGGTTTAACTTTTGCAAAAATATCAGCATTCAGTAGATGATAATTATCGGGAGTTAAGGCACAGGTTAACACAACGAAATCTGCTTCTTCTAATCTATTTGGCCAAACAGATGATTGTACTTGGTTTAAATCATCTTGGGCTTGAAAATAAGGATCATAAGCAATGACTTTTAGATCAAAAGCCAGCAAACGTTTGGCCGTATTTCTACCGATGTCTCCAAATCCAACCAAAGCAACAGTTTTACCCGCTAAAGAAATTCCCGAAGGTTTAATCCAATGTCCTTTTCTAACTTCTCGATCTATCTGAAAAGTTTGTCTTGCTAAACCAATCACATAACCAACTGCGACATCAGCAACTTCACCTCCGAACATTCGGGGCGTATTAGTTATTGGAATACCTAGTTCCTTAGCTGCTTTAAAATCAACATTATCAACACCAACTCCCCACTTAACTGCCGCCTTCAATTTTCCTTGATGGCCTGCCTTAAATACTTCAGCGTTTGCAGGATCATCTCCAATGATCCAACCATCGAATTGGGGTAATAATTCTTTAAGTTCTTCTACTGATAACGTTTGTTTAACAGGAGGGCAATAAATATCTATTGCTTTTTCGGAAAAAAGATGTCTAAATTCATCAATTAATCCCAGCATTGGGGGGCAGGTAACTAAAACCCTATAGCTCATAATTTCTTTTCTCGATTGAGGTATAAAAATTCAGCAACACGGAAATCAATTTCTTCATCGATATCCCAAGCTTCATCTCGATCCATTTCAAATAAAAGTGGATTATATCCAATACGATTATTTTTTTCTCGCAAGACCTTTTCGCTAAAAATATAGAGGTTAGAATTTTCTTCAAAAACTGGGGGTAAATCCTGCGTTCTTAATAAAATACTCGGATCATGATTTATCGCTTTACCATCAGCATCATAAAACCGAGTCTGTAACCTAGTTACAGTAAATAAACTATCATGGTCAGGACTATTAAGGAATAAATCAATTGCTTTAGAAATAGTTTCTGGACGAAGTAAAGGATTCGTACTATGAGTTTGAATATAAAAATCAGACGAGACTTGACTAACCGAATTTAAAAGAACGTCATTCATTGGAATTGAGCCGTCTCTCAAATGCTCTGGACGAACTAAAACTTTAACCGTTGGAAAAATTTTACTAACTTCTTCAATTATTACTGGACTGTCAGTATCAATACAAACTTGAGTTATTTGAGGGCAGTGTAACAAACTTTCGACAATATAATGATAGAGGGGCTTGCTAGCGAAAATTCGATAGTTTTTACCACGTACACGTTCACTAGAGTGACGCATCGGAACAAAAGCAACAATTTTTGGAAAGCTCATCAGCTTAGGATAAAGTTTATGTAATAGATAAAGGACACAAAATTGCTCTAGAGGGTGCTCCTTCGAGACCTTTAAGTTTAATCGGTAAACAAATTAATTCGTAATTACCAGCAGGGACATCCGTTAGATTTAACCCTTCAATAATTACAATATCTGACTGAAGAAGAACGATATGAGTTTCAGGCCCATCGTAAAAACGCTGTATTGATAGATAGTCAATACCAACAAGAATAACTCCTTGATTAACAAGCCATTCTGCTGCATCAAAACTTAAAGCAACAAAATTAGCTTCAAATGTACTTGAATTAATTGAATTCCACAACCTAGAATTTTTTGTCTTGAAGAGTATTCGCTTAAGATTATTCGGTAACTTCAAACTCTCTAAAAAATCTGCTGTTATAACTTCTATCTCTCCTACATCAATAACTGTAGCAATACCAATTAAAGTTTCCAAGGGTAACTCATCGACGCTTCTACCAGAAGAAATAAAGTGTAGTGAAGCATCTACATGAGTTCCTGTATGAACACTCATATAGATTGTCGTATCGTTAGCGATATCACCTTGATCTAAGTCTAAGGTTCGTTGAAATTCAATTGGCTGGGTATCTGGCCAAACGGGAAGTTGAGGAGAAATTGGGACTGAAATATCATAATATTTTTTCAAAATATTCCTCTTTTGTTAGCTTGTAGTCAATTATTCTATCTTCATAAGATTTTTGTGATTCTTTTTGTTTCTCCATTTTTCGAGGATAATAAAATGTCTGTTTTACCTCACTCGTAATAATACCATGTTCAAGAAATCCTTTATAAGTCCCCCAAAACTGCATAAATCGAAAGATAGGGATAGAAAACAGGTTTCTGAAAAAAATGTTGTCATGCCAAGCATGGTAGTAATCGGTAACAGTATTAGTAATTGTAAATTTTACGAACTCTCTAAACCTAAATATTTCGCTAGGAAAAATTTGCTTAAAAGCTAAAGCTTCTCTATAATATCTACTATAAATTTTCCTAAAGGTTTCATTATGAACATGAACAATCTCCGCATCAGAAACGTAGGCTATTTTGTAGCCCAAAGATAGAATTTTTTTTGACCAGTCCAAGTCTTCCAAGCCAGTCAAATTTTCATCATATGGAATTTTATTCCAAAGTTCTCTACGGATTGCCGCGTTAGCATTATTGCAGAAAGGGTGTTTTTGATTGAGATTAGACTTTTCGGAGAACCATTTGGCAAAAATTTGATGTTCAGTATATTTTGTCGTTTCGTTTCCTCTCTGCTTTCCATAAACTAATCCAACCTCATGATCAACGAAAGGTTCTAAAATTTTTTCCAGCCAGTCCTTGTAAATTGGATAAACATGAGCACTCGCAATGACGATAAAATCGCCCATAGCTTTCTCACAGCCAATATTTAATGAGCGGCCAAAAGAAAATTCTTCCGGTTTAATAGAAACAATTCTTACTGGGAATCTTGAGGCAATTTTTAATGTCGCATCAGCAGATCCCGAATCCACGATAATTATTTCAATATCTCGTAGAGTTTGCTCCATTATTCCAGTTAAAAGGCGACCAATGTGCTCTTCTTCGTTGTAGCAACGGACAATAATTGAACATTTCATTAGAAGTAAATAACTTGAATTTTTAATGAAACTAAAATGAAACTAAATAAATAATTTGATTAAATAATTTGGTAGATAAATAATTGATTAAATAAGCAAAAGACACAATAACTCCCACTAGCTTAAACCTTGGAGTGCACTCAAATGGTGTCTTCTCTTGGGGTTTACAGCAAAAATTCGCTGCGGTTGTATGGATTGACTTATTTTTAAGTGGACTATCGAAATTTTTTATTTATTTCAAGTACGGGACTATCCTACACTTCATTTTTAAAATAGGCAAGTGTTTTCTAGAAAATTATAAAAGATTAGTTTTTTTGACTTATTCTTTGGTAATTTTTTTAGACTGTACCACAAATAAGCAAGGTTTAATTCAAAAAATTTTTTTCTAAGATATTTTTTAAATTCTAAAATTTATCTTGGATTTTTGAATACCAAATTAATTCGTAAAAGCGATCGCAAAGCAAGTTCACAAAAGCTTCATAAAACACTGGATGTGATTATGCACTAAAAAACCTCCCTAGTCAAGAGGAAGGTGAAAATTAATAATCAATGAGCAAATTACTGCTTTAGAGATCGCCGCCTCGGAGGGCCAACAGGAAGATGACGACGGGGCCTGCGATCAAAATAAGACCAACAAAGGTTAACTGAAAAATAGGTTCTAGATTAAGGGATGCTATTAAATCCATATGTTCTCCTAAAAATCGTCTATGGTATGAATGGGATAGGACAAAACGCCACGAAAGCCATTGTCTATGATACCTTGGGATGGTTTCCCTGTTTTTGAAAAATGACATAAATATACATAAAGTTCTACAATGACTGTTTTTGAGCAAGCGGGGGATTTTTGGGGATGGCAACTTGGCAATGTATTAAAGGATGCGGGGCTTGCTGTAATCTTGACCCCAGCGATCGCCCTGATTTGGCGGAGTATTTATCGCCAGAGGAGTTGACCCATTATCTAAGTTTGGTGGGGGAAGGGGGTTGGTGTATTAATTTTGATGCCGAAAATCGGGAATGTCGGATTTATGATGAGCGTCCTCGTTTTTGTCGGGTTTTGCCTGAGACCTTTGAGCAAATGTTTGGGGTCAGCCCAGAAGAGTTTAACGATTTTGCCATTGACTGCTGTGAACAACAGATCGCTGGAGTTTATGGGGAAGATAGTCCAGAGCTAGAGCGTTATGATCAGGCGATCGCGTAATTAATTTTTCAAGATGACTTTGGTTGAAAATTGTTTTTGGGTGATCGGGGGGACGAGCGAAAGTGTGGTGCTTGCCCAGGCGATCGCGGAGAAAAATTTCTCTTGTATGGTGACGGTGACGACGGCGGATGCGGTGAAACTTTATCCTGTGCTGCCCAATTTACGGATTCGAGTCGGTCAGCTAAAGGAATTTCAAATTTATGAGTTTATTCAACAGGAAAAAATCATCGCCATTATTGATGCTTCCCATCCCTACGCGATCGCGATTTCCGAGACGGTGATTCAAATTGCTCAGGCTCTTCAAATTCCCTATTTACGCTATGAACGAGCCGCATTATCACTGAATAAAAACATTACAGAGTTAGAAAATTTTGAAATGCTTTTAGCGGGACATTATTTAACGAATCAACGAGTTTTATTAACGGTTGGCTATAAAGTTTTACCCAGGTTTAAAAGATGGCAATCTCAAGCGGTTTTATTTGCGAGAATTTTACCGAGTCTTGAATCGCTTAAGGTTGCACTAGACTCAGGATTTACCAGCGATCGCTTAATTGCTATTCGTCCGCCGATCAGTCTTGATTTGGAAAAAACTCTCTGGCAGCAATGGACTATTTCTTTAGTGGTGAGTAAAGCCTCTGGACAAGCGGGAGGCGAAGAGATTAAACAAACGGTTTCTCAATTATTAGGAATCCCTTTAATTGTTATTGCTCGCCCCAATGTTGATTATCCCCAGCAAACAAATAATCTGAATGAAGTTTTAAGATTTTGTTATCAGTATTATTTAAATTAATTTATTCTAGCAGCCAATTAAAAATATCTCCCACTGTTAACTGTAAATTATTCGCAAAATCTGGAACAGGAAGCAATTGTTCTGGTTGATCTAGCCAATCCAAAGATTGATTCGGGTAAAAAATCAATATTGCTTTTTCTTTGGGATCAATTAACCAACCTAATTGGGTTCCATGTTTGAGACTATGAAGAATTTTAGCAATAACTTTAGTAGAGCGTTGTTCAGGAGAAAGTATTTCAATCATCCAGTCAGGCGCGATCGCGAAAAGATTAGCGATACTACCATCTTCATTACGGGGAATCCTATTCCAACTGAAAATAGAAACATCTGGCACAATGGCTCTATTGGCAAAAACACACGGTAATTCTGGAAAAGCTCTCGCAATTTTTTGCGGTTTAGTAATTGCATTAATCGCTATAATTAATTCACCTTGGATGGTGCTATGTTCACCTTGGGGCATGAATTTTTGGATGATTGTACCATCAATATATTCGCTGGCTGGTTTGGTTTCAGATTCAGCCAGAAATGCTTCTAGGGTCAATTCTTTCGATGGGGCTTGTACCATTAGAGCTTTAAGCAATATAACAATAAAGATAATTATAATAAATTATGTAGGATTTTGCCCAATTCGTTGCTGATTGAGCATTTCTATTTCCTGTTTAGATTTCAGACATTCCTGATAATAATATTGGGAACGTTCAAGATCATTGATTGTTAAAAACTCTTGCCATTTCACTAAACAATATTGGGAGTATTGCTCGACAGCAATTTTTTCGATAGCCGCGATCGCGCTGGGAATGCTCATAGAAGCTCGAAAAATATCTTCGGTATCATTTTCGGATAAATGAAATAATAATTGTACTTGTTTCATTTGTTCAGGATATTCTAGATACACATCCTGCAATAGGGAAAATAAACGATTATTTGAATCCCGTCCTAAATCTATAGAATCTTGAATTTCTAGAATTTTTTGCCAGAGAAAACGGTGATGGGAATAGCTAAACATCAAATCTTTTTCTTCTAATTTTTGAATAACTTCCGCTCTGCATTCAGGACAATGAAGATATATTTGAAGCAATAAAATTTCTGCTTCTTGTAACAATCCATGAGTATTGGATGTGGGGAATTTTTGACTGCTTCTTTTTTGATTTGGACTCCCTGCCGACAAGCCATTTTTAAGTTGGCTCAATAAATTATCGACTTGAATCGGTAATAGTCGAGTATCGCCTTGACTTAATATTTCAGCACAATATTGTAGATAATAAGCCCGTTGATTACTATCTTCTAATTGCTTTAATAACTGAATCATTCCTTTTCCGACTTGTTCAAAATGATCGGCTTGCTTAAGATTTTTATTGACTAAGAGTTGTTGAATTTGCCAATCAAACCAAAGGGGAGCTTGGGTAATTAATGCTTGATATTGTTGAATACTTTCAGAACTAGATTTTAAAAATTCATCGGCATCTTTTCCTTCGGGTAAATTCAAGACTCGCAAATTTACTTGACCGCTATAAATTAAAGGTTCAATTTCTCCGATCGCGCGTTGAGTGGCTTTGGTTCCTGCTTTATCGGCATCGAAGTTAAAAATCACCTGTTTTGAGTCGGTATATCGCAATAATAATTTCAATTGATCCTTACTAAAAGCTGTTCCTAAAGCCGCGATCGCGTGGGTAAAACCTGCGGCATGGAGGGCAATCACATCAAAATAACCTTCAACAACAATAGCTTGATCCTGTTTTTGGATACTATTTTTTGCCTTATCTAATCCAAACAGAGTTTTACCTTTCTCGAATAAGGGCGTTTCAGGGGAGTTTAAATATTTGGGTTCATCTGTGCCTAAAGTCCGACTGCCAAAGCCAATCACTCTTCCTTGAATATCCTGAATGGGGATCATGAGGCGATCGCGGAATTGGTCATAATAGCCGTTATTCGTTTTACGGGGTTTAATCAGACCAGCCTGTTCAACTAAGGCCAGAGGATAATGTTTTTGTTCGACTAAATAACGATAGAGCGTTTCCCAACCTTCAGGCGAGTAACCTAATTCAAATTGTTGAATAATTTCTGGTTTTAATCCTCTTTTTTCTTTGAGATAATTAAGGGCTTTTTCTCCTTGGGGTTGATACAGAACGTGTTGATAAAATGCGGTAGTAACGGCTAAAATTTCGTAGAGTTGTTCCCGTTGAGAAAGTTGGCGTTGGAGTTCTTTTTTTTGTTCAGGTTCTAGGGTTTTTATGGGAACTTGATATCGATTAGCTAATTCTAAAACCACATCTCCAAAGGATCTTTTTCCTAATTCCATCAGAAATTTAAAGGTATTGCCACCCTGTCCGCAACCAAAGCAATAATAAACTTGTTTTGTCGGACTTACGCTAAAACTTGGTGATTTTTCATCATGGAAGGGACATAATCCAGAGTAATCTTTTCCCTTTTTTTTGAGTACAACATATTCGGAGATGACATCAACGATATCAACCCGTTCTTTGATTGCTTCGATGGTATCAGGATGAAGACGCGGAATTTCCATTTCAATTTTGTTAAAAGTCAAACAAATGTTAAAAGTTAAAGGGCGAACACAATTCGCCCCTACTCAGTTTTTTACGTTTTTTGTAGGGGCGCAAGGCTTGCGCCCAAAAGTAACAATTTTAACGATTAACACCATTTATCTAAAAGAAAAAAATAACTTTTATGATTTATTTGGTAAGGCAATCAAAACGAATACAGCGATCGCGCCTAAAAGAATCGTTGAGATAATCCCCACCAAAGTCCAAACTAAGATCCAAATTAATCTCCAGATTTGTGTGTATTGAAGACCCTTAATTTCTCTAATATCTTCTTGTAATTGATCAATTTTAGTCGTGAGCGTTGCCACACTAACCTGAATATTATTGAGACCATCTAATTTTTGGTCTATGCTATTTAAAATATCTTTAATATCTTTCTCAACCGTTAACGGTGTTTCCATAAAGTTTTCACCCTAAACTTAACTTTCTTCCATATTAACGGATGCTTCAGCAGACTCCATCGACTCAGCCGTTAAGACCCTCGGCTGAGGTTCAATAATCACCGCCGTTTGCATCAAATTTTCATTAGAAGGAGCCTGATTAAACAATAAACCCATACCCCGATCATAATTAGACGCGATCGCCAAAAAAGCCCCTGCTAAAACATAGATCGGCAACGGCAACATCACCCCCTTGAGCCATTGAAATAATTCCACCGCGCCAAATAATAAGAAAATCGTCAAAATCAAAAATTGAAACATTGCCTACCTCCTCAAATAAACAAAAAACCGTGAGAGCCAATACTCCCACGATTCAAGACGATCAATCATTCATTTTGGTTTACGCGATCGCAGGAACTTTTGCATTAACAGTCAACTGTTCATAAACTTCCCGCATTTTCAGACCGACTAAAACCTGAAATAAACCCGTACCATTATCCGATCCAGGATATTCCTTATGTTTAATCAGTAAATGGGTCATTTCGCCATAATACTTAGTTCCCGTCTTGCTTAGATGACTTTCCACATAGATCATCTCTTCCAGATTATCAAACTTACCATCTACCTCTAGGATCGAAACTTCGTTCCCCATAAAGTTATCAGGCCCGTAGTACATCTTCAATCCAGGATAACTACAGGTCAACTTACGACCACAGGGCCGCCAATCAATAGTAGAACCCTCATCAAAGAGATAGGCAGGTTCAAAGAACTTAACCGAATCTTTTTGAATTAGGCGAACCCGTAGCAACTTGCTCTCCTTATCATCGATTAGTTGGGTCGGCAACACCTGAATAACCACATCTGCGTATTGCTTTTGAACTTCGATATAGGCCGTAAAATCAGGTTTTCTCGCATTAATAGAGGCAATCACATCAGCGTAGGTGTGACCCCTTTCTTCCATATCCCGTTGAATCTTCCAATTAACCTTAACTTCGTCGCTGATATCGAGGTAAACACTAAAATCAATCAGTTTTCTGACTCTTTCATCATATAAAGGGTGTAGCCCCTCAATCACAATCACCTTATTCGGCTCAATTTTTTCGGGGGGATCAATTAATCCTGTTTCGTGGTTATAGATAGGTTTCATGATGGAGCGACCCTCTTTGAGCGATTTAATTTGCTCATACATCAGGTCAAAATTATTCGCCTTGGGATCAAGGGCAGTAACTCCCGCCGCTTTTCTACCATTGCGATCCAAGCTATGATAATCATCCAAACAGATGACTGTCATAAATTCTTCGCCAAATAAATCGGTCAAACGGCGTAAAAAGGTTGATTTACCGCAACCCGAATCACCAGCAACCCCAATAAGAACCACGCTGTCAGTTTGAGTGGTCATAACTTTCCTCTAAATGCAAAACTGATTGTTAACCTGGTTTTAACTGTAAACAAGCATTCTCTCACACAAAGAGAGACAGCCCAAAAATGATGAATTTAGGAATCTTTCGTTAAGTTTGCCACAAACTTTAAGGTTTTTCCCTAAAAGCGATCGCGGCGATGACCATCCGCAAGACCCAAAAATAAAATTCAGCTAAATTCTAGATATTAACCACCCATTCTACCAGAACGGTATTCCCTTCTACAAGACCTATCCAGCATCATAGGAAGATGGGGGACAAGACAATAAATCACAAAATGATGCCAGTTTAGCAGTTTCGCAAAGGAGAACCTGATATCTTTTAATCAAAATCCTTGGGGTATCTGCTCTCGCGACTTCCTACCAAATCAAGAGCCTTCCGATGGTAGGCTAAATAATACTAGCAGTCATTCAGTCATTTAATTTCGATTAAAGTAGGAAGGAATTCAAGAATGTATGGTTCCAATAACGTAAAAACGTTGTCTGGTCAAAGCGATTTCGGTAATCGTTTGTTTATCTATGAAGTCGTCGGTCTGAGTCAAAGCACGATGAGCGATAGTCTTGATTATCCCATTCGTCGTAGTGGAAGTGTTTTTCTAACGGTTCCTTTAAAGCGGATGAACGAGGAAATGCGTCGGATTACTCGTCTAGGCGGTAAAATTGTCAGTATTAAGCCCCTAGAAAGTGATACGCCCCTTTCCTTATCGCAAGCGGCTTCCCAGTCCAGCCCATCTATTTCTGTGGCGAGTCCAGAGCCTCCCCAAGGCGAAGTAACTCAACCCCCGAAAAAGATGACGCAAGCAAAATCCAAACCGAAGCATGAAAATGTTCCTGTTAATATTTATCGCCCTAATAGCCCCTTTGTCGGTAAATGTATTGAAAATTATCCCCTAGTGGCAGAGGGCGGCATTGGTAAGGTTCAGCACGTAACCTTTGATCTCTCTGGTGGCGATTTACACTACATCGAAGGCCAAAGTATCGGTATTATCCCCCCTGGCGTTGATGATAAGGGTAAACCTCAGAAATTGAGATTATATTCCATTGCTTCTACCCGTCATGGGGATTTTGGCGATGATAAGACCGTTTCCCTTTGTGTTCGTCAGTTAGAATACGATGATCCCAATACGGGAGAAAAAGTCTATGGTGTTTGCTCCACTTTCCTCTGCAATATCCAGGTTGGGGATGAACTCAATATTACTGGCCCCGTCGGAAAAGAAATGCTCTTGCCCCCTGAAGAGGATGCAACGGTGATCATGATGGCCACAGGGACAGGGATCGCGCCTTTCCGTGCCTATCTCTGGCGGATGTTTAAGGAACAGCACGAAGATTACAAATTTAAAGGTCTCGCTTGGTTAATTTTCGGGATTCCTAAATCTGAAAATATTCTTTATAAAGATGATCTAGAAAAATTGGCGGCCGAGTTCCCCGATAATTTCCGTTTAACCTACGCCATTAGCCGTGAGCAACAAAATCCCGAAGGTGGTCGGATGTATATTCAACACCGTGTAGCAGAACACTCTGAAGAGTTGTGGCATTTGATGCAATCTCCTAATACCCATACCTATATGTGTGGATTAAAAGGAATGGAAGGCGGTATTGATGAGGCAATGACGGGTATGGCTGAAAAAAATGGAGCTAACTGGTCTGATTTCCAAAAACAAATGAAAAAAGAACATCGTTGGCATGTAGAAACCTACTAGGTTTACTGTTAATAGAAAAACTTTTTCCTCCCTGAATTTCCTTTATTTTGGGAGGATTTTTTGTATTTTGTAACAGCAGAGTTAAAAATCTCAATAACGGCGATCGCCTTCACAAAAATCATTAGAAAAGTTAAGAAATCTGACAAAAAAATTGTCTAGTTTCAATCCGAATTAATTCGTTTTAATCTCCATAATGAGACTTGGCACGAATAATTAAAATTGTTTTTTCCGACTCAAAAACTTCATACAAAATTCTATCTTTCAAATTTAAACGATATGACCTCAAACCAGTCAAATTACCCTTTAATGATTTGCCTAAATAGGGATTTTTAGATAAAACCTCAGTCAAGATTTCTTGAAGTTTAGTTTTTTGTCTGGACGTAAGTTCTGCAATATCCTTTTGGGCTTGCTTAGAAAACTGAAACTGATAACTTTCCATTCTGCCAACCTAAGACCCAAAGACTTGATCCATTGTTAAGGTTTCATTGTTAGCATATTCGCTACGAGCAGATTCAACATCGCTGATAATATTAGGAAATTGTAACCATTTAGTCGTTTCTACTAAGGACTCCCAATCCGCTTGAGATAATAAAATATAGTTAGGATTATAAGATAAGTCCTCTAATTTACTATCTAGACAACCCATAAATTCTTTTGCTGCTTCCGCAAAGGAAATCTCTTTTTCATTCTCAGCAATTTGTTCTTGGGTATTTTTCTTTTGACTTAACTTGAATTCTAGAAATTCAACAAATTTAATGACTTCGTTACGTTGTTCGGCGGGAAGTTGCTTGATTTTGTCAATCGCTGTTTCTAGAGTAATCATTGTTATCCTTTGGTTTTGTTGCTTCAGTTATTCTTAATTTTAGCAAAATTCAACAGTAATCATGGTCAATTTCACGCTTAAATAAGGAAAGCATTTAATCTCGATCAATCTCTTCAGGGAGACTTAACCGCCTGACGGACTAAATCGGCTAATTTCTCCGCACTGTCAATAATCGCTAAAGAACTCGCCGCTTCGGCCATGACAGTTAATTTTTCGGGCGATCGCAGTAAATCCAAAACGACATTTTCTAAGATTTCTGGAGTCAACTGTTTTTGAGCATAAACCTGGGCTGCACCCGCTTCTTCAAAAACCTTGGCATTATAACTTTGATGATCTTCGGCAGCAAAGGGATAGGGAATGAGAATAGATGGCGTTTTTGTCACCGCTAATTCGGTTAAAGTTCCTGCGCCTGAGCGACTAATGGCTAAATTAGCCCGTTGTAAGAGTCCCGCCATGTTGTCATAAAACGGTAGAGCAAGATAATTCGGATGGCTAAAGGTCTCGGCATCAGGATCATTGTTTCCCGTCAAATGAACGATATAAGCCCCCGCTTCTACCCAAGCCGCCACACAGGGACGAATTTGTTGATTCACCGAAACTGCTCCCTGGGAACCCCCTGCTACCACAATTAAGAGCATATTTTCAGGAATCGGTAAATCCAACGGTTGAGGCTCTCGAAACAGCGATCGCACGGGCGTACTCACCCAAACGGTTTTAACTTTCGGCAAAAACTGAGCCGTTCCTGCAAATCCCAGGGCGATCGTTTGAAAAGAAGAAGCAAATAATTTCGTTACTTTGCCTGGAATAAAATTCGCTTCGTGTAAAATAACAGGAATCCCCAGCGATCGCGCCGCCACCACCGTTGGCCCTGCAATATAGCCCCCCGTTGTACAAATCACATCAATTTTGTGGGATTTTAATAATTTACGAACCTTAAAAACAGAGATAATTAAACCCCAGGCAACCTTCAGGGTTTTTAAACTCAACCCCCCTTGAAATCCTTCCACAGGGATCGTAAACAAGGGATATTCCTTCGGCACTAGGGTTTGTTCTAGACGATTAGGAACCCCTAACCATTCAATGTCATAATCAGGCAACTGTTGGGCCAGGGCCAACGCAGGGAAGAGGTGTCCCCCCGTGCCACTAGCTGCAATAAGTAAACGAATCGGTTGAGCCATCATCAAGCAATAATTACGATTTGTCAGTTTTCAACGGTAAAGACATAATATAACTTGTGGGGGTTTTCTACCATGAGGACTCCCAATCGGCTATTCTTTTCCTAGTTATCAAAAAATATGATACGTGCCACTTTGTTTTCTCGCTTATTTTTTCCTACTTTTTTAAAACCAGTGAATTGGTCAATGGCTTTTCTACTCAGCTTGGGTATGATGCTTCATTTCGCCAGTAACCTTAGAGCGGAAGACCCCAATACCGCCCCGCCCCAACTTAAAGCTCTGATTGGTCAAATGGACGCGGCAGGCAATCAGAAAAATTTTGAGCAAATCAAAACTTTTTATAGTCCTAAGTTCACCAACAGCGACGGTCTGAACTACGCCGATCTTGAACAATCTCTTAAATCTCTTTGGAAAAGATACCCTGACCTCAAATACACAACGCAATTAATTTCCTGGGAAAAGCAAGGGGATAATTTAGTCGCCCAGACCGAAACCAAAATAGAAGGAACGGGTAAGTTACAAGCAAATTCCGCTAAACTTCAGGGAACTATTCAATCTCGCCAGGTTTTTCAGGGACATAAACTCGTGAGTCAGGAAATTTTAAATGAAAAAATTACTCTTACCTCTGGAACAAAGCCGCCCAGTATTGACGTAAAGTTACCCGAAAGCGTCCGCCCAGGTCAGGAATTCGATTTTGATGTGATCCTCAAAGATCCCATTGGGAATAATCTTTTTGCAGGAGCGGCCATGAATCAGGCGGTGGATGCCGATAGTTATTTAAATCCATCTCCTTTGGATCTAGAACTTTTGCAAGCGGGCGGCCTATTTAAACGCTCTAAGGCTCCTACTAAGCCAGAAAATCGCTGGTTATCGGGAGTATTAATTGGAGCAGACGGCATTACCTGGGTGACTCAACGGCTACGAGTCGAAAAGTAATTTAAAGCTGATTTGTGTCACAATGCTACCGTTAATCTAAAAATTGTTCCCACCTTCATTTTTGAGACCCATGAAAAATTCTAACCTTGATGGCCAGGCTCTTTCTCCGAAAGGACAACATTTACCCCTTTGGCCCTTTTTATTACTGGCGGGGATTGCGATCGCTTCGGTTGCAAGTGGCTTCTTGGGTTTCAAATTAGGGGATGAAGCATTGAAGGGCGTGTCCCAGCCAGAGGTTAATCCAACCCAAAAGGTTTTAGACAAACCCAGCAAGCCGCAAGAGAAAGCAAATCAAGGCATGGTCGTGTTTAAGCCCGTCGATGAAAGTAAAGTCATTAAACAGGTCAAAAGCTATATCGTCAGTAAGGGCGGAAAAAACGCAGTGGATAATAGTTCTAAGCCAAAAAATAAAAAATCTTCCGTGAAGTCAACCCAAAAATCAACGGAAAGTAAACCTGAAACTAAAAAAAATTAAGTTGAGGCGATCGCGGTTAGAAACAACGAGTTTTATCCGATTTTATTCCCATTTACAAGCAATCGTTTAATCAGAGAATATCAGCACTCTAAAGATATTTACATTTCTGATTCTTCCGTCGTTGTGCCTCTTAATAAATTTAAAATTGTGTCGGTGTAATGATAAAAGTCAGGTTCACGCTTGATTTTATAGGTGCGATTTTCGGGTAATTCAATGGTTAATTCCTGTTGAATTGTTCCTGGTCTCGCGCTCAATACATAAATGCGTTGGGACAAAAAAACTGCCTCTTCTACATCATGGGTAATCATCAAAATACTGCATTTAATCCGTTGCCAAATTTCAATCAGATATTCCTGCATTCTTTCTTTGGTTTGAACATCTAATGCACCAAAGGGTTCATCCATTAATAACACCTTTGGATGACAGGCTAGGGAACGGGCGATCGCGACCCGTTGTTTCATGCCGCCCGAAAGTTCCTTGGGGAAGGAATCGGCAAATTGAGTTAAACCTACAATATCAAGGTAATAACAGGCGAGTTCCCAGCGTTCTTTTTGGGGTAAGCCCTGAAGTTTTAAGCCAAATTCTACATTTTTTTGCACCGTCATCCAAGGATAAAGAGTATAACTTTGGAAAACTAAGCCGCGATCGGCTCCAGGCCCTTTTACCTCCGTTCCATCAACAGTAATTTTGCCAGAAGTCGGTGTTTCTAACCCTGCAATCATCCGCAAAAGAGTCGATTTTCCTGAACCAGAAGCCCCCACCGCACAGACAAATTCGGAAGTGTCGACGTGCATATTAATATCTTTTAGGACAATAATAGAACCTCGTTTAGTTGAAAAAGATTTATTGAGATTAGTGATTTCTAAGTGCATATCGTTTCCTGTTTGAATCAAACATTAAAGTATTTTTTTGTGAATAGGAAATCTATTTTTTATTTCTAAAAGCTTATAAAAAATAAGTGTATTTATTTAACGATTAACTGACCATTTACACGTCCAACGTAGTAACAAACGAAAGCTTAAATCTAAAGCAAAACCAATTACGCCTAAAACAATTAAACAAGCAAAAATTTCATCGGTTCTAAGGAATTTTTGAGCTAACACAATACGCTTTCCTAATCCATTATCGGCGGCTAATAATTCCGCGACGACGACCAAATTCCAAGCGGCGGCCATATTAATCCGAAAAGCATCCAAAATATTGGGAATCACATAGGGCGTAATAACCTGCAATAAAATTTGTTTACGTAAGCCACCTAATGTATAAGTCACCTCAATTAGTTCCTTGGGAATAAATTTAACGGCATCCATAATCATCAGAGTATTAAAAAAAATTGTCCCAATGAAAATGAGCATTACTTTTGAGGTTTCGCCAATGCCTAAATAAATCACTAAAAGGGGAATAAAAGCAGGGGCAGGCATATAACGAACAACCCCAATAATTGGCTCCGTCAAACTACGAATACTCGGAAAAGCTCCCATTAAAATACCCAAGGGAATCGCAAAAAATCCTCCTAAAAAAAATCCACCAACAACTCTTAAGAAACTTGTAACTGTATCTTGAATTAAAAAACCTTGTTGCCAAAGATTGACTAATGCCTGAATAACCGCTAAGGGTGAAGGAAGAAAAACGGATTCAATAGGGGCAAAACTAGATACTAATAGCCAGATTACCAAGGGAATTACAATCGAAAGAGTCATTAAGACCCACTTCAATGATTCAGAAATTTCTTCAGAAAGTTGCCAAAAAATAGTCGGTTTCAGAAGTTTAGGAGTCGTCGTCATTTTGTCTTCTCTTATGAATAGAATAAAGATTGAGACGGTTAATATTATCGAGAAATTAGAACATTATTTTTGATTGATACAGCACTTTGTGGTTAAGCCCTATACAGGATAAGAACATAATATATTATGTCCCTACAAATATTTTGTCAGCGATCACAATGCAATTGGCTGTAATTTAGGTATTACTTAAGCTTTATCTGGATTGAGTGTTTTAACAAACTGAGAATCTAAAATTTTCGTTAAATCAGGAACTTTCTTAATAAAACCAACATTTTTCATAAAATCTGCCATTTTTGTCGCCGCATAGGGCATACTTTTCATTGTATTACCAGGACTAAAGGCTTCAATATTCTCTGCGATCGTAAAAAATCGAGTCCCTTCTTTATAGAGTTTTAATTCTTCTGGACTAATTCCTGCTCGCTTCGCCATGATTTGATCGGATTTTTCAGGATTTTTTTCCATGAAATCCCGAACTTCAAACCAGGTTTTAACTAAGGCTTGAACTTGTTCAGGTTTTTCTTTTATTAATTTTTCAGTCACTACTAAAAGATCAGGGATAGCTCCAGGAAAATCCTTAGAGCTAGCAATCTCCTTCGATCCTTTTCGTTTTAAAGCTGTTAACCAAAAAGGAGGAAAGGCTCCTACTCCATCAACTTTTCCCGATGCAAATGCTGCGGCGGCGGCCCCTGTTTCAAGGGGGACAATCTGCACATCTTTGCGAGACATTCCTGCTTTTTCTAAGACTAAGCTCAGTAAAAAATCATCAACAACTCCTTCTTCAACGGCAATTTTTTTACCTTTTAAATCTTTAACGCTATTAATTTCTTCCGCGACAATAATTTTGTCATTACCTGCCGAGTTGTCATTGACTAAAACGGCAACTTCTCCATTAATTGCTTCTCCTGCAAAGGCGATCGTATCGTTTAGGGTTTGACTATTTCCGTCTAATTGTCCTGCGGCCAAAGCTTGTAAGGATTCGAGATAACCATCAAACCATTTCATTTGCACATTAATATTATTTTTAGTGAATAAACCCTCTTCTTCCGCGATCGCCCAGGGCCACCAGCCCGCCCAATTACTATAACCGATGACGATAGGAGGTGTATTGGTTACAGGATTATTGGCAGTGGGAATTTCTTTAGGAGCCTGATTACAGCTAACCGTTAATAGCAAGGTGCTAAAAAATACCAACAGTAAAGAAAAGAAATTACGTCGTTTCATGATTGATATAGTGATATATGACAAGACTTAATAAATAGTAAATAACAAATTTTTATTTATAACCGTTACCGATTTAACCGTTCAAACAAACAGGCATCTTAATTTGGCTTTTCACCCAGCCAAACCAGTCATTTAAACCTTCCCCTGTTTTAGCAGAAAGGAAAATAATTTTTACACTTGGATTCATGGAGCGAACATTATTTTCTAATTTTTTTAAATCAATTTCTAAATAGGGAGCGAGATCTAATTTAGTGACTAATAAACAATCCGCTTCTTGAAACATGATCGGGTATTTAAGGGGTTTATCTTCCCCTTCCGTAATGCTTAATAATGCCACCTTAGCGTGTTCTCCCACTTCAAATTCCGCAGGACACACTAAGTTACCAACATTTTCTACAAATACTAAATCAAATTGTTTAGGATCATAATTTTCTTTTAATTGATGAATTCCTCCTGCTACCATCCGTGAATCTAAATGACAGGAACGCCCCGTATTAATCGCAATTACAGGAACTCCATATTGTCGTAGGTGATCGGCATCTAATTCGGTAGTCATGTCGCCTTCAATTACTGCCATTTTGATTTGATGTTGCAGAGCTTCGAGGGTTTTTTCTAGTAACACAGTTTTGCCTGCTCCAGGACTACTCATGAGGTTTAAACAAGTAATTCCCCATTCATCAAAATGTTCGCGATTGTGATCGGCTCCTGTTTGATTGGCGTGAAGAAGATTCATTTCTAGGGCTGCGTCAAAGGTTTGGTGCATTTTAATTAATAAGGGAATATTCAATGTGATCAATTTTTAATTCTCTGCCTGAGCGAATATCATCCATCGGCGATCGGCAGATTGGACAGGAGTATTGCAAACCGATTTCAGGTTGATATTCTTTTTGACAAACATGACAATAGGCTATTAAGGGAATATCTTTAATGACTAATTCCACACCATCTAAAAAAGTATTCTGAGTCTGTACTTCAAAGGCAAACTGCAAACTAACGGGTTCAACGCAGGTAAATTTACCCACAATTAAATGAATTTTTTCGATTTTAAGCTTTTCAGGTTGGCTATCATACCAATCTTGAACAGTTATCATCAAAGCCTTTGTCATGTCGGTTTCGTGCATCGTGGTTAGCTTAGTATTTAGGAATTACTCTTTGTTTTTTCTAATCGCATTTTTTGAGCGACTTCGGTAGTTAAATCTCCTTTGCTATCAGCTTTTAAAACACAAATTAAAATGGTTAATTCATCTAAATTACCATCAGTCATCCAATCGACTAAAAATCCTAGATAATCTTGAACACTTTTTTCTGCTTGCCTCGGATTTTTCCAGACACGCGCCATTGACAAATTGTTCGTAATACCAGCAGAAGATTCATCTGCTTTTTCCTTGTCAAGAGGGGGCAAGGCATTTTCAGCGGCCGCATAGATGTTGAATTCAGAAACTAGGTTTAAGACATAACCCACCTTTTTATTAATAGGAGTTCCAAATCCTTTCGCCATAATTTTCTCTTCATAAATAAGTTATTTGTGTCTCTAATTATCCATTTTTTTTACCTTAGAGCCAAGGTTCATCTACGGCCATATTCGCTTCAGAATGAATGTAATAGGGCTTTTCTTTGCGGGGTAATTGACCCGATAAAACCAAATGGGCGATCGCATCACAAATGACACGAGTTGCCATCAAAGAAGTCATATCACTAATGTCGTAGGGGGGGGAAACTTCCACGACTTCCATGCCACAAATAGGAGCTTTTTGGATGATTTTTCCTAATAAAGCCAAGGCTTCACGGGGTAATAATCCCCCAGGTTCGGGCCAACCTGTACCAGGGACAAAACCTGCATCAATGCAATCAATATCAAAACTAATCCAAACGCAATCTGTTCCATCTAAAGCGCGTTCGAGGGCAAATTCGGCGGCGGCATCAATACCTTGTTCCACAATATCGGTGACGGTGAGAATGTTTGTTGCTCGTTCCCGACAAACTTTTACGCCTTGACGGGGAACTTGCCAACCGCCGATGCCTAATTGTACTAGGTTTTTTGCAGGGGCATTTTTCATGTTGGTCGCGTGGAACCAGGGACAGGTGTGCATCCGTTCATCTAGATCTGTTTCTTGGGTATCTACATGGCGATCGAAGTGAATAATACCGACTTTTTTATCGCCTAAGTGCCGACAAATGCCGCGAACGGTCGGAAAACCGATGGAATGATCGCCCCCTAAAATAATGGGAAAGGCTCCCGAACTAAACACATGGGCAACGCCTTTCGAGATTTGATCAAAGGATTTTTCATTGTTAGCAGGAATAGTAAAAACATCACCCACATCACAGAGAGTAATTTGTTCCCGCAGATCAACCCCCATTTCAAAGTTATAGGGCGTGTACAGAGCTGAAATACGACGGATTCCCTGGGGGCCAAAACGAGTTCCAGGTCGGTAGGTCGTGCCTGAATCGTGGGGAACGCCCATAATAGCCACATCATACTCTCCGACTTTCCGCACATCCTCTAAATAAGGGGCTTTCATGAAGGTATTAATGCCCGCATAGTGGGGTAATTCTCCCCTGGAAAAGGTGGGAATGGTGCGATCGCGGATACTATCTGCCGCCTCTAGCCCGTAGGTTAAGCCTTGGGAAACTTCCTGTTGCCAACCTGTGAGTGGTAACTGACTCTCTTTTTCCAGAGCGCGCTGGGCTTCGGAGGAATCGGGGGGTCGAAAAGATGGTTGCTCGGACATAAATCTCACCTCAAAAAACAACTACCCAGGACACTTCAACAAAACTGATTTTTTCAGTTCTCGTTAAAGTCTCCCGGGCTTTTATCCCGCCGTGTAGCTAACTTGGATATTTAAATTGGGTTACAAGTTCAGCCTGCTTCTCTCGGACCTGACACTTAAGATATTTTTCCTTAAATCGGAACCCTAGAAACAACTTTGTTCAAAGTTTAAAAGATTCAAATTCAAAAAACAGTATCAATCGTCACAATCGTAGAATTTTCTTTCATGGTAAGTAGAGAAAAAAAATTTTCCCATCTCTAATATTTAGAACAGTTTTAATTTTTTTAGATGAGTTCTCGGATCATAAAATTATTTCTAAAAAAAGAAGATTACTACTTTTTTCGCCATATTCATTATCGTTTACCACAATGATAAGTCCTTTAAATCTCGCTTTCAATCCTAAAATTTTTTAGTGTTTAAATGTTTTTCGCAGTTTCAAACACTTAATTATTGTCTGTTTTTGAGGAATGTAGATGTTGATTATTGTAAAAAATCTTTCCACCTAATTCTTACCTAATTCTTAATCAATCAACTTAGTCAATTATCATGGAAAGATAAAAGTTTAAATTTTACCAAGCAAATTTTTAGATTTTTTTTAGTTAAAATTCTAATTTTTGGTATTTCTTCAGAAGATAAATATTTAAGATTCACATTTATTAGCTTTTTTGAATAAGCCTCTAGAAATTGATAGTTCTATATAACAAATTTTACTCTAGCAAGAGGCTGGACCCCCTTTTAAATACCTAGCTATAGACGACTTCTCTCTTTTAGGGCTTTTTGAAAATTATTTCTCTATATTTTCTAAAGAGAATGGCGTTAATTGATATTATTATATTTTAAACATCCTAAGATCCTTATTTTAATCAAGCTTTATTAAAGACCCATCGTTCCAATTCCTGCTTTTTCTCATGTTTTGCCTTTAATTCAAAAAAATTACTGTTTTTCCTTACTTTCCCCGTCGAATTCATGCCTGATTCAAATACTTCCTTTGCCAGCTATTATCACGAACAAACCAAGTATCATCCAGAAACGATCGCGTCAAAAAACAAAGTTTTGGACTGGGGAAGTCAGCCCTCAGTTTTTAAGGAGTATAAAATCGGGACAATCTACGATTTACAGCCGTTTTTGACCGCTTCTTTGACTGAAGATCCTGATACAAGAGCTTGGGAAAGATTATCTCGCCTTTTAGCCTGTAGCTATGGTCTGACCGCAAAAATTCCCAGCATGGGAAAGCCCATTTATTTGAGAACGGCTCCCTCGGCTGGGGGACTGTATCCCGCAGAGGTCTATTTGATTTCCAGAGGAACAAAGCTTTTACCCTCTGGTTTGTATAGCTATCAACCCCTGACCCATTCCTTGATCCATTTTTGGGCTAGTGAAGTTTGGACAAAGTTGAAAGAAGCTTGTTTTAATCATTTAGCCCTGAAAAATACGAGTTTAGTGCTGGTGACAACGGCAATTTTTAATCGTTCCGCCTGGCGTTACGAAGACCGAGCCTATCGACGAATTTTTCTGGATACGGGTCATCTTTTGGGAAATATTGAGTTGGCTGGCGCGCTCTATGGATATCATCCCCACTTAATCGGCGGTTTTCGAGATCAGGCGATGAATGATCTGCTTTATCTTGATGCCGATCAAGAAAGTGTGATGACCGTGATTCCTTTGACCGATTTACAAACGGCTAACTCCGCGATCGTGGAATCTCCCCTCACGGCCTTGCCTTCTCCCATTGGTCGCGATTTTCCCTCAGTCAGGGCAGGAGAATTACTCAAGGCTTTTCACCACGCAACGGAAATTCAGGAGCCACTATCGAAGGATTTATTGCGATCTCAAGTCACTCATCAGGGAGCGGAAGATAAATATAATTTTCCCTTTTGTCTAAAAATCTCTACTCAGACATCTCCGATCAATTGGGGAAATAATCTCGCTGAACTAGAAAAAACCATTCTCCGTCGCCGCTCAACCAGGGCCTATACGGGAGAATTTTTAACCCTAGATGAATTGAAGGCATTGCTAAGTTTTACCTATCAGTCTCAAGATTATGAAACACAAAATCTCGACTCCAGCCCTGATTATTTTGATTTAAGTTTAATTCAAACCTTTATTGCCGTTTCAGGGGTAACGGGTCTGGAAGAAGGCTGTTATTATTACGCGCCCCAAGCCCAGGAGTTACGCCAAATTCGGTTTAAAAACTTTCGTTCTGAATTACACTATCTCTGTTTGGGTCAGGATTTAGGACGGGATGCGGGGGCTGTGATCTTCCATACGGCGGATCTCCAACAGGCTGTCCAAAAATACGGCGATCGCGCCTACCGATATCTCCATCTAGATGCGGGACACCTGGGACAACGCCTAAACCTAGCCGCTATGCAATTGGGTTTAGGGGTGAGTGGCATTGGAGGGTTCTTTGACGATCAGGTCAATGAGGTGCTAGGTATTCCCGAAGATGAAGCGGCACTATATATTACAACCCTTGGCCGTCCACGGTTTTTGTTCTAGAGTATTGATAATATCCACAATTAATTATTCCCGATTCCAGAAATTGGAGCAAAAATCGGTTATTATTCATCTCAACCTAGAAGGCGATAAACTTTCACTTATATATAACCAATAAACCTTCCTATGGGAATCTTTAATATAGAACAAAAAAAATAAAAATCATGAATCCTTTAGGGAGAGCAATGGGGCAAACAAAACATTCTCTCTCAACTTGACTGCAAATAAGCCAAAAATTTCTTGATTAACCTAATTAATTCGTAACTATTCACTCTAGGCAAAAACGGCCAACAAGTGCTATACCATCTATAGTGCTATGGACAACTAGACCCCCTTGACCCAACCCTCGTCTTTTTTCATTGATAGAACCATGTCAAACCCCCAATCCAATGGTATTAATCTTAGTGAGTATCCTCTAATTCAAAACTCCTTCTCCCAAAACTCTGTAAATCCAGCTCCAGAGGTATTCGAAGATGACGATGAAGAATTAGATCTCAGGCAAATTTCTAAAGTCATTCGTCGCCGAGGATGGTTAATGCTAGGGGTAGGGTTGGCCGTGACTTTTTTGGTGGGAAGTAGACTTATGAGCCGCCCCCCCATGTATCAAGAAAAATTTCAACTACTAGTTCAACCCCCAGGGACTGATATGTCTAACCCTCTTGCAGGGATTCAAAGTCTCACGGCTGGCTTGAACCTGGGGAAGGATGTTTCTTACTATGACACGCAAATACAAATTCTTCTGAGTAACAAACTCCTACTACCGATCGTCGATCAAGTTAACCAAGAATTTCTTCAAGACAAGACTAATCGAGAATATTTCCAGGGAGATGATCCACTCAAAATTTTTGATCTTGACTTTTTGCTTCGCAACTTGAAAGTAGGACAATCTAAAGATACTCAAATTTTGGAAGTTAGCTTTCAAGATAAGGATCCAAAGTTAGTTGAATTCGTTTTACGAGCTTTGTCAAATGCCTATTTAGCCTATACCCTAGAAGATCAAAATATCAAGTCTGCTCAGCAGTTATCCTTTGTTGACAAACAAATTCCGGCCGTTAAAAAACAATTGGCCGACTTACAAAAACAACTCCAAGAGTTTCGCCTTAAAACTAACTTTATTGATCCCCAGTCTCAAGGAAGTGTGATCTCCAATAGCCTGGTCGCATTAAATCAAGGAAAACAAGAAAATGAAGCTCAATTAAATCAATCCATAGCCCTATATAACAATTTGCGCCAACAGCTAGGAATTGGTGAACAGGAAGCGATCGCCCTGAGTGCCTTGACCGAATCTCCCCGCTACATGGGACTCTTAAATCAGTTAAGAGAAATCGACAGTAAATTGGCGGCAGCGTCAGCTCGTTATACCGATGACAATGTTATTATTCAGCAACTCCAAGCAGAAAGAGAAAATCTACTGCCGCTCCTTTCCCAGGAAACCCAAATTGCATTAAAAGGTCTTCCCATTGATTCAACCCAGTTCCAGAGTAAATTTGTTTCTCCCAATAGTATTCGACTTAATCTTACCCAGCAAATCCTCGTAGCCGCAAACCAAGTCAAAGAAGCCAAGGCACGCCAAAAATCTTTGGCAGCTACTGAGCAACAAATGCGTCAATATATCAAAGATTTTGCCAACGCTTCAGGACGCTATGCAGAACTGACAGGAGAAATTGAAATTGGCACTAGAAGTTTAACCTCTCTACTATCTGCTAAACAATTGCTAGAGGTAGAATCGGCTAAACAATTTATTCCTTGGCGGCTAGTTTCGGAAATTCGCACTCCCCAAAGACCTTACAGTCAGTTATTCCGAAATTTATTGTTGTCTTTAGTAGCGGGAATCGTTGCTGGGGCGGCGGTCGGGCTACTGGCAGAAAGTTTAGACCGCAGTTTTCATACTCCCGAAGAAATCACGGAAGAAACAGGGGTTAGTGTGTTGGGGACGATTCCATACCAGCCTGGAATGACCGATTTTAAAACAAAAGCCTTTAAGATTTTTGATCAAAAAAAATCGGATTGGACTGGCTTCATGGAAGCTTTTTCTTTTTTATATACCAATCTCTTCTTTCTTCGAGAACGCCGCTCCTGCCGTTCTTTTGTGATTACCTCTGCCATTCCTGGGGAAGGCAAGTCCACTAACGCATTTTTCCTCGCTGAATCAGCAGCTAAAATTGGGCAAAAAGTCTTACTAGTGGACGGAGACCGTTATTTTCCCCAACAACAACGCTGGTCATTGCTTGCCAGGGTTCATGGGCAAGAGCCAGAGGTTCCCTTTGAAGAACTGCCCGATGACTCAGATAATCAGCTCGTTCCATCGCTCATGAGTCAGAATCTCTACGTGATCAAGGCCGCAGGGAAATGGTTTAATCCGACTGAATTAGTCAGTTCTAAAAGTTTAGCGATGTTTATTAAGCAGTGGGAAGAAGAGTTTGATCTAATTTTGGTCGATTCCCCCCCTCTTCTAGGAATCGCTGATACGAAATTATTGGCTAATCAGACTGATGGTGTGTTACTCGTCGTGCGTTTGGATAAAACCAGTCGTGATCTCACCAAGGAAGTTTTATTAGAGTTAAAAATGTCCAATATTCCTATCTGGGGAATTGTTGCCAATGGAGCGAAAAACTCTAATCGCAGGGATTATTATTACTATAATTATTACCGTAAGGCGAAAGCAACCAATGCTCAACTCGCTCGTTTTTAGTTTTTTTATGTGTGTATATTCTGAGTCTCCTGATAGAAAATCCGAAAGATTATAGGGACCGAAAAACGGCAAAAACAGATGTGTAGCCATGGAGAAAGGTTCTTTTCCCAACAGGGCCGATTTCACCATTGCAAAAGAATCCTGCTAGGGGAATATCGGGAACGTGATCTCGGAATAATTCGGAATCAAAGTTAGGAACTTGATAAAGAGAGTTGCCTCTTCCTAAACAGGAAAATAAGAGAGTCGCTTGAGGCACCTTAGTTTTTGAGTTGGTTTGATATTTTTTTAATAGAAAATCTAGGTCTTCTGCTGAAGTTTGAGCATCCCTTAGATGGAACTGAATTCTTTGACCGGGACGGACACGATCGCCGATGGCAATTGCCCCATAACGAGGATCAACTCCCAGTAAGTTACGGATCAAAAAATCGCCTGACTGTAGGGCTAATTTAAATTCATCCCCGACGAGACCGACAAAAAGGGAATTTTGGGCTAATTCTTGATCTTTTTTACTTAAGGTTTGGATTAAATTTCTTAACGCTTCTAACGGTGCAATAGGATGTAACTCGCCACTTTGATCATCGGGGACTAAAATTTCTGTAATAATATTTCGCTCCCCTTGACTGACTTGGTAGGGTTGGCCAATGGGACGACAGCCCTGGGCGACAATCGTATCAATCTGAATATTTCCACTGAGAGCAACACCGATCGTTCCCTGCCCATAGAGAGGTGAAGACGGTTGATTTTTATCATAAAAAAATAAATTTCCCTGATTCATCATCCCGCCGCCACTAGCCAAACCGCCAATTTTGACCGATTGGGGATAGGCAAAATCTAACCCTTCGAGCAGATCATTAATGCCTGTTGCCATCGGATCGGATAAAAGAAGGAAATGGGGATTTTTTTCGGGGGCAACTTTGATAAGTTCCGTCCATTTTTGGGGAGGACTATCGGAATCAGGTAGGCGATCGCTGTCAATCCGAAACGCTTGGATTTCCACGTCTGGTAAACGAGCGACCATTAAACTCAGGGCAGGAGTTCCTTCTACTTCTAAAACCTGATCGGGTTCTTTCATCCCAATAATGCCACCGCCGCCACAACCAATGAGTAGAGGCAAAGATATTTTTTCCAATAACAGAGGTACAAGACGAGAATAATCACTGGCAAAGGCTGCTGAAAGAAACACAATCCCTAAATCAGGGTTATCTGTAAAGGATTCCTTGATACCAGCGACAACTTCAGACACCGCAGCCTCCAATGAAGGACGAGTGGATAGCGCATTGGCCCATTGCATTGGCTTGGTCATGAAATTTGCCCCCAGGCTTTTAAAAATCACAAAAACGATGGATCCGTCATGAAAAATTGAAGATCCTAGTTTCATTGTCCCCCAGGACGCGATCGCCAAATAGCATCTTCTAGCATCTGTTATATTATAAGGAAGATATCTACAGGGGCGTAAGCACTGCGGATCAGATTCGTTAGGACAAACTTGTTTTTTACCGTTTAGAAATTTTAGACATTCAAATACCTATGAGCAATATCCAAGAAAAAATTGAGCAAGAATTAGCCCACGCCAGAGAAGTCTGTAGCGTAGATGGAGCTAGTCCTGGTGAATGCGCCGCCGCCTGGGATGCGGTAGAAGAATTGCAAGCTGAGGCCGCCCACCAACGCGAAGGAACTCCCGCTCCTAACTCTCTTCAGCAATATTGTGATGAAAATCCAGATGCCGCCGAATGCCGTATCTACGACGACTAGGCTAAAGCCTTAATCCCTTCATTTCCTTAAGACCCAAACTCCTTTTTGCGAACAGTGAGATTCTTTTTGAAGATTTTCACTGTTTTTAATGACTTTTTATTTCCCTATAGCCTGCTAAAATAATTCTTTCAATACATTTAATACAATGGAACAAG
Source organism: Snowella sp. (assembly GCA_003249095.1). Lineage (GTDB taxonomy): Bacteria > Cyanobacteriota > Cyanobacteriia > Cyanobacteriales > Microcystaceae > Snowella. The sequence continues at coordinate 75,127 of QBMS01000003.1, forward strand.
TCTGGTTTCGTCCCTTGGTCTGGCTCGATTATCGGTTAGCGGTGATTTTTGCCCTAATTTTGCCCCTAACTTTGTTGGTTTGGTCGCTCTTACAACGCTCGGATGCCATTCAACAATTACTAATTATCTATTGGCGTGTAGCAAGCTTGTTGATGATTACGATCTACCTGATGATTCCTAGTTGGCCCATTGCCTATGTAACGGGTATCGTTGCACGAATCCTCATTCCCCTATCCCTCTGGTTTTGGGTTGATTTAAATGATGAAATCAAGGATTCCCGTCCGACCCTTTTAAAATTAGTAACAACCTCCTGGCGTTGGGCAATCACCATCTATTGCAGTTTAGGAGTCATGGCTTTTATTCCCTTTCTTTCCTGTGCTTTTGCTCCTGGATCTGTAGAAACGCCCTTCTGTCAGGTGTGGTTACAAGCTCCCTGGCGTTATAAGGAAATTATTCATCCGAATGCAACGCCTGGCTTTTTAGGATTTTTAGGCATCATCGGACTCGTCAGCTACGTTCTTTATTTTATCTATTTTATTTTTATCCGTCTTGCGAAACAGGGACGCTCTGCCTTAGAACAGTGAAGCCATTTATTTTACCCATCCATCGGTTAGAACAGTACAGTTTGCGTTTTCCCCAGGAAGTTTTATTTCTCACGGTAGAGGATAGGGGAGAACGGGATGAAATTTTAGTCTTCAAAGGATTTTCCAGTTCTTTGATCAATTTCACGGATTCCGATCCCGATATTCCGATTTTGCCTGAAACGGCTGTTATTTTAAGCATCGATCGCCTTTTTAGCCCCTACAATCCAAACTCTCCGAACTATTTGGAAAAAGGATTAACTTGGGAGCGGATGCTTGAACGTTTGAACGACTTCAATTTATAATTCGTCAGGCACTAAACTTATTGAAAAAATGTCTCTCTAAATTGAGTCTAAATTGTCTATAAAGATATATCCTTGTAGTGTGATGCGTGAGGACGTGTGATTTATGGTTGCTTCTATGGTTTCTGGTATTAATAGTCGATTATTGTCTGAATCTTCTATTTCGGCTCAAGAGTTAAATTTATCGAAAGCCCCTCTCTTTGGGACTGATGGTATTCGTGGCAAGGTGGGCGATTTACTGACGGCTCCCTTTGCGTTGCAATTAGGTTTTTGGGCGGGTCAAATTTTAAGAGAAAATTCCCCCGTTGCTGGCCCTGTATTTATCGGTCAAGATTCCCGCAATTCTAGTGATATGTTAGCGATGGCGATCGCGGCGGGATTAACCTCGGCGGGATTAGAAGTTTGGCAATTGGGTTTATGTCCCACGCCCTGTGTCGCTCACTTAGCAGGGGTAATGAATGCGATCGGCGGCATTATGATTTCAGCGAGCCACAATCCTCCTGAAGACAATGGCATTAAATTTTTTAGTGCAGAAGGATTGAAATTAGGGAAAACCCAGACCCAACGGATTGAAGCAGGACTACGGGGCCAAATTCCCTCTTCGGTAGAAAATTCCTCTCCCTACGGCAAAGCTTTTCATGACCCTAATATGGTCAATTACTATGGACAGTTTTTATTAAACGGATTACCTAAAGATATTGATTTTAGCGGAATGCGTATCGTTTTGGATTTAGCCTGGGGAGCCTCCGTCCTCATTGCTCCTGAAATGTTCAGAGTCTTGGGGGCGGAAGTCATTTGTCTCCATGACCAGGCGAACGGCGATCGCATTAATGTGAATTGTGGTTCTACTAATTTAACCGCATTAAAACAAGCCGTTAAGGAACATCAGGCCGATCTTGGCTTTGCCTTTGATGGGGATGCTGATCGTGTGATGGCGGTTGATAACAAGGGAAAAAGTATTGATGGAGACTATATTCTTTATTTCTGGGGAAAAACCCTAAAAGAACGTCAAGAATTGCCCAATAACTTGATTATTAGTACGGTAATGGCAAATTTAGGCTTTGAAAGAGCTTGGCAAAAATTGGGTGGAAATCTCGTTCGTACCGCCGTCGGCGATCAATATGTCCAAGCCCATATGTGGGAAACAGGCGCGATGTTAGGCGGTGAACAATCGGGTCACATTATCTGTCATCACCACAGTTTTTCGGGAGATGGAATCCAAGCCGCGCTACATTTAACGTCTTTGGTGAAACAATCGGGACTTTCTTTGAGTGAGCTTTTAGATGAAAGTTTCCAGCCCTATCCCCAAATTTTACGCAATGTTCGCGTGGAAGACCGTGATCGCCGACTGAATTGGCAAGAGTGTGATGTGCTACAAAACGCGATCGCCCGGGCCGAATCCGCAATGGGAGAGGATGGACGGATTTTGGTCAGAGCATCAGGAACCGAACCCGTTATTCGGGTCATGGTAGAATCTGCCAGTGCTGACGATGCCGAACACTGGACAAGTGAACTGATTAAAGTCGTTCAAACCCAATTTGCGTCTTAAAGTCTAATTTTGTTGTGAACTCCTCGCTTAAGATTCTTGTTAGTATAAGCTTGGGAGATTTAGGAATCATTAGAAAACTTTTGAGAGTAGGCCCATGACGTATAAACTTTTGAAAATCCTATCTGAGAGCGGTAATCATTCAGACTTAGAAAGTGGAGAATATACTGCTGAAAAAATACAGGCAGAATTTACTGACCTTGCCTCTCAATGGATTCAATCCGTAGAAGGTATGTCATCGACAGTGGAAATGACTAAACATCCTGCCTATCAGAAAATTGTGAGTATGGGAAAAGCAGTAGTTCCTTGCTTATTAGAAGATTTACGCAACAATCCGCTCTATTGGTTACCTGCTTTACGCCAAATCACCCAACAAAATCCTGTACAACCTGAACAAAGGGGAAAAATCAAACAAATGGCTGAAGCTTGGTTAAATTGGGGAAAACAAGAAGGTTATATCTAAATCACTGATGGAAAAAGCCATACATTTAGAGTTACGTTACCCCAACTTAGCAATCACCGAGTACACCGTAACCAGCCCCAAATCTCAAGAATATAATTGCTTTGCTTGGGTCGCAGGAGATCAAGAACGTTGGTGGCAACCGACACCAGAAGATGAATTTTACTGGGTTCCAGGTGTGCCAATGGAAGAAAGTTTATCCGCTTACATACAGGCCTATCAAACATTAGGTTATGTGACCTGTGATAATGCAATATTGGAGATAGGATACGAAAAAATTGCTTTGTATGTTAACGACGAAGGGGTTCCAACTCATGCGGCCAAGCAACTATTAACGGGAAAATGGTCAAGTAAGCTTGGTTGGTTAGAAGATATTGAACATGAGTTAGAGGGATTAACAGGTGAAAAATATGGCAAAATTGGACAAATTTTAAAGAGAATTAATTCAATTCAACGATAAACAGAGAAACTATCGCTTAAAAATCATGATCAGGGGTTTGTTTTTGCTACAAACTCAAGAAAGCAATTGTTGACAAGTTGGAATTAAATATTGAGATAACGTCCAGGCATCAACGCCTAATTCTGTACGTTCTTTCACCGCTAAAATTCCTGCTTGAGCGTGCCACCATGCCGCGATCGCAACCAGTTTTTCTAAAGAATCCTGGGGATTTTGGGCGAGAATTCCCCCCATTAATCCTGTTAAAACGTCTCCACTTCCTCCCCTAGCTAATGCAGGTGTGCTTTCAGGAATGACCCAGGTTTGACCATCAGGATTCGCAATCACAGTTCTGGCTCCTTTGAATAAAATAATGGCCTGACTGCATTTTGCCGCTTCTTGTACGGCTTGAAGGCGATCGCGATTGGGGTGAGAAATTTCAGGAAATAAACGTTTAAATTCCCCTAAATGAGGCGTTAAAATGGTCGAAAAAGTTCTTTTTGCTAAACTAGAGACTGTGCCGAGTTGAGCTAAACAATTCAATCCATCCGCATCTAAAATCAGGGGAACGGGAGCCGTTAACACTTTTTCAATAATGGGTAAAGCTTCTAAGGTTAAACCTGGCCCCGCCGCAATAACAGTATATTTTTCAAAATCTTGAGCTAAATCAGGTAATTCCGCGATCGCGCCTGTTTCAGTTTCGGGACAGTCAATAATTAAAGCTTCGGGTAAATGGCTGACTAAAAGTGGTTTTAAGGATTGGGGAACCGCGATCGACAGCATTCCCACTCCACTGGCTCTAGCTCCTAATCCTGTTAAAATCGCGCCGCCTGCATAACGTCGTGAGCCACAAATCAGCAATAAATGACCCTGTTGATATTTATGAGTTAACAAAGAACGAGATAAAGGTAGCGATCGCTGAGCTAGATTAGGAGTTACTATTTTCACAGAAGAAGCATCAGAAATGACCTTTTTAACAACCGCTTCAGGAATCCCAAAATCCAATTTTTCTACTTTTCCCAAATACTCCAAAGCTTGATCTTGAAAAAATGCCAATTTCCATAAACCCAGACATAAACTACGGGTCGCTTTAATGGCAATACCTAAAACTTCCCCCGTATCTGTATGAAGACCCGACGGTAAATCAATACTGACAATCGGTTGCGACCATTGATTTATCTGTTCGATCGCTTCTCCAATCCATCCTACCAAAGGACGATTTAAGCCAAAACCAAACAAGCCATCTATGAGAACATCACAATTTTGGAGTGATTGAAGATCTTGGGTAAAAGGAATCCCCAGAAATTGGGCATATTGGGCGTGGCAAGCCGTTAATTCCTTAACTTTTTCAAAAGGATAATAAACTAAAACTTGATAGTTTTTTAGCCATAATTCCCGTGCAATCACCAAGGCATCTCCGCCGTTATGACCTGGCCCAACTAGGATTCCTATTTGATCATATTGATCAATGGGGTAAAGTTCCTGAAGGCGATCGCTCATCAAAAGAGCCGCTTTTTCCATCAAAGCAGACACAGGCATCCCATTCGCAAAAAGTTGCTCTTCAACTTGTCGCATTTGTTCCGCGTTGACTAACACTTGTTCAAAGATTTCATCGGCTTGAGTCATAAGAAACCCCTGGTGTCCCGTTGGATTTGATGATCGCGATCGCATTTAGATCAAAATTATTGGAATTCGAGGATTTATATTTCTTCCAAATCCCAATACCAAAGAGGAGGGTGGTACCCACAACAGGAAGCGCATCCGTTTCCCAAGGAACAGCTTGAATTTGAGCATTACTCAAGGTCAGGCTTGATATACCTGTTGAATCTGTAACATCAAGAACTCCCATCGCAACTTGATAATTGCCAGAGGTTGCAAAGGTATAACTATAGGGATTACTACCCGATAGGACACTGATCGCATTACCGATGGCAACAAAAGCCTGATCGCTATCTGATGTATTAAAATTCCAGTTAAAACTAAACTGATCGCCTGCATTAAAAGTCAAGGTTTGTTTAATCGCTGAACCGTAGGTGGTGTCGGGAATCGCATTATTAAAATTCGTTGGATCAATTCCGAGAAATTCCTCTAATGAACCTGTACCACCACTCGTAAAAACTGTAGAACCTGAACTAATTGTTGTATTACTGTTGCTCACATCCCCAATAGCATCAAAGGTCGATAGATCAACATTAATAGAGTAGGCAGGAGTAGAAAATGCGATCGCACCGACACTAGAGGCAAGAGCAAGACCAAGAGTTGTCAAAGGATTTTTGAGTTGAGTTGACATAGCATTCATCATGAACAAATAAGGGAGAATAAAACAAGGGAAAACTGGGTTAAAACTGGAAGTTGTTGGAATTGTTTAATAGTGCGGGAGTAATGTTATCAACTTGTAGGAAATTACGGGCGATCGCGCTTCCCGTTAAGCCATCCCGATCAATCTGGAGGAAAGTATGGGCTGAATTTGCGCCTGTTCCCTGAACAAATTTGAGGTAACCATCGGCGATCAGATTGGAACCCTTGTAACCCAAACTAGAGAAGAGTTGAGTAAAGACGAGTTTATCTTCTCCAACAGTGAAGTCTGCAATCCGTTGACCGACATCCCGCATATTGGTAAAGACAAAGAAATCATTGCCGCCGCCACCTGTTAGGGTTTTCGCGCCCGTCCCGCCTATCAAATAATCAGGGCCAGTCGTACCGAAAATCGGGTTCCGACCGTTATTAATTGAGGGATTACCTATAATCTCATTAAGGTCAGTTACTCCAATGGTTAACTGCTTCTCAAAAGTTAAGCCATCTTGATCAGCAGTTTTTACTCGGATGCTGTAACTGTTTTTGGTTTCGTAGTCGAAAATGGCGTTGGTTTTGAGTTGATTTCCTGTAATAGCAAACAGGGCGTTATCGGTTGAACCTGTTCCTGTTACTAAGGTATAGGTGAAGACGTTGCCTGTGTCAGGGTCGGTGCTGGTGAATGTGCCAATGCCAGTTCCTATAGCTTGATTTTCGGCAATGGTGCTGTTGGAGAGGTTTAAGTTAGTAGGCGTTTCGTTAATATTTGTTACTCCAATGGTTAACTGCTTCTCAAAAGTTAAGCCCCCTTGATCGGTAGTTCTGACTCGGATACTGTAACTATTTTTAGTTTCAAAGTCAAAGATTCCGTTACTTTGGAGTTGATTGCCTGAAATCGCAAATAGGGCGTTATCAGTTGAACCTGTTCCTGTTACTAAGCTATAGGTGAAGGTGTTGCCTGTGTCGGGGTCGGTGCTGGTGAATGTCCCTACGGCTGTTCCTATTGCTTGATTTTCGGCAATACTGGTATTGGAAAGAGTTAAATCGTTAGGGGCTAAATTAGAAAACCCAAGTTGTATGCGATCGCCTTCAGACACAGCATAGTAATCCTTCACCATTATCGAACGTCCAGAGCCGATTCCCAGCAGTAGATTATTACCACTTTGGGTTTGGGTAACATTAGCGACGTTAAACGCCGATAAATCCAGAAGATCTAAACTATTTGCTCCTTCAATAATGTCAGCACCCGTCAGATTGCTTAGACCGTAACCACTAAAAACATTGGCAGCTGAGTTGGCAATAATGTAATCATTACTAGAGGAGTTAATCAAATTCTCAATAGTTACGCCATAGCCCAACCTTGTCCCACTCGTCGTTGCGTAATAACTTGTCCCGCTCCTATATCTCACTGGTGGGCCAGCATTCACATTATATCCTGTACCATTAAACGCTGTTTGCGTGGACAACCATCCACCAGCATTCAGATCAAACCGATAGCCAGAGGCGTTGGCACCTAAATTAGAGAAATCCAAGGTATCTATGCCATCACTATCCCAAATGGTGAGCTTATTCTCCAGCGTTGAGCTACCAACTGTGCGCACACCATCTGAGTATAAACCCGTATTGGTAAAGTTGTAGGTTGTGTTGCTGGCGTTAAAAGACTTTGCTCCATAAAGGTACTGCAACGCCAACACGTCATAGGCCATGGGAGTACTGGGTTCTGCTCCCGAATAAAAGTTGTAGGTCATTAGGGTGTTGTCCCAATTGTCCTCACCATAGGGGAGGTAAGGCGGATCACCAACGCCACTACCGTTATAGTTTCCAGGATGTTTTATCCCTAGCGCGTGTAAGGTTTCATGAATGAGGGTCTGATAGCCATGAGTCCCTGGTCCGCCTTGAAATCCATTGGTACTAGAACTATTATCATAGGAAGGATCTAAAAACACGTCCCCTGCAACATCGTTACCATTTCCCTGATTTGTATCCGTTGAGAAAGGATAATAGGCATAAGCATAGCCAGCTTCAGTTGAAAGCAGATAGCGCATTTGACCATAGCTAGAGGACGAGTCAGCAACCTCAACAAAATTAACATTGATAAGAGGAGCGATAACATTACTCAGTATATTGCGGACATTATTTTTAATCCCCTCACTCACAACACTCAAACCTGTTTCACCACCATAGAAAGAGCCGCCCGAATAAAAACTGAAGGTAATGTTGGTTATTCCCCATTTGTAACCGCCTAATAACGCATCAATGCGGTAGTCTCCAGAGGCAACGGAGGTTCCTTCCTGGGGAATAGAAAATGATGTCAGAGAAGATGAGGAATTAAGACGACAAGCACTACAGGAACAGGATTGAAGGCTGGTATTTTGTTGGGGAGTTGTAATGCTCGCGCTTAAATTTTGGTTTTGTAGGGTTTGAACCTGTTGAGCAAAAATTACCCCTTGATCTTCAAAGGAACTCTGACCATTAACTTTCGCCTCTACAAAATCCCCAATCTGCTTTAAGAGAACTGTTGCGATCGCCTCTGGGGTTCCATTGGCAACAAAACTGTCTGCCAGATAAATCCTATTGGTAGTGCCGTCATAACTTCCTCTAGCACCAGCTAATACATCGCTACTTATCACTTCAACGGTCGGTAATAGACTAAAATCCTGGGCTTGCCATTGCGATCGCAATGGCAAGCCGTTGCAAAATCATAACTCGACCCAAACGCTGTCTCAAACAAACTCCAGAAGTTTTCCAACTTCGCAAAACTCGGGCAATGGTTCAGCCTGATTAAAGGCAGAAAGGATTACTGGGCAAAGGATTAGAGAAACAAAGAAGCAAATATAAGCTTGGAAGTAATGGTTATAACTTTACAGGGGTGTTAAGGGTAATAATACTATAAATAAATCGGTAAAAAAAGGAGAGAGAGTATGTCAATCCAAAAGATAAAGCCAATCCAAGAGTTTAATGATTCTATATTTTGCAATGGGAAAGAAAAAGAATTATTTAAACGAGACTGTCCTCATTGTCACAGCGAGGAAGTGAAAATTCATTCTCATTACAAAACGAAAAATAATGGAGAGAGAAAAATATTTATCTGTCAAAAATGTGAGTCACTATATTCAGAAACGTATAATAC